>JAHZHX010000003.1:0-43524 GCA_019420065.1 Clostridiales bacterium | reverse complement strand
TCGCCATTTCTTTATAGTAGAATTCGGCCCCCGTACCGTCCACGGGGATGCGCAGCTGCTCAATTTCGGCGCTGCGCAGGGCAAAGGCATAGCCGGCAGCCTCCACCATGTCGGCCAGGGTCATGTTGGTGCCGGCAATGCATTGCCATACGGTGGTGGTTGCCAGCGTCAGCGCCTCGCTCCAGGAAATATCGCGCAGGCTGTCGGCCAGGGAAATGACCACGTTGCGCGCGCGGGTGGTGCGGCGGTAATCGTATCTTTCGCCGTCCACGGCGGTATCGGAACGGATGCGCATATAAGTTACGGCGGCATAGCCGCGCAGACGGTAGGTACCGGCATTTTTCAGCTCCGGTACGGCCCAGTCAGACATATAGGCCTGCTTGTCGCGCAGGCGGATGACCTCGCCGCTCGTCAGTTCAACCTCCACGCCGCCCAACGCGTCGATGATGCTTTCCACGCCGCTCCAGTTGACCAGAATGTATTTTTCCACGCGGAGGCCGAAATGACGGTTGATCGTTTTCATCAGCTCCTCGGGGGAAAAGCGTTTGGCAATGCCGTTGATGCGGCCGAACTGGCCGTCGGGACGCACGAGCAGCATGTCGCGGATGAAGGAAACGAGCATGACGCGGTTGGCAACGGTATCGACCGCCAGCAGCATGATGCCGTCGGTATTGCCGGGGTTATCGGCGGAGGAAACCTTGCGGTCCGAGCACAGGAGCAGATAGTAGTGCAGCCCGTCCGGCGTGGGCGGGATCTCGTCGTCCGTCAAAAGCGCAATCGGATTGGGCTGGACTTCGCCAAGGGCGGCCGACGGCAGCAGCATACAGCACAGCAGGAGGCAGAGCAGTTTTTTCAGCATTTGACCGTCTCCCCGCTTTCGGGCAAAAAGCGTTCCAGCCGGATCCCCGCGGCATGGAACAGCTCCAGCGAAAAATCGTCCGGGTATCCCTGCTCATACACCACGCGGCGGATCCCGGCGTTGATGATCATGCGCGTGCATACGGAGCAGGGCTGGTGGGTACAGTACAGCGTGGCGCCATCGATGGAGATGCCCAGCTTGGCGGCCTGGATGATGGCGTTCTGCTCAGCATGGATGGCAAAGCAGACCTCGGCGCGCGTGCCGCTTTCCACGCCTAACTTGCGGCGCAGGCACTCGCCCCGCTCGCGGCAGGTCCGAAGTCCCGCGGGCGCGCCGTTGTAGCCGGTGGTCATGACCCGATGGTCGCGCACGATGACGGCGCCGATGGCGCGCCCCTCGGTAAAGCAGCTTGTCCATGTGGAAACCAGGTGCGCCATGTCCATAAAGCGCACGTCCCATTTGTTCATCCTGTCGCCTCCTTTGTATCCAAGCGGAAAAATAAAGTTGAGAAGTACCTCAGTATTGTATATCCTGGCGTGCTTGCGTGTCAATTATATAAATAAGAAAAACCCTTGACAAAGTGCCCGCGCTGTGTATACAATATTACGACCGGCTGAAAAGTCGTTGCCCTGACGGGCGGCGGCGATGCTGTTTTTCGATACACATGTTTTTTGTTCCTTTCAGAGGGCGGCTTTTCCCTCTTGCATGATAAAGCAGGCTTTTAATAGCGTTGCTGTTTGTTTTGTTGTGTGTGGACTGAGCAACCATGGTGTGTGAAAAAGAACAGGATAAGGCCGTGCGGGGACGCGTATCCCGGCGCGGTTTTTCGGTTGGCAGAATGTAATTGATTAAATGCAGAAAAAACAGAAAGAGAGGGGAGAAATCATGCCGATTGGATGGGCGATCGTATTGATCGTATTGTTTGCGCTTGCCGGCGGGGGCGCCGGGTATGTATACGGCCATAAGGCGGGCAAAAGCGAAGCGGAAAAAGACATTGGCGATGCCAAGGAATATGCCAAAAAGACATTGGAAGAAGCGCAGCGCAGGGCCAGCGAGGTAAAAAAGGAAAAGGTGCTGGAGGCCAAGGAAGAGATCCTGCGTCTCAAGGCTGAACTGGATAACGAGACGCGTTCCCGCCGGGCGGAACTGCAGCGCAACGAGCGCCGCGTGAACCAGCGCGAGGAAACGCTGGATAAAAAGCTGGATAATCTGGAAAAGCGCGAGGAGGCCATCAACCGCAAAGCGGAGCAGACCCAGGCGCTTTACGACGAGGCGGAGGAATTGCGCGACAAGCAGGTAAAAGAGCTGGAGCGCGTGGCGGGCATGACGCAGGACGAGGCCGAGCAGATGATTATCAGCCGCGTGCAGAAGGACGCCTATCACGACGCGGCCGCCATGGTGCGTGAGATCGAGGCCAAGGCCAAGGACGAGGGCGAAAAGAAGGCGCGCAACATTATTGCTCTGGCCATTCAGAAATGCGCCGCCGACCACGTGGCCGAAACCACGGTATCGGTCATCAACCTGCCCAACGACGATATGAAGGGCCGCATCATCGGCCGCGAGGGCCGCAACATCCGCGCGCTGGAGACGGCGACGGGCGTGGATCTGATTATCGACGATACGCCTGAAGCCGTAATCGTCTCCGCCTTTGATCCGGTGCGCCGCGAAATCGCCCGTATCGCCATTGAAAAACTGATCCAGGATGGCCGCATCCATCCCGCCCGCATTGAGGAAATGGTGGAGAAGGCCAAGAAGGAAGTGGATAACCAGATCCGCGAGGCAGGCGAACAGGCCATCTTTGAGACCGGCCAGCACGGCCTGCATCCCGAGCTGGTCAAGCTCCTGGGCCGCATGCGCTACCGCACCTCCTACGGCCAGAACGTGCTCAAGCACTCCATCGAGGTCAGCCATCTGGCGGGCCTGATGGCGGCCGAGCTGGGCGCGGACGTGCAGCTGGCCAAGCGTGCCGGTTTGCTGCACGATATCGGCAAGGCCGTTGACCACGAGCAGGAGGGTACGCATGTGCAGCTTGGCGGCGAGCTGGCGCGCAAGTACCGCGAGAACAACGATGTGATCCACTGCATCCAGGCGCATCACAACGATGTGGAACCGCAGACGGTGGAAGCCGTGCTGGTGCAGGCGGCCGACGCGATCAGCGCCGCTCGTCCCGGCGCGCGCCGCGAGTCGCTGGAAAATTACATCAAGCGTTTGGAAAAGCTGGAGGCCATTGCCAACGAGTTTGCCGGCGTGGAAAAATCCTTTGCCATTCAGTCCGGCCGCGAGGTGCGCATCATGGTCAAGCCCGAGGATATTTCCGATGAGGGCACCAAGGTCATGGCCAAGGAGATCGCCAAGCGCATTGAGCGCGAGCTGGAGTATCCCGGCCAGATCCGCGTGAACGTGATCCGCGAGACCCGCTGCACGGAATATGCCAAATAACTGTCTTGAATTGTAAAATGCAACTGCCTGCGCATGGATTCGCGCGGGCAGTTCGTTTTATAGGCGAGACGCAAAAGGGAGGCTTTTCCATGAAACGATATATCGCAATGCTTCTGTGCGCGCTGCTGACACTTGCCGACGTCAGCGCGCTGGCCAATGGCTGGGGCCTGAAGGGGGAACTGTATCAGGCGGTAGCGGCAACGCATACCTGGGACGAATATACCCTGACCGGCAATCAGGCCGGGAATGTCGCGGTGCTGCATACGCAGTATCATAACGTGCTGATGCTGCTGGTGGAAGGCAAGCTGCAAGCCTACACCAAGGCGGTGTATCAGCCGGAGGATAAAAAGCAAGCGCCCCAAATCACGCAGACGCAATATGGCTTCAGTCTGGCTTACGGCGAGGACGAGCGCTACGATTTTGAACTGCTCGGCGGCGATGGGTATCGTCTGCAATCGGCGAGGATCGGCGGCTTTACGCTCAGCAGCTATGGGGATTCCCACTATGTTGCCGCCGATGAAACGGGCAAAATCATTTATTACCGCAGTCATCGCCTGTGGGATTTCAATATTGCGTTGCTGCCGCATTCGGTGGCGGAGGCGCGGCAAATGAATCTTATGCATGGCGCGCTTTCCAGCGGCGCGGATTGCCTGGGCTGGTATGACGACAGGATACAGGAGCAGCGGTATCTGGAGAGCGTGGGCACGGGCACGGCGGCGGTGTATTCCGCGCCCTTTGGCGCTTCGGCCTGGCGCGCGGCCAAGGGCAAGGCGGCGGTGGGCCTGAACGGCGGAATGTGGCTGTTGGGTCGTTCCTGCGTCAACCAGGACGGCGAAGCGTATGCCTGCGTTTGCTATAACGTAAGCTCCCGAACGCAGCGCATTGGCTATGTGCGCATTGCCGATCTGAACGGGGCAGCGGAAACGCCCGCAGAGTCCGGGCTGGACGATATGATCCGGGTGGACGTGCAGGCCGCGCGCGAAACGTATCTGACCGACGATCCGGAGACGTCGCAGTACCGCCAGTTTACCGTTCCCCAAGGGACGATTTTGACCTGCATCGGTTTGTATGGCACGGATTATGCTTATGTTGAGGCCGAGGTGAAGGACGGTCAGTTTGTAGACGGCGGCAGCATCGTTTGGGGCTTCGTGCCGCTGAAGGATCTGGAGCTGTTTGATCCGGGCGAGATACAAAGTGAAGTTATGCAGCAGATGGCTGGCGTGTGGGCCTTTGACGCGGGCGGCAATATGTCGTGGGATTATCTGATCCTGCGTCCGGACGGAACCTACATCGGCAAGAATGTCAACGCGACGGAGGCAAGGGCGGACGACGCGGTTGGCATTTGGTGCGTGCGCAAGTACAATGCCTTTCAGAACCTGTACTGGAATGATCCTCCCTATGAATTCATTTTGAAATCAGACATGGGGTATGTGACCGTTTGCGGCCTGGTTGTCAGAGAAAATGAATTTGATCTGACAGATAACGAGGGCGGAGGCGGCTATGTACGCGTGGAAGGCGATGTGTACGGCTACCAGATGCGGCCGCTCAGCGATACGCTGTTTGAAATCAGGGAGGATATGGGCAATGGCTGAAATGACGCATGATGTAAATGAACGGGACTTTGCCGTGCTGCGGCGCGACCGGTATACGTTTGCGGTGCTGAGCCGGATACTGCATGGAGTATGCGAGCTGATCCTGACCGACCATGAAAAGGTGCTATTGTGCCATTCCGAGCATTCATATCCCGTGTGGCTCTGGACGGCGGACGGCATGACGGAGGCGGACAAGGAGCGGGCATGGCAGATTGCCGAAGCGAACCGCCCCTTGGCGGCCGGATACCGGTACAACATGAAATATGAAATGGCGGCGTATTTCATGCAAAAGGCCAGCGAGCAGGGGATCAAGGCGGGCATTGCCACCCGCATGTTTGCTTATGACTGCCCTTCTCCGATACGACCGGATTGCGCCGCGGACGGTATGCTGTATTGCTGCCGGGAGGAAGACACGGCGCCGCTGATGGACGCGTTTCATGCCGAGCTTGGCGACGAACGGCAGGATACGGCGCATTTCCTTGCCAGGGTGCGGGAATGTATTGACGGGCAGGCGTTGTTCTTCTGGAAAAACGCATCGGGCGAGACCGTCGCCTGCTGTTCCTGCCGGGTCAGCGACGAGATGGCTTCCATCGGCTGCGTATACACGCTGCCCGAACGCCGGCGGCGGCATTACGCGCAGCATATGGTTTATCAGGTGACAAAGCGGGCGGCGGAGAGGGGCTTGACGCCCATGCTTTATACGGACGCGGATTATGCGCCCTCCAATGCCTGCTATGAAAAAATCGGCTATATCCTGCGCGGCGGGCTGTGTACCATTCAAAAACAAAACGATTAAAAAAGAGCGGATTTTGCGTTATGGCAAAATCCGTTCATCTATTTCCGATTGATTCAGTCCGCCAGCGCGTTGGCTTCGGCCAGCAGGCGGTCAACGATGCCCTTGACCGTGCCGCAGGCGGTATCGATGGCCGCGTCCTCGCGGAAAGACTTGTCGCGCGCGCTGACCTCCACCGCGCCGCGGGCAAGTGTTTTGGGACTGACGATCACGCGCACCGGTACGCCCAGGAGGTCCGCGTCGGAGAACATAACGCCTGCGCTGACGCTGCGGTCGTCGTAGATGACCTCAACGCCCGCCTTTTGCAGGTCGTTATACAGCTTGTCGGCCGCCTCGCGCACCTCGGGCTTGTCGGCGCGCATGGCGCACAGGTGAACCTGCCAGGGGGCGATGGTAATAGGCCAGATGGGGCCGTAATCGTCGTGCCGCACCTCGCAGACGGAGGCGCACAGGCGGCCCACGCCGATGCCGTAGCAGCCCATGATGACGTCCTCGAAGCCGCCGTTCCTGTTCTGGAACTGCAGCCCCATGGGGTGCGAATACTTGGTGCCCAGCTGGAAGATGTTGCCCACCTCAATGCCGCGGCTGATGGCGATGGCAGGCTTGCCGCACACCGGGCAGAGCGCGCCGGCATAGGTCTTGGCCACGTCACAGAAGCAATCCACCTTCAGGTCGCGCTCAAGGTTCAGGCCGGTATAGTGGAAGCCCTCCTCGTTCGCGCCGCAGATAAGGCTGCACGCGCCGTCCAGCGACTTGTCAAACAGCACGCGGGCGAGACCTTCAAATCCCACCGGGCCGATGAAGCCCTTGACGATGCCCGACTCCGCAGTGATCTCGGTTGCGGGATGGATCTCACAGCCGACGAAGTTGCGCAGCTTGGTCTCGTTGACCTCCAGGTCGCCGCGCAGGAACACGACGATATATTTGTCCGTCAGATTTTCCTGATACACCACGGCCTTGCAGGTATCCTGCGGGCGGGCGCCCAGGAAGGCGCAGACCTCCTCGATGGTTTTCTGCTCCGGCGTAGCCACCTTCGTCAAGGGCTGCGCTTCGGACTTTTCATTTTTCACGATGCAGTCTGCCGCTTCCATGTTGGAGCGGTAGCCGCATTCGGGACAAGTGACGATGGTGTCCTCGCCAATATCGGTCAGCAGCATGAATTCGTGCGACACCTTGCCGCCCATCATGCCGCTGTCGGACTTGACGGCCACGACCTCGGGCACGCCGCAGCGGGCGAAGATGCGCTCATAGGCATGGTAACAGCGGTCATAGTACGCTTCCAGATCGGCCTGCGAGGTGTGGAAGGAGTAAGCGTCCTTCATGGTGAATTCGCGCACGCGGATCAGGCCGCCGCGGGCGCGGGGCTCGTCGCGGAACTTGGTCTGGATCTGGTAGATCATAAAGGGGAAGGCGCTTTCGGGCTTGGGGGTGCCGCGCACCAGCTGTACGCTGGCTTCCTCATGGGTCATGCCCAGCACCATGTCATTGTTGCCGCGATCCTTGAAGCGCACCAGCTCGCTGTTGATGGCGTCGTAGCGGCCCGACTCGCGCCACAGGTCCGCGGGCATCACCACGGGGAAGAGCACCTCCTGCCCGTCCACCGCGTCCATTTCCTCACGGATGATGTTTTCGATCTTGCGCACGATGCGGCGCGCGGGCGTATACAGGGAATAAATGCCGTTGGCGACCTGCTTCATATAGCCGCCGCGGATCATAAAAATCTGACTGATAATTTGGCAATCGGCCGGGGTTTCGCGGAAACGGTCGCCCAGCATACCTGCAAGCTTCATTGTCCAATTCCTCCCACTTTTGCGTAATACAGACCAAATTATAGCACGCCGGATGCGCGATTGCAATCGGAAGCGGGGGAAAATCTGCTTTTCATCTTGACAGCGGCTGGAAAAAGTGGGATGCTATCCTTGCCGCTTTGGGGCGGCGATGAAATAAATGAAAAATGCGGACGGAGGTATTTTTTTATGGCGCAGCTTGCTCCCTCGATGATGTGCGCGAAAATCGATTGTTTGACCGAAACGCTGAAGACTTTTGAAAAAGCAGGCATAGAATACCTGCATATCGACGTGATGGACGGCTGCTTTGTGCCCAATCTTATGCTGGGCACCGACTATATCCGCCAACTGCGGGCGCTGACTTCCATTCCCCTGGATATCCATCTGATGGTGACCGAGCCGGAAAAGAAAATCGGCTGGTTCGGCTGCAAGGCAGGGGAGATCGTCAGCGTGCATTATGAGAGCACAAAGAACTTCCGCGCGGCGCTTGCGGCGGTACGCGAAACGGGCGCAAAGGCCTTTGCCGCCATTAACCCGCCAACGCCCGTCACGGTTCTGGAGGACGTAGCCGATTTGCTGGACGGCGTGCTGGTGATGACGGTCAATCCCGGCTTTGCGGGACAGAAGGCCGTTCCCGAAACGATTGCCAAAATTGCCGAAACGCGCGCGCTGCTGGAAAAGCACGGCAAGGGCGATCTGCCCATTGAGGTGGATGGAAATTGCAGCTTCGAAATGGCGCCCAAGATGCGCGCCCAGGGAGCGGATATCATCGTGTGCGGCTCCTCGAGCGTGTTTACAAAGAGCATGCCCATGGAAGCGGCGATCGCATCCTTCCGGGAATGCGTGAAATAAAAAGGCGCGCTGCATTTCTTTTGGACAGTTAAAACTGCGTTCATAATTCTATGGTAAAATATGTGCGTATAAAGCAAGGAAAGGATGTGCAGCATGCTGAAATTAAAGGGAATCCATAAAGAATATGCTTCCGGCGCGCTGAAGGTGGAAGCGCTTCGCGGCGTGGATATTGCTTTTCGCCGGAATGAGTTCGTGGCTATTTTGGGCCCCTCCGGCTGCGGCAAAACGACGCTGCTGAATATTATCGGCGGACTGGACCGCTATACGGCGGGCGACCTGATGATAAAGGGGCGTTCTACCAGGGAATACACGGACAAGGATTGGGACAGCTACCGCAATCATTCGGTGGGCTTTGTGTTCCAGTCCTATAATCTGATTCCGCATCAGACGGTGCTTTCCAACGTGGAGCTGGCGCTGACGATCGCGGGCGTTTCGCCCAAGGAGCGCCGCCGCCGCGCCGTGGAAGCGCTCAAGAAGGTGGGCCTTGGCGATCAGCTGAAGAAAAAGCCCAACGAAATGAGCGGCGGGCAGATGCAGCGCGTGGCGATTGCCCGCGCGCTGGTCAATGATCCGGAGATCCTGCTGGCCGATGAGCCGACCGGCGCGCTTGACAGCGAAACCAGCGTGCAGATCATGGAGGCCCTCAAGGAAATTGCCCGCGACCGGCTGGTCATTATGGTCACGCACAACCCCGAACTGGCGGCGCGGTATGCTACGCGCACCGTGCGGCTGCTGGACGGCCGCGTGACGGATGACAGCGATCCCTATGACGGCGGGGAGGAAACGGCCGAAGCCGACGGCAAGGGGTATGCCGGTATGCGCTTTGCCACGGCGCTGCGCCTGTCGCTGAATAACCTGATGACCAAAAAGGGCCGCACCTTTATGGTGGCGCTGGCGGGCAGCATCGGCATTATCGGCATCGCGCTAATCCTGTCGCTTTCAAACGGAGTGAACGAGTATATCAAGAGTGTTGAGGAGGATACGCTGGCGCTGTATCCTTTGACAATCGAATCGGAAACAATGGATCAGATGGCGCTGATGACGTCACTGATGTCGCTGCGGCAAAGCGACGGCGAACAGCGGGAAACCGGGCGCATTTATTCCAGCAATATACTGGGCGATATGCTCAACGCCATGGTCAGCGAGGTCAATGAAAACGACCTGCAAGGCTTCAAGGCGTATCTGGAAAGCACCGGCGATATGGAGGGCCTGCTCAGCGGCGTGGGCTATGAATACGCCACAACGCTGCAGATCTATAACGAAAATGCTGTTGGCGGCGTTTTGCAGGTCAATCCCAGCACGCTGATTGACAGCATGACCAACAGCACGATGATGAGCGACATGAACGAGCTGGCCTCCATGTCTTCCATGTCCTCGATGTCTTCCATGGCAAGCATGTATAACATGAATGCTTTCTTTGAACTGCTTGACGTGGATGGCCAGGGCGGCGGTTACGAGCTGCTGGCCGGGCGCATGCCGCAGCGTTACGATGAGGTGCTGTTCGTCGTGGGCGAAAACGACGATATCAGCGACACCACGCTGTACACCTTGGGTATGCGCGATCAAAGCCAGGTGCAGACGCTGTTTATGACGCTGCTGTCCGGCGGAACGATCGAGAATGAGACCGTCAGCTATACGCCTGAGGAGCTGCTCCGGCAGCAATATACCCTGGTGCTGCCCGGCAATCTTTATCAGCAGGATGAAAACGGCGTGTTTGCCTATATCGGTGACGACGAGGAACGCTTTGCGGCGGCGCTGGCGGACGGCGTGAAGCTGCGCGTTGTGGGCGTGGCCCGCGGGGCGGCCAATTCGCTGCTTTCCTCCTTTGCGGCCGGCGGCGTCGGCTATACGCATGATCTGGTAGAATACGTTGTTACCGCCAATAACGAGACGGCGGCGGTGCTGGCGCAGAAGGCCAACGCGGAAACCGATATTTTCAGCGGCATTCGTTTTGACGGCGGCGCGGGAATGGAGCCGACGCCTGAAATGCTGGAAGCGTATATGGCTACGCTTCCTGAGGAGATGCGCGCCATGGCGGCGGGGATGAGCCAGGAAACGCTGCTGAACATGATGGCCGAGCAGATGAAGAGCCAGACCACCACGGCAACGTATGAGACCAACATGGCGCTGCTGAGCGCGACCGATCTGGATACGCCAACGCAGATCAAAATTTATCCCAAGGATTTTGAGAGCAAGGAAAAAATCGTTGAGTTGATTGACGCCTACAACGACCGCATGCGTGCGGAGGGGCGCGAGGGCAGCGTGATCCGCTATACCGACTATGTGGGATCGCTGATGTCCTCGGTGACAACGATTATTGACATTATTTCATATGTGCTGATTGCGTTCGTTTCCATCTCGCTGGTGGTTTCTTCGATCATGATCGGCATTATCACCTACATCAGCGTGCTGGAGCGCACCAAGGAAATCGGCATTCTGCGCGCGATGGGCGCGTCCAAAAAGGATGTGTCGCGCGTGTTTACGGCCGAAACGCTGCTGATTGGCCTGGTGGCGGGGCTGCTGGGCATTCTGGTTACCTGGCTGCTGACCTTCCCGATCAACGCGGTGATTCGCAGTCTGGCGGATATCAGCGCGGCGGCGGTACTGCCCATGGGCGGCGCGGTGATCCTGGTGGCGATCAGCATGGCGCTGACGGTCATCGCGGGCTTTATTCCCTCGCGTGTCGCGGCGAAAAAAGATCCCGTGGTGGCGCTGCGGACGGAATAGGCGCTGAAGGCGAACGTGCATCCTGCGGAGGGAGCTTGCAAAAGTTCCCTCCCTTTTTGTATTTGAACGGTATATGCGTTGACATATGCCAATACGTTATATATAATAGGAAAGAACCATGACTTCTTTATGCGCCTGGAAATGGGGGAAAAAGGTGACGGGAAAAAAGATGCTCTTTGAAAAGTTCCGGGAAGCGGTGGCTTCCGTGTTGCCGATCGTTTTGATCGTGGCAGTGCTGTGCCTGTTTTTTGTGCCCATAGGCTCGGATCTGATGCTTTCCTTTGTGATCGGTTCCGTGCTGCTGATTGTGGGCATGGGGCTGTTTACGCTGGGAGCGGACATGTCGATGACGCAGATCGGCACGCATATCGGCGCGCGGCTGACCAGGTCGCGCAAGCTGTGGCTGATTCTGGGCGTCAGCTTCTTGCTGGGCGTAGTCATTACCGTGGCGGAGCCAGATTTGCAGGTGCTGGCGCGCAACGTGCCCAGCATTGACACAACGGTGCTGATTATTACCGTATCCGTCGGCGTGGGCTTGTTCCTGTTGGTCAGCATGCTGCGCATTTTGCTGGTGATTCCGCTGCGATGGCTGCTGCTGGGCTTTTATGGCGTGGTATTTTTGCTGGCGGCCTTTGCCGCGCCGGATTTTTTGTCGGTTGCTTTTGATTCGGGCGGGGTCACGACCGGGCCGATGACGGTGCCCTTTATCATGGCGCTGGGCGTGGGCGTGGCCTCCATCCGCAGCGACGAGCATGCCCAGGAGGACAGCTTCGGCCTGGTGGCGCTGTGCTCGATCGGCCCTGTGCTGGCGGTGCTGCTGCTCAGCTTTGTATACAGCGGCGCGCCGGAAACGGCGGCTGCCGTTGTGGCGTCGTATGCCGATACCGTGGCGCTGGGACGCGGGTATTTGGAAGAACTGCCGGCGAGCCTTTTGGAGGTTGCCGTGGCCATGCTGCCCATCATCGCTTTTTTCCTGGTTTTTCAGGCGGTATCGCTGCGGCTGCGGCGTATTCCCTTCCTGCGCATCATGATTGGCCTGGGTTACACCTGTGTGGGACTGGTGCTGTTTTTGACGGGCGTGAACATGGGCTTTTCGTCCCTGGGCTATGTGCTGGGGGAAAGCATCATCCGCGAGCAGCTCCAACTGCTGCTGATTCCGTTGGCCATGGCGATGGGCTGGTTTATTATCAACGCCGAGCCCGCGGTGCATGTGCTCAACAAGCAGGTAGAGGAGCTGAGCGCCGGCGCGATCTCGGCCAAGGCGATGGGGCTGAGCCTTTCCATTGCCGTGGCGCTGGCCATGGGGCTGAGCATGGCGCGCGTGCTGACGGAGGTTTCCATCCTTTGGTTCGTGGCGCCCGGCTATGCGCTGGCGCTGGGACTGTCCTTCTTTGTGCCCAAGACCTTTACCGCCATTGCCTTTGACTCGGGCGGCGTGGCCTCCGGCCCGCTGACGGCGGCGTTCATGCTGCCCTTTGCCATGGGCGCGTCCGCCGCAATGGGCGGCAATGTGATGAACAGCGCTTTTGGTCTGGTGGCGCTGGTGGCGATGATGCCGCTGATTACGGTGCAGATCATGGGCGTGGTCTATGTGCTCAAATCGCGCGCGAAGGCAGGCGATGCGGCTCCGGCTGCGTATGGGGACAGCGACGTGATCGAGCTGTGGGAGGCGTGATATGGAACTGAATTATGTAATGGCCATTGTGGACCGCGACCGCCGCGAGGGGATGGAAGCGATCTACCGCAGCCTGAAGCTGCCCTTCTCGCTGACGGTGCTGGGCAAAGGAACGGCGACCAGCGAGCATCTTTCCATGTACGGTTTGGCGACGACCGAAAAGGCGGTTCTTTCCACCGTGGCGGACGGAGCGGCAACCCGGCAGCTGCTGCGCGCGGCAAAGCTGAAAATGTTTATCGATATTCCCGGCAATGGCATCATGATGTCCATTCCCATGAAAAGCGTAGGAGGTGGCGCAACCTTGGCGTATCTGACGGATAACAAGCCCGTGGACGGAGAAAAGCCCAAAATGGAGTTTGCGCACGAGCTGATTATCGTGGTGCTCAACGAAGGATTTTCCGATGCGGTGATGACGGCGGCGCGGCCTGCGGGAGCGTCGGGCGGCACGGTGCTGTCCGCCAAGGGCACGGGCTTGGTGCAGGCGGAAAAATTCCTGGGCCTGTCTTTGGCGGACGAAAAGGACGTGCTGATGATTGTGGCCCGCAGCGAGGAAAAGGCGGCGATCATGCGCGCCATTATGGAGCAGGCCGGACCGGGGACAAAGGCGGGGGCGATCTGCTTTTCTTTGCCGGTGTCAAACGTGGCGGGCCTGCGGCGCATCGAGGAATAATTGCGCGGCGCAACAGAATGTTTCTTGCGTTCTGAACGTATGCTTGCTATATTGAGCGCAAAAAACGGAGGCGGAAGCGGATGAATGACGTTGGCAGGAACATTGCCCGGTACAGGAAACAGAAGAACATGACGCAGGAGGCGCTGGCCGCGGAGCTGCATGTGACCCGGCAGGCGCTTTCAAGCTGGGAACGCGGCAGAACGCAGCCCGACCTGGACGCGCTCGTCAGACTGGGCGAGGCGCTGGGGGTTTCGGCGCAGGCGCTGCTGGAGGAAGCGGAGGAGGAATCGGGCAAGCGCGCCGCCGGCACGAATGCGGTCCGGCACGGCATCACCTTTGGCACGGTGCTGGCGATCGTTATTTCCTATACGCACTGGCACAGCGTCGTGCGGGCGATTGTCCACGGCCTGCTTGGCTGGCTGTATGTGATCTATCACGCGCTCAAATATGGCCTCAACGGCTGAAAAACGCAAAAAATGCTTGACAGAACAGGGGCGCTCTGCTATAATAATCCATGCGTTAAGCAGGAGCCGCCCGCTCCTCACCCTGCGAATTCCGTTTCGCCCGGTGCAGGCATTCCGATTGCAGCAATTTGCATGTCGGCGGGTGGTTTCATCCGTCGGCATTTCTTTTTTTGAAAAGCCGGAATCATGATGGAGGTGTATCGACATAGCTGCAGAACTGATGATCAATGAGGAGATCCGTGACCGCGAAGTGCGTTTGATCGGCGCGGACGGCGCGCAGCTGGGCGTGCTGCCGACGCAGCGTGCGCTCGAAATGGCGGAGGAGGCGCAGCTCGATCTGGTCAAGATCGTGCCCAACGCGCAGCCCCCGGTCTGCAAACTGATGGACTACGACAAGCATCGTTACGAGCAGTCCAAGCGCGAGCGCGAAATGCGTAAAAATCAGAAGGTGATTTCCGTTAAGGAAGTGCAGCTTTCTGCAACGATCGAAGAAAACGACGTACAGACCAAGGCCAAGAACGCCATCAAGTTCCTTCAGAACGGCGACAAGGTCAAGGTGTCCATCCGCTTCCGCGGCAGGCAGATCACCCATTCCGAAATTGGCCTGAAGGTCATGCAGGACTTCATTGATCGCACCAAAGACGTAGCCGTGGTCGAAAAGCGTCCCGCGCTGGACGGTCGGCATATGATCATGATCCTGGGGCCGAAGGCGGATAAACCGGCAAAGGCGGCCGGCAAGGGCGCGGCAAACGCGGCCCAGGCTGTTCAGCCTTAAATCATTCCTGGAAGGAGGAAACCCCATGCCTAAGCAAAAGACCCATCGCGGCGCAGCCAAGCGCTTTTCTCTGACCAAGACTGGCAAGGTCAAGCATAAGAGCATGAACTGCAACCACATCCTGAACAAGAAGACCACCAAGCGCATCCGTCATATGCGCAAGGGCGGCGTGCTGCAGAACAAGGCGGAAGCCGCTACCATCCGCACGCTGATCCCGTACAAATAAGCCCATTTCCGGCAAGGAGGATTTACCATGGCACGTATTAAGAGGGCTGTGACCGCCCATAAAAAGCGTCGTAAGGTGCTCAAGCTGGCGAAGGGCTACTTTGGCGCGAAATCCAAGCAGTACCGCACCGCGAGCGAGCAGGTTCGCCGCTCCCTGCGCTATGCTTACACCGGCCGCAAGCTGCGCAAGCGCGAGTTCCGCAGCCTGTGGATCACCCGTATCAATGCCGCCGCGCATCTGAACGGCATGAACTATTCTACTATGATCAACGGCCTGAAGAAGAAGGGCGTTGAGGTCAACCGCAAGATGCTGGCCGACCTGGCTGTGAATGACGCGGAAGCGTTTGCCCAGCTGGCTGAACTTGCCAAGAACGCCTGATTTATATCAAGTTTGAAAAAGAACACTGTAAACATAATCGTTTGCAGTGCTCTTTTTTTGCATTTATCTTTTGATACGCATAAAATACTTGACAATAATACCATTTTTCAATATAATATAATATTGACGTATTATACGCATAATGATATACTGGCACAAAAAGGGGGTATTTCTTATGAGAAAACATTCCATTTTATGTGCCTTGGTGTTGTTTCTTAGTTTGCTGTGCTTGGGGATAGGAGCAAATGGAGAAGCCTGTAACCATTCCGAGTGGCAGTGGGAAAACGATGGTTATTTTTGCTGGAAGATTTGTACAGCTTGTAACGAGAAATTTGATGTGGGTACTCATCAATTTGCATGTACGGGCAGTGGGTGTGAGAACTGCGGAGGAATCGATGCGCAAATTTATCATGTTGGTGAAACAGTATGGGCGCATAATGAAACCCACTGCTGGCAAGAATGTACGGCTTGTAAAGAAAAACGAGACGGCGAGGCTTTGCATCGGGCTAAATGTAGCGATCCTAACGTGTGCAGAAGATGTGGAGCGCAAGATGTGGTGATTGCTGCTTTAACTCATGGGGATATTGTATGGGCACATAATGAAACGCATTGCTGGCAAGAATGCTCAATTTGTGGTGCAAGAGATGGTTGGGACGAATGGCCAGGGCATTATGATTGGCATTCTGCCCCTTGTGATCAACCAGAAGTATGCGAATACTGTGGGTCGAGTGGTGTAGAAATTTTAATTAAGCATGGAGAACAGGAAGAAAAGTACAATAATGATTATCATTGGAGTGTATGCACGAGATGTGGTAAAGAATCTACCAAGGAGCGGCATTATGCGGATTGTACACGACCGGGCGTATGCGCAGGGTGTGGTGCTGAGCAGGTGACTATTGCTTATATAGATCATAATACGGTTCAAGAACACGATGAAAAGATGCATTGGGAAATTTGCTTGAATTGTCAGGAAAAGGTATATGAGGATGAACATTATGCGGATTGTACACAACCGGACGTATGCGCAGGGTGTGGTGCTGAGCAGGTAACTATTGCTTGTATAGATCATCATAATACGGTTCAAGAACACGATGAAAAAATGCATTGGGAAATCTGCTTGAATTGCCAGAAAAAAGTATATGAGGGTGAGCATTATGCTCAATGTACTCAACCGGGAGTGTGCCTTGTTTGCGGTGAAAGTGATGTGACAATTGCGGAAGTTCTACATGACTGGCAGCTGAAAAGCGAAACAGCAGAGAAAGAAGTTTATGTTTGCTTGATGTGTGGCGAGACTGAAACGATATTGTTGACAACGCCTACGCCAATGCCCACGCCTGTTCCTATCCCTGAACCTACTGTCGTGCCTACGCCCGAGCCGCACGTGCATCAGTGGGTCGTAGCAAAAGATACTCAGGCGACCTGTACAGAGGACGGCGCGCGCAGAACGTATTGCACGGGCTGCGATCTGACGACAGCCATTGACCGTCCTGCGCTGGGACATGACTTTAACGCGTTTGCCGCCCTGGGAGACGGTACGCATATCCGTACCTGCAAGCGCTGCGGTGCGGTTGAAACGGGTGCGTGCCATATGGCCGAGAGCGATTTGGAGGCCGTCCGCGCCACGAGCTGCACGGAATGCGGCTACACGGTGTACATGGTGCAGACGGTTGAAATGCCGGCGGAAGTGCAGGTAGCCATGGCGCCGGTGGAGGACGTGGCTGTGGAGCTGCCGGCGGCGGCGGAAACCAGCTTCGAGCTGGTTGTCCATGAAACCAACACGGAGCTTGCGGAAAGCGTGGCGCAGGCGATGGAGCAGCTGGTGACGGCTGCGCTGCCCGAAAACACGCCCGTGACCGTCAAGAAGCTCCTGAACGTGACGATGCTGGTGGAGAACGAGATCGTTCAGCCGGGCGCGAAGCTGCGCCTGACGCTGAGCTGCGATATGGATATGACCAACATGCGTCTGATGCTGCTGCGTGACAACGGCGAACTGATCGAGATCGAATACGAGGTCATCGACGGCAAGCTGGTCTTTGAAACGGAGTATCTGGGACTGTTCCTGTTCGTGGAAAACAAGGCTGCCTAAAGAGGGAACGTTAGGGAGGCGGCTTTGGAGACCAAAGCCCCTCCCTAAGACCCACCCGAAAGCCAATGGGGTTTGGAAGTTGGGGGCGTGATTGACGGCAAGGGGAATCGGGGAGTGCGCGCCGCCTGGAGAATGTGCAAGCACATTCCCGAGCAACGCTAACTCCCCTGAGCGGCTGTGCCGCTCTCGCATTCGCTGCGCGAATGCGCCCCCTGCTGTGTTGACTGTTGCGTTACAATAAAAGAACGGCTGCCAGATGGCAACCGTTCAGACCATCGACAAAGTGGGTACATCATTGCCGGGATGCAATGAAGGGGCGCAGCTCCTTCATTTTATAATCCGCAGCGGCGGCGTGTACGCCGCGAGGAGCGGCTGGAATGCCGCTTCCTATGTCATTTTCTGGCCGTAATGCGCAGCATTACAAGAAAATGACGCTTCCGATGAAAGTTCGCTTTAGCGAAATTTCATCGCAGGGCATCAAAAAGACTTTTTTGATGCCCTGAACGGCTGCCAGATGGCAACCGTTTTTTGTATTTAAGCAGGCTTACTTCGGTTACAAAAGCACAATGCCCGCTTCCTGGCAGACGCGGCGCGTTTCGGCGTCCCAGAAGGAGGACTGTACCTCGCCAATGTGCGCTTTGCCCAGCAGCAGCATGCACATGCGGCTCTGGCCAATGCCGCCGCCCATGGTAAAGGGCAATTCGCCTGCCAGCAGGCTGCGATGGAAGGGCAGCGCGGCGCGCTCTTCCTTGCCGGACGTTTTCAGCTGCGCGGCAAGCGATGCGGGCGATACGCGAATGCCCATGGAGGACAGCTCAAAGCCGCAGTCAAGCACCTCGTTATAGAACAGAATATCGCCGTTGAGCGTCCAATCGTCGTAGTCGGGCGCGCGCCCGTCATGCGGCTTGCCGGAACGCAGCGCTCCGCCGATCTGCAAAATACCCGCGGTACGGTACTGGCGCAGGTAAGCGTTTTCCCGCTCCTTGGGGGTAAGGTCGGGGTACATGTCTTCCAGCTCCTGCGTGGTGACAAAATGGACGTCGCGCGAGAGCTGCACGGGCAACTGCGGGTATTTCCATTTAATAAAGTCCAGCGTGCAGCAAACGGCGGTCACAATGCGCTGCATGGCGTCCTTGAGCACGGGCAGCGTGCGGTCGGACTCGGCAATGACCTTTTCCCAGTCCCACTGATCGACGTAGACGGAATGCAGGTTATCCAGCGTTTCGTCGCGGCGGATGGCGTTCATGTCGGTATACAGCCCTTCGCCCAGCGGAAAGCCGTATTCATGCAGCGCCTGCCGCTTCCATTTGGCCAGCGAATGCACCACCTGCGCTTTGGAGCCGGTTTCACGCACGGTGAATTCCACGGGCCGCTCAACGCCGTTCAGATCGTCGTTGAGGCCGCTTGCGCCCTCCACAAACAGGGGAGCCGATACGCGCTTGAGGTTCAGGGCATTGCACAAATATCCCTCAAAGGTCTTTTTGATGAGGGCAATGGCTTCCTGCGTTTCATAAAGCGAGAGGGAGGAGCGATAGTTTGCGGGCACACACACATGGCTCATGGCGTTTCTTCCTTTCATCCGCGTGGTTGATTGTAGGATACCCGCCAAAGCATGCCGCTGTCAAGCCAAAGACTGGATTTATCCTGTATTTTTACAGGCAGGATTTATTTATGGATATAGAGGATGCCCAGCGTGTGCGGTCCGCAGTGGCAGGCAATGGTACACTGCGCTTCTGTTTCCAATATTTCGTCAAAGTGCTGGCAGCGCGCGATTTCGTCCCGCACGATATCGACAATGCCGTCCGGCATGGGGGTATGCGTAATCATGATGCGGTTGGCGCGCAGCGTGTCGTTGCCGGAAAGCCGGTCGCGCACATAGGCGCGCAGCACCTTTTCAAGCGTGCCGCGATACTTTCTGGCTACGCCCATTTTGCCGTCATGCACCTCGATGCAGGGCTTGATGGAAAGCAGATTTGCACCCAGCGCGGCCACGGCGGAGCAGCGGCCCCCCTTGCGCATATAGTCCAGGCGGTCCAGGATAAAGCTGGCGTCCACCTTGGGCGCAAGCTCGCGCAGCGCGGCGGCGATCTGCTCTTCATCCATATCGCCGCGCAGGGCCATTTCCGCGCCGGAAAGCGCCAGCAGCCCCTGCGCGGTGCTCAGGTTGCGCGAGTCCACGACCGCAACGTGCGCAATGCGCTTGGCAGCGTTGCAGGCATTCTGGTAGCAGGCTGACATTTCGCCGCTGATGGTCAGGTGAACCAGACCGTCATAACCGGTCATTTCCCGGCTGAAAAAGCCCTCATAATCACTCTCGCTTACGGCGGAGGTGCTGCACAGCGCGCCGCCGGCGTCCACGTGCGCATAAATATCGCTGGTCGAGATGTCGATTCCGTCGCGGAAGGACTGGCCGTTTTTGACTACGTACAGCGGCACAACAGAAATCCCGTAGCGCGCCAGCAATTCGCCTGACAGGTCGCAGGTGCTGTCGGAGGTGATTTTGATCTTCATAGCGAAGGACGCTTCCTTTCCTTGCGGGGCGGCAGGCCCCGCTGGTATATATAAGCATTATGGCATTTCAATTTCAACTGAAGGTCAACAAACAAAATGCCGGAAGGCTTGTTTGGCATATTTCTTTCTGATATAATAAAAATGCAATTACAATCTGGAGGAAGATCATGCCGCCGCTCAATTTACTGATTAAACCCGCTTCCGGCCGCTGCAACATGCGCTGCCGGTATTGCTTTTATGCTGACGAAACCAGCCGCCGCGAGGTGCGCGACTATGGCCTGATGGAAGAAAGCGTGCTGGAAGAGATGACCCGCAAGGCGCTTGCCCATGCGGAAAACGTATGCACCTTCGGCTTCCAGGGCGGAGAACCCACGCTGCGCGGGCTGGATTTTTTCCGCCGAGCGGTGGAATATCAGCAAAAATACAACGTCAATCATGTGCGTATTGAAAATGCCCTGCAAACCAACGGACTGCTGATCGACGGGGAATGGGCGGATTTTCTGGCGCGGGAAAAGTTTCTTGTCGGGCTGTCGATGGACGGCATGGCCAGCCTGCACAACAGAAACCGCCCTGACGCAAAAGGCGAAGGGACGCTGCGGCGCGTGCTGGATACCGCGGCGCTGCTGAAGGAGAAGGGCGTGACCTTCAATACCCTCACGGTCGTTACCGGCGATACGGCGGACAAGATCGATCTGATTTACGACTTTTTTGCCCGCCATGATCTGCGATGGCAGCAGTACATTCCCTGCCTGGACGCCTTTGGCGAAAAGCAGGACTGGCTGACGGCGGAAAAATACGCCCGTTTCCTGAAAAAACTGTTCGACCGCTGGGCGGACGATGTGATGAACGGGCGGTTCATCTATATTCGCCAGTTTGAGAACTATGTGGGCATGCTGCTGGGTCAGCCGGCGGAAAACTGCGGCATGATGGGCATGTGCGGCATGCAGTATACCGTGGAGGCGGACGGCAGCGTATATCCCTGCGACTTTTATGTGCTGGATCCCTATCGCCTGGGCAGCTTTGTGACCGATGATTTCGCCACGCTGGACGAAAAACGCCATGCGCTGCGCTTTGTGGAGGATTCGGCGGTCAAGGACAGGGAATGCTTGGCTTGCGAATATTATCCTTTGTGCCGGGGCGGCTGCCGCCGTGACCGCGACGACGGCGCGGGGCGACTTTCCCGCACGCGTTTTTGCGCGGCGTACAAAGAATTTTTTGCTTACGCGCTGCCGCGTCTGTACCAGATCGCGCAGCGCTGCAAACGGTAAGGAGGGACGGACGTGGATCGGGAACAGCTGACGCAATGCTTTGAAAAGTGGCTTCAAAAGCTGCGCATTACGCCGGTATGGGATGTAAAGCTGGAGCTGGAGGATACAGAGGACTTCAAAAAAACGGGTGATATCAGGATCGACTGCGACGACCGCAAGGCCGTTTTGCTGCTCAATGCGCGCAATCCCAGGCAGGAAAATCTGGAGGAGGTGATTGTTCACGAGCTGATGCATCTGAAAATGTATCCGCTCGATCAGGTCACGGAATCGCTGATCGAGAGCGCTTTTCCGGAGGAGGCTAAGGCGCGGAGTTTTGCCTATACGCAGTTCTTCGTCGCCCTGGAGCAGACGGTGGAGGAGATGAGCAAATGCTTTTTGCTGGAATTCGGCGAAGAGAAGCAGTTGTCCTTCGGCCGCTGCCGGGGAATGAAATCCTATAACGAATTGTTTGACGGCCTGAAAAACCTGGAATAAGCTTTTCCGAAGAAAAAAGCGGAAACCAGCGTCTTATTCCGGTATTTTCCTTGACAAAAGGCGGTATCTTTCTTTATAATATATAGTTGGTGTAGCGAATTGCGTTATGCCGCATTTGGACAGTGATATACAACATAAAGGAGGATCTCCAAATGTCTTTCAAGTACACGATCGACGGTAACGGAGCGGTCAGCCACATCGCATACGCGTTCAGCGACGTAGCGGCCATCTACCCCATTACGCCGTCCTCCACGATGGCGGAGTATGTGGACGAGTGGGCCGCGCAGGGCCGCAAGAACCTGTTTGGCCAGACCGTTCATGTGGCGGAAATGCAGTCTGAAGCGGGCGCTGCCGGCGCTGTGCACGGCTCCCTGACCGCGGGCGCGCTGACCACCACCTTCACCGCCTCCCAGGGCCTGCTGCTGATGATCCCCAACATGTACAAGATCTCCGGCGAGCTGCTGCCCGGCGTGTTCCATGTGTCCGCCCGCGCGCTGGCGGCTCATGCGCTGAGCATCTTCGGCGATCATCAGGACGTGATGGCCTGCCGCCAGACCGGTTTTGCCATGCTGGCCTCCAGCTCCGTGCAGGAAGCCATGGATATGGCGCTGGTCGCCCATCTATCCGCGCTCAAGGCGAGCGTTCCCTTCCTGCATTTCTTCGACGGCTTCCGCACTAGTCATGAGATCCAGAAGATCGACGCGATCGACTACGAGGATATCGCCAAGATCGTGCCCTGGGACAAGGTGGAGGCCTTCCGCGCCCGCGCTCTGAACCCCGAGCATCCGCATCAGGCCGGTACCGCCCAGAACCCCGATATCTACTTCCAGAACCGTGAGGCGGCCAACAAGCATTACCTGGCCACTCCCGCGATCGTAGAAGAGTGCATGAAGCAGGTCGAGTCCATCACCGGCCGCGCTTACAAGCTGTTTGACTATGTTGGCGCGCCCGATGCCGAGGAAGTCGTCATCTGCATGGGCAGCGGCTGCGAGACCATCGACGAGGCCATCGAGGCGCTCAACGCCCAGGGCAAGAAGTACGGCTGCGTGAAGGTGCACCTGTTCCGTCCCTTTGCTGCCGACCGTTTCCTGGCCGCCATTCCCGCCTCCTGCAAGAAGATCGCCGTGCTTGACCGCACCAAGGAGCCCGGCTCCCTGGGCGAGCCGCTGTATCAGGACGTCGTGACCGCGCTGCGCGAGGCCGGACGCTGCGACGTGCAGGTCGTGGGCGGCCGCTATGGTCTGGGCAGCAAGGAATTCACCCCCACCATGGTCAAGGCCGTGTACGAGAACCTGGAGGGCGCGTGCAAGAACCACTTCACCGTGGGCATCAACGACGACCTGACCGGCACCAGCCTGCCCATCGGCGAGCAGTTCAACTCCGCTCCTGCCGGCACCGTAAGCTGCAAGTTCTACGGCCTGGGCTCCGATGGTACCGTCGGCGCCAACAAGAACTCCATCAAGATCATCGGCGACCATACCGACAAATATGCGCAGGCCTATTTCGCCTATGACTCCAAGAAGTCCGGCGGCCTGACCGTATCCCATCTGCGCTTTGGCGACACCCCCATCCGCTCCACCTATCAGATCGACGCGGCCGACTTCATTGCCTGCCACAACCAGGCGTATGTGACCGCGTATGACATGGTGTCCTCCCTGAAGGACGGCGGCACCTTCCTGCTCAACTGCCAGTGGGAGCCTGAGGAGCTGGAAGCGCAGCTGCCCGCTTCCATGAAGCAGCTGCTGGCCAAGAAGAACGCCAAGTTCTACATCATCAACGCCGTGAAGCTGGCCGGCCAGGTCGGCATGGGCGGCCGTATCAACACCATCATGCAGGCTGCCTTCTTCAAGCTGGCCGACATCATCCCCTACGATGACGCCGACAAGTACATGAAGGCCTATGCCAAGAAGACCTACGGCAAGAAGGGCGACGCCGTTGTGCAGAAGAACTGGGACGCCATCGACATTGCCATTTCCGGTCTGCGCGAGGTCAAGGTCCCTGCCGAGTGGGCCAATGCCGCGACCGGCGCCGAGGCCATCAAGGTGGAAGCGACCGAATACTTTGACAATATCGTCAAGCCCATTCTGGCGCAGGCCGGCGATCAGCTGCCCGTGAGCGTGTTTACGCCCGACGGCGTTGTACCCACCGGCACCACCAAGTACGAGAAGCGCGGCATCGCCGTCAAGGTGCCCGAATGGATCGTGGACAACTGCATCCAGTGCGGTCAGTGCTCTCTGGTTTGCCCGCATGCCTGCATCCGTCCCATCCTGGTGAAGGAAGGAACCGAGGTTCCCGCCTCCTTCGTCACCAAGAAGGCCATCGGCAAGGAAGTGGCCGGCTACGCCTACCGTATGCAGGTCAGCCCCCTGGACTGCACCGGCTGCGGCAACTGCGTGGAAGTCTGCCCCGCCAAGAACAAGGCGCTGGAGATGAAGCCGCTCAATACCCAGGCTGCGGAAGAAGCCAACTGGGAGTTCGCCATGAAGCAGCCTGAACCCGAAATCACCGTGAACAAGGCCACCGTCAAGGGCAGCCAGTTCATGAAGCCGCTCTTTGAGTTCTCCGGCGCCTGCGCCGGCTGCGGCGAGACCCCCTATGTAAAGCTGGTGACGCAGCTGTTCGGCGATCGCATGATGGTGGCCAACGCCACGGGCTGCTCCTCCATCTACGGCGGTTCCGCGCCTACCTGCCCCTACACCGTGAACGATGCCGGTCATGGTCCCGCCTGGGCGAACAGCCTGTTTGAGGACAACGCCGAGTTCGGCTTCGGCATGAACCTGGCTGTCAACCAGCGCCGCGCCAAGCTGGCCGAGACCATCAAGGCCCTGGCCGACAAGTGCCCCGACTGGAAGGAATACCAGGAAGCGGCGGCCGAATGGCTGGAGAACGCGGACGACGCCGAGGGCTCCAAGGCGGCGGCCAAGAAGATTCTGGCCTGCGTGGAAGGCTGCAAGGACTGCGGCTGCGAGTGCGATCCGCTGTGCAAGGAGATCTATGACGCGAAGGATATGCTGGTCAAGAAGTCCATCTGGATCTTCGGCGGCGACGGCTGGGCCTACGATATCGGCTACGGCGGACTGGATCACGTGCTGGCGCAGAACCAGGATGTGAACGTCCTCGTGCTGGATACCGAGGTGTACTCCAACACCGGCGGCCAGTCCTCCAAGTCCACGCCTACCGGTTCTGTCGCCAAGTTCGCGGCGGCCGGCAAGCGCACCAAGAAGAAGGACCTGGGCATGATGGCCATGAGCTATGGCTATGTGTACGTTGCGACCGTGGCCATGAGCGCCAACCCCAACCAGCTGCTCAAGGCCATGAACGAGGCCGAGGCATACCATGGCCCGTCCCTGATCATCGCTTACGCGCCCTGCATCAACCACGGCATCAATATGAGTCTGGCGCAGGCGGAAATCCGCAAGGCCGTTAACTCCGGTTACTGGCCGCTGTATCGCTTCAATCCTGATCTGGCCGAGCAGGGCAAGAACCCGCTGACGCTGGACAGCAAGGAGCCTACCGAGGATTATCAGGCCTTCATCCGCGGCGAGACCCGTTACGCTTCTCTGCTCAAGCAGTTCCCCGAAGCGGCTGAAAAGCTCTTCGCCAAGAACGAGCAGGACGCTAAGGATCGTCTGGAAAGCTACAAGAAGATGGCTGCCGACTGAGTGTCTGCGCTTTAACGCAAAACATTGCGCCGAAGGGGAAACCCTTCGGCGCTTTTGCGTATGAAAAGCGTGCTGTTAGACTGATGAAAAGGGGGAATGCCTGATGAGCATATTGAGAAGCTAATTGCTGAAAGATTTTTTTCGGCGGCTTACAGCAGCATATCGCTTTGATTGAGCATCCAATCGATAAAAACGCCGTAGCCCTGCGTGGGATCGCTGACGAAAACGTGCGTGACAGCGCCAACGATAAAACCGTCCTGAAGAATGGGGCTGCCGCTCATGCCCTGAACGATGCCGCCCGTGCTGGCGAGCAGCCGTTCATCCGTTACGCGAAGCACCAGGGATTTTTGCGCCGGGCTGTTTTGACGCGATACCTGGGTGATTTCGATGGCATACTCCTGGGCTTCTTCGCCGTTGACGGTAGAAATGATGGTGGCGGCGCCTGTATGGACCTGTGAACGGGAGGCAACCGGCAATCCGTCCGGATAAAGCGAGGGCGCAGGCTGCGCCTCCATTTGTCCGTAAATGCCATAGGGCGTATTTTTCACAACCGTACCCAAGCGTACCTGCTCACGGAGAAAGGAGCCGCGCAGCTCGCCGGGTGCGCCGCGCTGACCCTTGCGCACATCCACGATTTCTGCCCGCAGGAGGGAGCCTTGTCCAACGGTCAGCAGACTTCCCGTATCGCTGTCGGTGATGGCATGGCCCAAAGCGCCATAAACGTTATTGGCTTGATCGTAATAGGTCAGCGTGCCGACGCCGGCGGTGCTGTCGCGTACCCATACGCCAAGGCGATAGCTTTGTGTTTGCTCGTCGAACTGTGGGGTGACAACCAACTGACGCTGCCGTCCGTCGCGTTCGACATTGAGAGAAATCGGCTGTCCGCCGGCGGCGCTGACCGCTTCCGTGAGAATGTCGGCGCTGCTCAGCGGCACGCCATTGACGCTTTGGAGTACGTCGCCCGCCCGCAGACCGGCCTGCATGCCCGCGCCTTCTCCAAGGCCGACAATCAGCACGCCCGCGGTACGGATAGCAACGCCCACTGCGCTGCCGCCCGGGATCAATATGCGGCCGCTGTTGTCCCTGGTCAGTGCCTCGCGGGTAAATAAACGCGAAAAATCGACGGAGATAGCGGGGCGCGACGAGTTCCCCAGCGTTTCGTCGCCCGAGGCGGCGGCGCTCAGCGTGCCGGCAGGCGGCGCGGAAGCCAAAACAGCCGTACAGATTATCACGGCAATGGCAAGGAAGCGCCGCACGGCGCTGCGATTTTGCTTGAACATGCGCATTCCTCCTGAACAGATCGTTTCTTCAAGGAGTGTGCGCGATGGGGGCGCGCGTCATACCGTGCAAAATCTGGCGGAAGAATGTCAGAAAAAAGGCGATCCGTACCAGAAATTTGACAGGAAAAATTTGTACATGATAAAATATAAGTCTATAAGGAGGAGAGCGAATGAAAAAGATTGTGTTGGTTGCCGGCGCGTCCTCGGGGCTGGGAAGAGCCGCGGCGGAATGCCTGGCCGGGGCAGGCAATACGGTATACGCCGGCGCGCGCTCGTTTGCGCAGGGGGCGCAAGCGCCCAAGGGCTGCCGTCCGATTGCGCTTGATGTGACGGACGCGCAAAGCGTAAGAACGGCGGTGGAAGGAATTTATGCGGATTGCGGCAGAATTGACGTGCTGGTATGCTGTGCCGCTACCTTTACCATGTCGCCGCTGGAGGAGCTGCCGCCGGAAACGCTGAGCGACATGTTCAATGTCAATCTGGTGGGGATGGCGCGCTGCGTGCAGGCGGTCTTGCCGGGCATGCGTGCGCAAAAGCACGGGCATGTGATTTTGTTTTCGTCCCTCAACGGGCTGTTTGCAATTCCGTTCCAGGGGGCGTACAGCGCAACCAAGCACGCCATTGAGGCATATGGCCAGGCGCTGGCGCAGGAGACGCGGGCAATGGGCGTTCGCGTTACGCTCGTGGAGCCGGGCGATTGCCGCGGCGGGTCGCAGAAATACCGCCAGATATATTTGAAGGAAGACTCGCCTTATGCTGGGGCGTTTGCCCATGGAACAGCCAAAATTCATCATGATGAAAGCCATGGCTTGCCGCCGGAGCGTGTGGGACAGGCAGTGGCGCGCGCGGTGGAGAGGAAAAATCCCCCGGCAAGGATGATCGTCGCCTCTCTTGACCAGCGCGGCGCGGTATGGATGCAGAAGCTTTTTCCGCGCAAGCTGTTTGACCGTATTATCATTTCCTATTATAAATAAAATGCACGAGGCAAAAAGATGAAGATGACGCGCGCGCAAAAATGCGAACGGCTGCAAAAAAACCTCTGTTTTGAAAATCTGTTTGAAACCCTGTGCTGCGAGCGGGAACAAACAGCGGCAGTCTGGCTGGAAAACGGGCGCGAGCGCAGCTATGATTACGAGGAGCTGCATAGCCGCGTTATGCAGGCGGCGGCGCGGATTCACGACGCGGCGCTGGGTCGCCCGGGCGGATGGGTCGGTTTGTGCATGCCTTCCTGCCCGGATTGGCCGGTGCTGTTCTGGGGCCTGCTGGCGGCGGGCAGAAAACCGCTGCTGCTGGATAATGCATTGTCAGATGTGGAAATCATATCACTGCTGACGCAGGCGGGCGCGGATGCGCTGATTGCCGGTGAACGCCGGACGGGGCTGCATGGCTACGCGCAGCGCGTGCCGTCGGAATTGACAGGCGGCGCGTACAGCGAGGCGTTTGCGCCTGCGTGGGCGGACCGGATCGCGCTATGCTCATCGGGCACGACGGAAGCGGCACGGGTATATGTGTATGACGGTCGTGCTGTTTGCCGGCAGGCCATGGCCTTTATTGAGCGGCAGCGGCAGCGCTGTATGACGCATGAAAAATACGGCAGGCAGCGGACGCTGTGTCTGCTGCCGTTTTCACATATTTTTGGTTTGATGACCCATGTAATCGCCTTGGCACTGGAGGGGAATCCACAGGTATATGTACGCGAAAGCGCGGCGGAGACGGTGATGAACATCTGCCGCGTATGCCGCGTGGAGCTGATTGTGGCAACACCCCTGCTGCTGGGAGGATTCCTTTCGGCGCTTGAGCTGGAGGAGGCGGCGCGCTCCAGCGTGCGCCATGCGGCTTTTCGCAGCATGCAGCGCTTTTCGCTGCTGCTGCAATCGCTGTGGCCGGAGGGCGGCATGTGGCTGGCAAGGCATGTGCTGTTCAAAAAGGTGAACCGCCGTCTGCTGGGCCCGGCGCTGCGGCAGATTGTACTGGGCGGCGCCGCGGTTCCATACCGGCAGCTGCGCAGCATGGCGGCGCTCGGATATTGCGTGTCATGCGGTTATGGCATGACCGAGACGGCGATCGTCGCCTACGACGGGGCGGTAGACATGGAAGCGCGCCTTGGAGGCGCCGGGCGGCTGCTTTCGATTGCCCATGCGCGTGTGACGGATGACGGCGAACTGATTGTGGGCTGCGGCGCTATCCATATGGGACAAATGAAGGAGGGGCGGCTGCTGCCGCCCGCGTTGGACGCCAACGGTATGTTTCATACCGGCGATATTGTGGCGTTTGACAGGCATGGCAGGCTGCACGTTCGCGGGCGCAAACAGGAGGCGCTGCATCGCGCTGCCGACGAATGGATTTTTCCCGACGAGGTGGAAGCCGCGTTTGCCGGCATTGGCGATGTAATACGGCAAACGGTGCTGACAGCCAGCATCAATGGCCGGGAAGCGCTGGTACTGGCGCTGTCTTTGGGGGAGGGAATGCGCGATGCGGTGCTGCGGCGGCGCGTGTATATTGAGGTGCAGGAGCGCAACGCGGCGCTCCCGCAGGCGCAGCGGATCGAATATGCGTTGTGTACGGCAGAGGCGCTGCCGTGCTCGGGGAGCCTGAAGATCTGCCGGGGAGCATTGCGGCAAAGCATTGAGGCCGGGGAATTTTCCGGGGAGCTGCTGGAGGCGGAAAACGGCGAAAGCGAACGCTTTTTTCAGGCGGCGAAGGCGCCTCTCAGCGTCAAACGCGTCGCCTGCGTGGAGGAGGCGCCGGAATATATCGCTTGGCAGGAACGGCTGCGCGCCGCGCCCGCGCAGGAAGAGGAAGACGGGGACGGGGTGAGCTTTGCCGCGCGCGATTTTGCCGGGCTGGGCAGGAGGGCGGAGGTCGTGCAGGCGGCGGCGCATGCAGCCGGGCAGGAGGGCGTGATTGCCTGTACATGGGCGCGGCGGCGAACGCTGGAGCGCGAGATCGCCGGGTGGAAGCAGGCGGCGGCTGCGGCGGTGGTATCCTCCGTGGATGCGGCATATATGGGCGCGCTGGGCGGCTTTTGCGGCGCGGGAGATTTGGTGCTTTATGACATGCTGATGCCTGGCGGAGCGCTGGCCTGCTGCCGCATGAGCGAGGCGGTTTGCCGGGCGTTCCCGCATGGCGATGTGTATGCGCTGGAGGGGATGCTGCGCGCGCAGCGCCATAAATTCAGCAAGGTTTTGATTGTCTGCCAGGGAGCCTATGAGCGGGAGGGGGATGTTGCTCCTGTCGCGGAGTATGTACGGCTGAAGCGGCAATATGGCTGCCTGCTGCTGGTGGACGAGCGCAATACCGATGGCGTGCTGGGCGAGACGGGCGCGGGCGTTTGCGAGCATTTTGCGATAGACTCTGCCGGGGTGGATATTCGTTTGGGCGCGCTGATGGCGGGCGGCGGCTATCTTTGCGGCAGCAGGCCGCTGATGGAGTATTTACGCAGCATCATGGCGGAAGAGCCGCTGTCGCCCATGCTGGCGGCCGCGGCGGGCGAGAGCATTAGGCTCCTGCAAAAAGATTGCGATATCATGCGGCGGCTGCGGCGCAATATTCAGCTGTTTGTCGATGGGGCGCATGCGCGCGGACTGGATACCTGCCTTGCCGGGGAATGCGCCATTGTACCGGTGATGATCGGCAATGATTCGGACGCGTTGGAGCTTTCGCTGGCGCTGCGCGGCAAAGGCGTGCGGGTGTCTGCAAGCAGGTATCCGGAGGCGCCGCGAAACAGCGCGCGGCTGCGGTTTTATATCAGCAGCGTTCATAGCCCGGAAGAAATTGCCCGCGCGCTGGATCTGCTGCTGGAAACGGCGGATGAAATGGGCATCGACGTTCGAAAAGGACAAAGAGAAGCATAAAATAGCGCGCCGCTGTGGTTTGGCACAACGGCGCGCTATGATATGGGTTATAATGCTTCTGCAAACAGGGCGCGGGCGCGCTCTTCGTCGCAGGCAATCTGCGCGCGCAGCGCCTGCGTGCTTTCAAAGCGATGCAGGCCGCGCAGCCTTTGATAAAAGGAGACGGTCAACCGCTGGCCATATATATCGCCGGAAAAATCCAGCAGGTGCGTTTCCACGGTGACGTCCTGCTCCTGATCGACGGTGGGGCGGGTGCCAACGTTGGTAACGCCGGTATACACCTGGCCGTTCATTACCGTACGGGTGGCATACACGCCGGTCGGAGGCAGCGTTTGCCCCCGATCCGGCTGGAGGTTGGCGGTGGGTAGGCCGAATCGGCGCCCGACGCCGCGGCCGTGAACGACCGTGCCGGTGAGAATGCATAGCGGCTGCATGGCTTATTTGTACTGGGGCAGCCAGCCTTCATGCGCGGCAATCAGATCGTCGCACAGGGCGATGGTATCGTCAATGGACAATTCGCTCTGCGTATGCGGATCCATCAGCGCCGCCTGGTAGATGTAATCTTTTTTCAGGGTGCGGGCGGCTTCGATGGTGAGCAGCTGCACGTTGATGTTGATACGGTTGAGCGCGGCGCACTGTTCGGGCAGGGCACCGACATAGGTGGGGGTGACGCCGGACTTGTCAACGATGCAGGGCACCTCGACGCAGGCATTCTGGGGCAGGTTGGTAATCAGGCCGGTATTGATGACGTTGCCGCCGATTTTGTAGGGCACGTTGGTTTCCATCGCCTCCATGATGTGGCAGGCATACTCCTTGGAACGGGTATGGGTCAGGGAGGGATTCTGCGTCAGCTCGATATTGAGCGTCTTCCATTTTTCAATGTGCTTGATGCAGCGGCGCGGATATTCGTCCAGGGGAATGTTGAAGCGGTCGATCAGCTCGGGATATTTGTCCTTGATGAACCAGGGCGTATACTCGGCGCTGTGCTCGCTGGATTCGGTTACATAGTAGCCAAAGCGCTTCATCAGCTCATAGCGCACCATATCGCCGTGCTTTTCGGTGCGGGCGGCGGCGCGGCGCTTGATTTCGGGATACAGGTCGTTGCCGTCCTTATCGCACACTTCAAGCAGCCAGGCCTGATGGTTGATGCCGGCGATCTTCCACTGAATCGTGTCATCGTAAGGCATGCCCAGGCCTTCGAGCAGCTTGGGAACGCACACCTGCACGCTGTGGCACAGGCCGACCGTTTTTATGCCCGTGTAGCGCTGCATATAGCCGGCCAGCATGGCCATGGGATTGGTATAGTTGAGGAACCAGGCGTTGGGGCAGACTTCCTGCATGTCGTTGGCAAAGTCCTGCAAAACAGGGATGGTGCGCAGGGCGCGGAAGATGCCGCCCACGCCCAGCGTGTCGGCAATGGTCTGCCGCAGGCCGTATTTTTTGGGCACTTCAAAGTCGGTAACGGTGCAGGGCTCGTACAGGCCGACCTGGATGGCGTCAACAACATAGTTAGCGCCGCGCAGCGCTTCCTTGCGGTTCTCCACGCCCAGATAGTCGCGGATGGTGGCTTTGTTGCCATTATTGTTATTGATGGCGTCAAGCATACGTTTGCTGTCCGCCAAACGGATGGGATCAATGTCATAGAGTGCGATCTCGCTGTTTTCCAGTACCGGGGAGAGCATGCAGTCGCCCAGCACGTTTTTCGCAAACACGCTGGAGCCGGCGCCCATAAAGGTAATTTTTGCCATGTCGTTTTCCTCCGTGGCCACGCATAATAGCGTTGTATTTTCATTATCAGTATAGTAAAATGAGAAAGAAAAAGCAACCCCTGCACGTTGCAGAAATTTGTCTGCTTGTTGCATTTATGGAGGATTTATGGATATATCCGTTATTCACAGCGGTTTTCAGGTTTGCGAGAGCGGGCATTTTTACGGCCCGGCAGTGCGCAAGAGCTATTTGATCCATTATATTTCTTCCGGCCGCGGCGTGTATGAGGTAGGGGACAGGCGGTATGAGCTGCACGCGGGGCAAGGGTTTTTGATTTTTCCCGGCGCGGTGACGCGCTATCAGGCGGATGAGAAAGAGCCCTGGGCCTACGCCTGGATCGGCTTTCGCGGGGCGGATACGCCCGAGCTTATTCGCCGTACCGGCATGAGCGAAGACAACCCCGTTTTCGAGGCGCAGCCCGAGGCGGAAATTACCGCCTGTCTGAAGCAGATCTATTATGACCTGTCCGCCCTGCCGGACGCAGCCTCCGGCGCCATGGCGGCGGTGGGCGGCGTGCTGCGGTTTATTGCGCTGATTTCCAGCCAGGAAAGCGCGCCTCGCCGCTCGGCGGATGCTTATTATCAAAAGGCGATGTGGTATATCCGCGCGCATCTGGAATACCCTATTACCGTTGAGGAGGTGGCGGGCTTCGTAGGACTGAGCCGGTCGCAGCTGTTCCGCGCCTTCCGTCAGGCGGCGGCCGTTTCGCCGCGCGAGGCGCTGGCGCAGAGCCGTGCTTCCCAGGCGCGCGTGCTGCTGACAACAACCAGCCTGCCCATGGCGCAGATTGCATCCTCCTGCGGGTATGCGAACGCCGCGCATTTCTCGGCGGCTTTCCACCGCGACTGCGGCATGTCGCCGCTGGAATACCGAAAAACAAGAAAGGACAAATAAAAAACATGAAGACGGGGCGGAAAAAAAGATCGGCACCCCGCTTTTTTTGTGAGAAAGGGATTGTACGTTACAATGATGGGAATGTACATTTTTGTCTTTTAGACCGCTCTTATAAAAATTTTTGTAAACGTATTGCATTTTATATAAAAATCCGTATAATTAAATACATAGCTACAAGAACCTGCTGGAAGCGGATTTTATCGGGGCCATTTTGATTATCAGGAAAAATTGAAACGTTTCGATTTTCCCGGCTTTCGCATTTTCACCGTGGCAGACAAGTTCTTTATCACACTGTAAGGAGAGATACGATGGCGCAGGCAAGCGCTATCCGGCCGATGTACAAAAAGCCGCCGCTGGGTCGCCGCATCATGAAGGCGATCCGCAAGTATTGGCCGCTGTACGTCATGATTATCCCCGGCATGCTCTTTTTCTTGGTGTACAAGTATGCCCCCATGTACGGAATCCAGATCGCTTTTAAAAACTATTCCCTGAAAAAAGGCATCAGCGGCAGCCCCTGGCTGACGGAGTCCGGCAAGAGCATGCTGTATTGGTTCCAGCGCTTTTTCAAAACCCCGCAGGCCAGGCAGATCATCTCCAATACCTTGGTGCTGAGCCTGAGCAAGCTGGTGGTCGGTCTGCTGCCGCCGCTGATTTTTGCCCTGGCCATCAGCGAATGCCGTTTCAAAAAGTATTCCCGCGTGATCCAGACGGTCAGCTATCTGCCGCACTTCCTCTCCTGGGTTATCATTTACGGTATCTGCACCACCATGTTCGGCGAAGCGACCGGCGTGATCAACAACCTGTTGCGCAAAGCCGGGTTCAACACCGTTCCCTTCCTGACCAGCAATCAGCACATCCGCGGCGTGCTGGTGGGCACGAGCCTGTGGCAGAGCATCGGCTGGGGCTCCATTATTTACCTGGCTGCCATCGCCGGCATTGACACCAGCATGTACGAGGCGGCCACGATCGACGGCTGCGGCCGCTTCCGCCAGATTTGGTATATCACGCTGCCCAACCTTGGCCGTATTTTTGTGGTGCTGCTCATTACCAGGGTCGGCAATATCCTGGACGGCGGCTTCAACCAGGTATATGTGTTCCTGAATGACCGCGTGCGTTCTTCCGCGGAAATCATTGATACCTGGGTGTATACGCAGGGTCTTGGCAAATCGCAGTACAGCCTGACGACTGCCGTTGGCCTGATGAAATCGGTCCTGAGCTGCGGACTGGTGCTTGGCACCAACGCGCTGGCCAGAAAGTGGGATAGTGCGCTATGGTAAAGACAAAAGGCGATTTTCTGTTTGAAATTCTTGTGCTGCTCATTATCACTCTGGTCGGTCTGGTGTGTCTGCTCCCGATCCTGTTTGTTATCAGCTATTCTCTTACGCCCATGGCGGAGATGCTGCGCAACGGCGGTTTTGTGCTGATCCCCAAGCAGATTACCTTCAGCGCTTACGGCGAAATGCTCAAAGACCCCAATCTGATGAACGCTTTGAAGATTTCTGCTACCATTACCGTGGGCGGCACCTTCCTGAACCTGGTGACCACCCTGATGCTGGCCTATCCGCTCAGCCGCGACTATCTGCCCGGCCGCAAGGTGTTCATCCAGCTGATCGTGTTTACGATGATCTTCAGCGCGGGTACCATCCCAACTTACCTGATCGTCAAGGCGACCGGCGTTATCAATACCCTGTGGGCGCTGGTTTTGCCCGGCCTGGTCACGGTGCACAACTTCATTATTATGAAGGCTTTCTTTGAGGGCCTGCCCAACGACCTGTTTGAATCGGCCCGTATTGACGGCGCGGGCGAGTTCCGTGTCCTCTTCCGCATTGTGATGCCGCTGTCGATGCCGATTGTGGCGACCATCAGCCTGTACTATGCGGTGGCGCACTGGAACACTTATCAGCCTGCCATCCTCTACATGGTCGATGCCGATAAGATGCCGTTGCAGGTGATTCTGCGCCGCATGATTAACAGCGCTTCCATGGGCGATCTGAATATCGACGATGAGATCCCGCCGGAAACCCTGCGCATGGCGGCCGTGTGTATCGCTACCGCGCCCATTGTGATTGTTTACCCCTTCCTGCAAAAGTATTTCGTCAAGGGTACGCTGGCGGGCGCCGTCAAGGGCTAAAAACGTTACTAATATGCAGACGCATATTAAAAAATAAAAAAAGGAGAACCAAGACATGAAAAAACTCATCTCTCTGCTGCTCGTAGCCATGATGATGCTTTCCCTGGGCGCGATCAGCGCTAACGCGGAACAGCCCATCGAGATTACCGTTGCGGTCAACACCCTGGGCAACGGCTGGCCGGATAAGATTGAGGACGACTGGGTATACCAGAAGATCCTGGCCGATACCGGCGTTTCCCTCAAGCTGATGCTGGTGGACGACTTCTATACCGCGCTGAACGCCCGCATCGCCGGCGGCAATGTGCCGGATATGATCAAGACCGATATCGATCATATGCGCATTTGGGCGCGCGACGGCGTGCTGCTGGACATCACCCCCTACAAGGACAAGGAACTGGCTGACTACTTCACCTGGCTGGGCGCTACCAAGCTGGAATCCGTTATTGTTGACGGCGGTATGTACGGCCTGCCCCAGATCTACGACGGTTCTAAGCACCAGTACAGCGTGACCTATCGTCAGGACTGGATGGAAAAGCTGGGTCTGCAGGTGCCCACCACTGTGCAGGAGCTCTACGATGTGGCGTATGCCTTCACCTATAACGATCCCGATGGCAATGGCCAGAACGATACCTTCGGCCTGACCGCCGCCAAGGGCATGTATGTGTTTGATACCATCATGGGCTCCTATGACACCGCGCTGAGCAACAACATCATCATCCGCGACGGCAAGGTGACCAACACCCTGGAGCAGCCCGGCATGGTGGAAGGCCTGAAATGGTGCAAGAAGTTCGTAGAGGATAAGGTCATCGATCCTGACTGCGTGACCGTTTCCGGCGCCGACAAGTTCAAGGCTGGCACCGTGGGCATGATCGACTGCTCCTGGACCGGTATCTGGAAGGCCTATGGACAGCAGCAGATCCATGACGTGAACCCCAACGCCGTGACCAATTTCTTCACCACCCTCAAGTCCGAAGTGGGCGCTCCCGACCGTATGCTGACCGTTGACCTGAACAGCGCCGGCACCGTGCTGGGCATCAACGCCGACATCACCCCCGAAAAGCTGGAAGCGATTTTCAAGATCATTGATTACATCATCTCCGACGAAGGCGGCAACATGGTGTACTACGGTCTGGAAGGCATTCACTGGGTCCGTAACGACGAAGGCAAGATTACCATGACCGACCGCGCGCAGGAAGCCAACTACATTTCCACTTATCAGCTGTTCAGCCGCAAGGAAATGGAGTACCTGGAAGTCAAGTTCCCCGAGGCTGCCGAAGTGTTCCATGACACCATGACCTGCGGCCGCATCGAGATCTACAACAGCCTGGTGATCGAGCCTGAAGAAATGTTCCTGTCCGACATGGAAGCCTATGCCAAGGAACAGCTGCTGGCCTTCATCTATGGCGAGCGCGAGCTGACCCAGGAAGAGTATGACAAGTTCCTGCAGGAGCTGGTTGATGTGTACGAGTACGACGTATACATGGAAGCCGCTGCCGAGCAGCTGGCTGCCTACGGCCTGGTGTAATCCAAGCAAACATAGGGCTGGCGCGACGAAAGTCGCGTCAGCTTTTTCTATTTTATATAGAGTTGATAATTGCGAGATATAATAGGATAAAAATACAGCAAGGAGGCGGGGGGACGATGTGTACGGCCATAGCGTACAAAACGCGCGATCATTATTTTGGCCGCAATCTTGATCTGGAGCGTTCCTATCAGGAGCGGGTGGTAATCACGCCGCGCAATTATTCTTTTGCGTTCCGCAAAATGGGGAAGCTGTCCCATCACTATGCGATGATCGGCATGGCTGCGGCAGTGGAGGGCTATCCGTTATATTATGAAGCGACAAATGAAAAGGGACTGAGCGTGGCCGGGCTGAATTTCCCCGGCGAGGCGGTTTACCAGGCGGAAAAGGCGGACATGGACAATGTAACGCCCTTTGAATTGATTCCCTGGCTTCTGGGACAGTGCGCCACGCTGAAAGAAGCGCGCGAGCGTTTGAAGCGTATCAATCTGCTGGATCAGGCCTTCAGCGCGGCGCTTCCCCTCTCGCCGCTGCATTGGATTGTCAGCGACCGTACAGGGGCCATTACGGTCGAGCCGATGGGGGATGGGCTGCGTATTTACGACAATCCCGTGGGCGTGCTGACCAACAATCCGCCCTTTCCGTATCATTTGTATCACCTGAACGATTATATGAATCTGACGAGCGATCCGCCGGTGAATCGCTTCGCCGCGGTACTGCCCCTTAAGCCGTACAGTCTGGGGCAGGGCGGTATGGGGCTGCCGGGGGACCTGTCCTCGGCGTCGCGCTTTGTCAAGGCGGCGTTCACGCTGCATCATTCCCGTTCAGGCGAAGGGGAGAGCGAAAGCGTTAGCCAGTTTTTTCATATTTTAGGATCGGTTGCGCAGCAGCGGGGCTGCGTCTGCGTGCGGGGGGAAGAATATGAATATACGCTGTATTCCTCCTGCTGCAATACCGATCGCGGTGTGTATTATTACACAACCTATGAGAATAGCCAGATCACGGCGGTGGATATGCACCGTGAGGATCTGGAAGGCGATGCTATTGTCTGCTATGCGCTGATAAAAGGGCAGCAGATCCGTCAGCAGAACTAAAAATGCTCCCCGGCACAATGGCGGGGATTCGTAAAATAGCAATCAAAGCAGAGAAAGAAGCAGGAGCGCGAAAGGCGTTGGTGCACGGAACCGGGAATGAGAGCAAAGCAAGCTGCGTATGCGCCGGATTACACCTTCTTGCTTTAAGATATGAAAAGTGTTAGCATGAATGTGTAGATTATGATAAAGGAATGTGCAGAATGAGTCATTTGATTACGACAGAACTACTATGTCAAATCAACAAAATTGCAGATGATATCTCATTGGCAACGAACGGCATCGTGCAATTTGAAGAGTATGTTTTGCTGCCGTATTATAGGAACATCGTGTTACGTTTTGATCTTAACTTGGATGAGTATACACTTGATGACCTTGACGAATATGAAAGCATGATCTGCAAGATTGCAGGGAACGAATTTTTAACCGATTTTATGGGGAATGTTTACCGTAAGGTTGGCGTATCTTATGATACCCTGAACGATACGTTAAAGACTTGCGCTGTTGATTTGAAAGAAGAGGCGATCACGCCCTCTGTTCACAGCGATGCAATACTGAATATCACAAACCAGCTGCAAAAGCTATGCGGCCTAAGTGAAAATGAAAAAATATGGGAGATCCAACCTGATGAAGAACCAGTAATCCTATTATTAGCAAAAGAGGAAGGCTCCAGGCAGAGCATTTTGGTTAATGGGCAATGCTATCATATTGGATCGGTCAATGAACAGTGCTGCGAGGGGCTGATGCGGGCGGTATTCCGTGCGAAACGGACAAGCTGTTCTTTAGCAAGAATACTAACCGAACATTCTTAGAGTCCTGCGAGAACCGGCCCTGACTTGCGAAAGTCAGGGCCGGTTCAGCGTATTGATAAAGCCCGTAAACGCAAAAATTTCTTCGAAGAAAGAGAAAAGTGAAGGAATTTTTGCTTGCTGCGTCAACTTCACTTGCAGATGGCGGTCACTTACGTCTGTGTAAGCTCCCTTATCTGCAAGCTCGTTTCCTTGCCTTGCAGACTTTCTCAACCTCTGCCAGTCTGTTGACTTTGTCAACAGACTGAACCGGCCCTGACTTGCGAAAGTCAGGGCCGGTCGCGTTGCTATTTTATTGTTGCAGAAAATCCTCGTACCAGTCGGAATGCTTCAGGATACGCGCGTTTATATCCTTTTCGCTGAAGCGCTCCAGCAGCGTTTTTTCCCCGGAAAACAGATTTGTGCCCAGGCCCAGGCGTTCGCCCTCAATGGCGCAGCCCATGGCTGCCAAAGTGGTGGGGAACATATCCATGGTGGAAAACTGCCGGTTCTTGGTGTTTTCCGCAGGCGCGGCGGCATTGATAAAGCAGTTATATACCCGCCGCACATAGCGCTGGTCAATATTGCGGGTGATGTAGCCGTTGTCCATGGTTGGGTGGTCGCCGGTGATGACGATGACAGTGTTCTCATAGAAGCTCTGCTGCTGGAGCCACTGGACAAAAGCGGCAACCTGGCGGCTGGAGCAGGCAAGCACATTGTCATACTGTTCGCTAAAATCGTTGCCGCACAAGCCGCAGACGTAGCCTCCGACATGGTGCGTATCGGCTGTCAGCAGCGTAAAGGCGAAGGGTTGCTCCCGCGCGGCAAGCGTTGTCAGCACGTCTTTGGCATAAGCGAACAGCCGCTCGTCCTCCATGCCCCACCAGACCCAGTAATCCTGCGGAACAATGCCGTCTTCCCGGGCGGAATACAGGTCGTAAACGCGGTCGGTCTGATGCTGGGTATAATACTGCGCGCGGCCGCCATAGCGCGCGTCGGAACCGACCATCAGCGCCTGATAGTAGCCGTTTTCGTGCAGAATATCACCCAATGCGACCGCGCCGGGCATACGCGTTTGCCAGGCGTTGCCGATTTTCAGCCGCATGGGCAGCCCTGCCGTGTGCGAGATCATTGCGCCCATGGTCCAGGTTGCGCCGCGCAGCGCCCGACCGCCGCCAACGCCCTCGGTCTGTGAAAAATTGACGTTGTTTTGCGCCAGAGCATATAATTCGGGAATGCGGCTGACAGGTTCAGCGCCGCCTTCGCCGGCAGCCATAAAGGTGGTTTCCATGGATTCAAGATAAATATAAATCAAATTGCGCTTTTGTTCGGGAAAGACGACGGATATCTGCGCCGGGTCGGCATATTCTTCCTCATATAATGTGGTGTGCTGAAACAGACCGGCCACGTATTGCGGCAGCTCAACCAGAAAAACAGCCCAAACGGCCATGACCAGGCTGCAAAGCGCCGCCAATCCTTTTTTGAGCCTGCGCGGCAGGCGGCGGGGCAGATAAATGAGGGCGCTCAGCGCGCCGCCAAGGGCCAGGGCGGGCAGGAGCGAGCGCAGCAGATAGCCGGTGATCATGCCGCTCTGCACGCCTTCCATGCCGATGGAGAGCGTAAACAGGATGGCTTCGCAGCTGACATTGCCAAACACCGATATGTACCACAGCGCGGCGCAAAGCATGACGGAGGTTAAAAACAAAAAGAAAATGCCGGCAACGGGATGCTTTCTGCGGAGCGGAGAGGATTGCGCGTTCAAACAGGACACCTCGGTTCGTTGATGTAAAAGTAACCTCTCTGCTTCTATTATAGCAGGTTTTTCTTTGTTTTTCCACCTGAAAAAATATACGCTGCGGTCATAAGAATAAATACAAATAAAATACAATAAAAATACCGCATTAGTTTGCGATAACTATTTGATGCTATTGACACAAAAAATCAATTTATTGTATAATATTTATTAGGCGGTAAATGTTTATTTATCGCAAATTTATAGTATGGAGGAATATCTGCTATGAAAAAGGTATTCGCCCTTTTGCTTGCGGCTTGCATGCTCCTGAGCTGCACGGCGCTGGCCGAAGGCACGGCAGAACCTGAAGTGAATTACACTTATAAGGCTGCCACTTCCGCTTTCCCGACCAACTGGAACCCCTTCCAGTACAAGACTGCGTCCGATAACGACTATGCCTTGAACTGGATGACTTCCAGCCTGTTTGCGTTTGACTACAATGACGCCATGGACGGCTATCGTCTGGAGCCCCGCATGGCGGTTGGCGAACCCGAGGACGTGACGGCCGACTATGTTGGCGAAGAGTGGGGCATCAAGGAGGGTGAGACCGCCCGCGCCTGGAAGTACACCCTGCGTCAGGATCTGAAGTGGAACGATGGTACGCCCATCGATGCGAATACCTATGTGTATTCCGCTGCGCAGCAGCTTGATCCTAAAATGCAGAACTACCGTGCTGACAGCCTGTACTCCGGCAGCGTGGTGATCCACAACGCCGAAGCGTATGTCAAGCAGGGTATGTCCATCACCCCCACCATGGGCGAAAAGCTGGCCGAGCTGGGCCTGACCGCCACTGATGAGGATGTTGCCAAGCTGCTGGAGCAGGTTGGCGCCGAGAAGGGCTACATCAACTGGGCCAATTCCTACGGCGACACCTATGACTTTGAAAACAAGACCTGGACCGGCGACGCCGCTGATTCCTGGGTCGAAACGCCCCTGACCTTTGCCGAGCTGTATACCTTCTTCACCACCGGCGAAGGCGCTGTCTATGCCAACTGGGCGGATGAAGCCACCAAGAAGGAATGGGCGCTGGACGAGCTGAAGATCGCCAACGGCGTGTATCCCGAAATCAGCGCCGACAAGATTGGCGTGCTGGCTCCCTCTCAGTATGAGCTGGTTTATATCCTGGATAAGCCCCTGTCCGGCTTCCAGCTGCTGTATCAGCTGGATACGCCCCTGGTCAAGGCTGATCTGTATGAAGCCTGCATGAACGAGAGCAACGGCATCCGGACCAACAACTACGGCACCTCTGTTGAGACCTCTGCTTCCTACGGTCCCTACATGATGAAGAGCTTCCAGACCGATAAACAGATCTATTATGTCAAGAACCCCAACTGGTACGGCTGGAATGACGCTGATAACGAAGGCCTCTATCAGACCGACGCGATCGAGTACACCTTTGTGTCCGAGCCCGCTACCGCCATGGAAATGTTCCTGGCCGGCCAGACCTGCTCCAAGGGTCTGGACAAGGATATCGTTGACGAGTATGTGACCTCTGAGTATGCCTACTATGATGAGGGCACCTCTGTTTGGGCGATGACTTTCAACCCCAACCTTGAAGCGCTGACTGCCAACCAGAAGATCGCTGGCGACAACATCAACAAGACCATCTTGACCCTGAAGGAGTTCCGTATGGCCATGTCCCTGGGCATGGATCGTACCGCTTTCATCGCTGCGACCAGCCCGACCATGAAGACTGCTTTCGGCCTGTATGGCGACCTGATCGTTGCCGATCCCGAGAACGCTGTCTTCTACCGCGATAATGAGCATGCCAAGCAGACGCTGGTCAACTTCTGGGGTCTGGCCGAGGATGTTGGCGAGGGCAAGCTGTATGCCGATAACGACGAGGCGATTGACGCCATTACCGGCTACAACCCCGACATGGCGAAGGAATACTTCAACCTGGCTTATGACAAAGCCATTGAGCAGGGCCTGATGGATGACGACGACGTGGTGCAGATCACCGTGGGCGCCGGCTCTACCTCCTCCACATATCAGAATGGTTATGACTTCATTGTCAACAACTACACCGCGCTGGTGCAGGGCACCAAGCTGGAAGGCAAGCTGACCTTCACCTATGACAACACGCTGGGCAACGGCTTTGGCGACGCGCTGCGTACCAACCAGGTGGATATGCTGTTCCTGGTGGGCTGGACCGGTTCCGCCTTCGATCCCTACGGTTTGATGCAGGTATTCGTAGACCAGGCTTATCAGTATGACGCTGGTGTGGACTACACCAAAGTGGATGCTGAAATCACGCTGGGCGATACCACCTACGTGGCTTCCATGTATGACTGGTACTGCATCATCCAGGGCGAGGAAATGACCGTTTCCGTGAAGGACGGCGAAAAGACCACCCTGGCGCTGGGCTACAGCGAGGATGCGACCCTGGCTGGTTACCGTATGCAGGTGCTGGCCGAGATGGAGAACGTGGTTCTGCAGAACTACAACTTCATCCCGCTGGGCGGCGACGCCGGTATGCATCTGCGCAGCATGCAGATCAACTACCCCACCGAGGAAGAAGTGTACCCGATGAGCTACGGCGGCATCAAGTACTACACCTATAACTACACCGATGCTGAGTGGGCCAAGTTTGTGGCTGATCAGGGCGGCGTGCTGAATTACAAGTAATCGGCATTTCTCCCGCAAGGACGAGACCTGAAACTGGCTGGGAGGCGCATGCGGAAGCATGCGCCTCCCGATGCACCGGTTTTGGCACAGAAATGCTTCTGCGCCAAAGCTGGTTTTTGTGCTAAATAAAAGGATCTCTTTTTTACGGCTGCACCCGAAGGGAAGCAAAGCATAGGGAAGCGGCCTGGGGCAGATGCAGCCATAAAAAATAGAAATTGGAAGGGGTGCAGGCATGGTCAAGTATGTACTGAAGCGTATATTTTTGATGTTCATGGTTTTCCTCATCATCATTTCGATCTGCTTTGTGCTGGTAAAGCTGCTGCCGGACCGGCCGGTTCAGCAGTTTGGCAAGGATATGAGCATTATTTTGCAGCGTCGCGAGCTGCTGGGGTATAACAAACCGATCATTGAGCAGTATGGGATCTTTTTGCAGCGGACGCTGTTTGGCGGCGATTGGGGAATCTCCGAAACGCTGTATGTTGGCCGCGACGTTTGGGGCGTGTTCATGGAGAAAATGCCCGCAACGGTTGCGGTAAACG
>JAHZHX010000029.1:20827-23762 GCA_019420065.1 Clostridiales bacterium | reverse complement strand
GGTCGGCACGGCGCTGGCCATGGTTGCGACCTGCCTGACCGCGTACCCGCTTTCCAAAACCTGGATTTACGGGCGCAAGGGGCTGCTGCTGTTCTTCGTATTTACCATGCTTTTTTCCGGCGGAATGGTGCCCGGCTATCTGCTGATGCGCACGCTGGGGCTGATCAACAACGTATGGGTGCTGATCCTGCCGGCGATCCTCAACGTTCACAACATGATCCTGCTCAAAAACTTTTTTGAGGAGATTCCCGAGGCGGTGGAAGAATCGGCGCAGCTGGACGGCGCGGGCAACCTGCGCATCCTGACTTCCATTGTGCTGCCCATGTCGCTGCCCGCCATTGCCACCATCGGTCTGTTCTACGCCGTGAGCTTCTGGGACAATTATACCAGCGGCCTGCTCTATATCACAAAGCCCGCGTTCAAGCCCTTGCAGCAATACCTTTACGATGTGGTGAAGGAATCCATTGACGTAGATCCGATGCTGGCGGCGGATCAGGGCGACGCGGCGCTGACGACGGAGGCCATCCGCTCGGCCACGATCATCCTTTCCTGCGTGCCGATCATGTGCATTTATCCCTTCCTGCAAAAGTACTTTGTGCAGGGACTGCGCGTCGGTTCCGTCAAGGGATGAGGACGGATAAAAACGATCCTGTGCGGCATGCAACGCCGCAAAATATAAAAGGAGGGTATCCCATGAAAAAATTGATCTCGCTGCTGCTTGTCCTGGCGCTGACGCTCTCGTGCGGCGCTGTCCTGGCGGAAAAGGACCGGACCATCAAAATGCTGACCTATTCCTCCTCGATCGATATGAATACGGACTATGTAGGCAAATTGCTGGAAGAGCTGACCGGGTATCATGTGGAATACGAGTACTGGACCAATGAGAACCAACTGGCGCTGGAAATGTCCTCCGGCACAGAGTTTGACATCGTATCGGTTCCGACTTCGATGTATCAAACGCTGCTGAGCCAGGGCGCGCTGAAGAACCTTGCGCCGCTGCTGGAGCAGTATCCCGACATGAAGGCTGCCATCTCCGACCTGGGCTGGACATACTGCACGGATGCGAAGGGCGGAATTTACGGCATCCCGCGCGTGACTGACCCCGTGCATACGAATGCGATTGGTTACCGCACCGATATTTTCGAAAAGTATGGCTATCAGGAACCCAACAATATTGAAGAAATGCATGGCCTGCTGGTGAAGATTAAAGAAGATACCGGCCTGATTCCCTTTGCGGGATACGCGGCTGTCGAACCGGTGATTGCCTCCGCTTTCGGCATTACGCATAAGTACGTGCTCGATGGAGACAACGTTGTTTCTTATCTGCGCCTGCCCGGCATGAAGGAATATCTGACCTGGATGCGCGACGCTTATGCCGACGGGCTGATCGATCCCGATCTGCCGACCAACAAGCAGGCGACCGTAACCGAAAAAATGTCCTCCAATAAGGCGGTTATGTGCCGCGCCGCGCACAGCAGCACGCTTCCCTGGGTGACCGCGCTGCAAAGCAGCGGCTTTGAGAACGCGTATGTGAAATGCATCGTTGAATTGGAGGACGCGAGCGGCGAGCGCCATGTGGCCTGCAACAACGGCATCAGCCGTGTGGATGTGATTCCCGTGACCGCCAGCGACGAGGACGCCCTTTATACCTTAGGCATGGTAGCTTCCCGTCTGGAGGAAAAGACCTATTGGGCCTTCAACGACGGCATCGAGGGCACGCATTATTACTTTGACGAGGATGGTTATCCGCTGCCGATCCTGCCCATCTTTAACGACGATATGGCGAACGGCGACAAGTATCAGATCGGCCGCAATCAGTATGTGCATCCCATCAGCTGGATGGCGCGCGTGCATAAGAGCCAGGTGCAGTGGGATACCTTTTATGACGCCAACAGCAAGGCGGCGGCATATGTCTTTGAAGGCAATATTCTTGAGTATGCTTCCTTCCCTGAATATACAGAGTACAACGCGGCGCTCAATACCATGTGCCAGGACTTCTTTATGCAGGTGATTGCCGGTACTGCTTCGCTGGATGATTATGACAGTTTTGTGGCTGAATGGGAAGCGGCCGGCGGTCTGGAGCTGGAGCGCGCTGCGACTGAATGGTATCATGCCAATCCTGAGCTGGTGGCAGCCTCCAGCCAGAGCATTTCGCCCTACGCGGAGCTGTTCGGCTACAGCTTTAAGTAACGAACCCTGCGGGCGGGTCATTGGATGATGGCCCGCCCCATTCCACTATAACGGAGGAGCATATTATATGGAAACATTGAGTATTCCCGTTGTCCGCAAAAAGCAGGTGCTGGTGGTCGGCGGCGGCTGCGCGGGCATTGCGGCTGCCGTGTGCGCCGCGCGGCATGGCGCGGATACGCTGCTGGCCGATCTGAACGGCTTTTTGGGCGGCACGGCCACGGCGGGCATGGTCGGCCCGTTTATGACCAGCTTTGATCCGGACGGCAAGCGCCAGGTGATTCGCGGCTTTTTTGACGAAATGGTGCGCCGTATGGAGCAGGCGGGCGGAGCGATCGGCCCGGAAAAATGCCCGGCTGGGAGCAGCTACGCCGGATACCGCGTGGCGGGGCACAGCAATTGCTCGCCCTTCTCGATTGAGGCGTACAAGCGCGCCGCCGAGGATCTGTGCATGGAGGCGGGTGTGGAACTGCTTTATCATGCGATGTTTGTATCGGCCGTCATGAACGAGGCGGGCGACCGCATCCAGGGCGCGGTATTTGCCACCAAGGCGGGCCTGATCGAAATTGAGGCGGAAATCGTGATCGACTGCACGGGCGACGCGGACGTGGCCTATCGCAGCGGCGCGCCCTGTCTGTACGGCGACGAGGAGGGCGTGACTCAGCCCAGCAGCCTGTTCTTTACCGTGGGCGGGATCGACAAGGAAAAGCTGGAAAAGGTGTGCAGACCGGTGACGGAGATGACGCCC
>JAHZHX010000029.1:17353-20817 GCA_019420065.1 Clostridiales bacterium | reverse complement strand
GTATTGTACGGCGACGTGGTAAAGGAGGAAACGGAGGCGGGCCGCTTCTCGGTGCCGCGCAAGGTGGTGGGTATGTACGAAAATCCCAACGGCACCTTCCGCATCAATATGTCGCGCATTCAGTTGAAAAACGCCGCCGATCCCTTTGAGGTCACGCGGGCGGAGGTGAAGGGGCGCCAGCAGATGGAGGACATCATGGCGCTGTTCCACCGCGCGATTCCGGGCTGCGAGAACGCCGAGCTGATTGCCTCCGCTTCCATGCTGGGCATCCGCGAAAGCCGCCGCATTCAGGGCGATTTTGTGCTGCGGGGCGAGGACATCCGGGCGAGCCGGCAGTTTGACGACAATATTTTTGTGGCCGGCAACAGCATTGACATGCATGACAGCGGCAAGGGAACGGGCGTGCGCTACGAGGCGGCCAAGGGCGCGCCTTACGGCGTACCGTACCGCATCCTGCTGCCCGCCAAGGTGAAAAACCTGTTGGTGGCCGGGCGTGCGAGCAGCATGGACCGCGATGTGCTGGCGGCGATCCGCGTGATGCCGCCGGTGTTTGCCATGGGACAGGGCGCGGGCACGGCGGCGGCGCTGGCGCTGCGCGAGGATGTAGAGCTGGCAGCTGTGCCGGTCGAAAAGCTTCAGGCGATGCTGCTTGCGGATGGCGTGGTGCTGGCGTAAATCGATATATAAAAGCAGGGCATTCTTGTTTTCAAAGGATGCCCTGTTTGCTTTATTTGGAGGGTTATTGCGCCAGGCGGCCGAACAGATCGCCCATCAGTGCGTCGCGCTTGATATAGTACGCCACGCGGCAAAGCGGCCGCCGCTCGTCCCGGGCATAATGATGGTCGTATTCCGGAATGGGGGTGGAAACCAGTTTGTCCAGCATGAAGCGGCTGTTGTCGTTCAGCAGCCAGCCGATGGCCGTCACATCCCAGATGGTGCGGCTCCATACGCGTCCCTTTGCGTATGCGTTGGCGACCTCCACGGTATGCGCTACCAGGTAATCGCACAGCGCGTTTTTGCCCTTGAGCCAATGGTTCAGCTCAGGTTCGGTGGTGGTAAAGGAATGGACAACGCCCTGGCAGGGCAGCAGCACCAGCGGCACGCCCGAGCCGAAAACCACGCGGGCCGCCGCCACGTCCTGACGGAGGTTGAATTCGGCGCTGTCCGGCCAGTCCAGGGCATGGCCGCCCAGCCAGACCACCACCATGCGGTCAGCAATTTCGGGGCGAAGCAAAAGCGCGGAGGCAATGTTGGTAATCGCGCCGATGCCAACCACATACAGCGGATTGTCCCAGGTGTAGTGCATGGCGCGCTCGGCCAGGTCTTGCGCGGCTGCGGAGGGCTGCGGAGTACGCTCGTCGGCAAGGAAGGCCGCGGAGCCGCGCAGAACGGGAAGCTCATGCCCCATCAGCGACAGCAGATGGCGGATCTCCTGATAGCTTTTTTCCATGCCTTCGGCGGGATCGGGGGAAAGCCTGTTCTGGAAAGGGGCGGCGTACAGCGCTCTGACGCGCAGCCGCTCGGGCCAGCGCAGGGCATAGGCGATGGCGTATTGATCGTCAATCTCGTTATAAGCGTCAGTGTCAAGCACCATATCGACCGGGCGGCCGGGGCGCTCCAGCATTTGCAGGCGCTGAAGATCTGTCAGCATGGTTGCGTCTCCTGTCGTAAAATTTGCGTTTGGCTGCATTCCCGTCCATTATCGCATTTTCGGGCGCGTTTGTAAATCATGCACGGATAAAAAACAGGCGGCGAACTGAGCAGGTTCGCCGCCGTCAGCGTGTTGATAAAGCCCGCAAACGCAAAAATTCCTTCGAAGAAAGAGAAAATCGAAGGAATTTTTGCTTGCTGCGTCAACTTCACTTGCGGATGGCGGTCACTTACGTCTGTGTAAGCTCCCTGATCCGCAAGCTCGCTTCCTTGCCTTGCAGACTTTCTCAGCCTCTGCCATTCTGTTGACTTTGTCAACAGAATGAGGCGGCGAACTGAGCAGGTTCGCCGCCTGAAAGAAAGGAGAAGCGGGATACAAAGCAAAACTGTCTCAAAAATGCCTGTTCCCTGCGCAAGCTCCGGCGCGGCGCCGGAGCGTTTCCATCGCGCTGCATCAGCATAGCATAAACGGGCCGCATTATGGCGCAAAACAGCGCAGAATGCAAATAAAACGCCGTGAACGGTAAAAATCCCGAAAAAAGTCCGGAGAGCGGTTCAGCCCTCCGGACGCGCGGGGATGCTTTTGAATCAGGGATTATTCCGTGATATTGATGGTCTTGGTCAGCGTGCCGACCGAGACGACATGCTCGCCGGGCTGGTCGATGGTCACGTCCATGGACACCACGCGCCAGTCGCCGCTGTTGATGGCCATGAGTTTTTCGGCATTGACCTGGCCGTCCACGGTCAGCTGCACGTTGGTCATGCCGTCGCTGCCATGGTTCCACATCAGGAAGTACACGGTAAAGGGCTCGCCAGCCTTGGTTTCGATCACGGATTCATAGCTCGTGCGGGTGGAGCCGTTGGATTCGGTCACGATCTCCTTGGTAACGCGCGGCAGTACCAGCGCTTCGTAGGCGAACTCGGGCGCCTGGCCGTAGCGCATGCCGTACTTGTACTGGAGGAGCGGATCGTCCCAGTTGTTGGGGGTCACGTTGTTCTCGCTGGTCTTCATGGTACCCAGCAGCATCAGGCGCACCCACATGCTCGCGCCCTGATCGCCGGCCAGGTCCTTCCACTGCGCGTCGTCCATCGCGGAATCGCGGGCGATTTCCTTGACGACCATGCCGGCAGGCTCGGCGTCGCCAAAGAGAAGTTTGGCCAGCATGATCGGCTCGGTGGTGGTGATGAAGCCGCCGGCGCCCGTGCCATGGTCGGCGGGACGGGAGAAGGTCAGCGCCAGCACGGCGTCGCCGCTCTCGATCAGATAAGCGTCGGGATCAACGGTGTTGGCCACAACGACCAGCTTCTTGCCGCAGTCCTTGGCGTCGTCGATGATCAGCTCGGCCGCGTCGTTGATCTGGGTGCAGTCAGCGATGACCACGTCGGCCTCTTCCATGTTTTCAACTACCTGCGCGAACTCGGGCAGAACAGCCTTGTAGCCTTCCAGCGTGCGCGCGGCGGCAGTGGAGCCGATGTAGACCTTGATGCCCTTTTGCAGGGGCAGGAGGTTGTCTTCATTCTTGATGAGGATGGCGGATTCAGCCTGGAGCTGACGCTCGAGCGCGACCACCTCGGGGCTGCGGGCGGCGGTCAGGGTGTCGTTGTCCACCACGGGCCAGGGATTGGCGATGTATTCGGCCGAGGCGGCCAGGGACAGGGCATAGGCCGCGTCGGAGTAGGGATTTTCGAACAGACCCAGTTCAAATTTGTCCTTGAGCACGCGGTAGCAGGTCTCGTAGCAGCGTTCCTCGGAGATCAGGCCCTGTTTGAGCGCCTCGTTGACGCCGCTGCGGGAGGCCTCGCCGCCATGACCT
>JAHZHX010000029.1:0-17343 GCA_019420065.1 Clostridiales bacterium | reverse complement strand
CGGCTTCGTAATCGCAGGCGAAAGCGCCGATCTGGTCCAGACCCAGATTGATGGCGAAGGCATAGCGCTCGGGGATGGTCAGGGACAGGATGTCCACGCCGTCCACGGTCACGCCCTGCGAGTTGCTGTCGCCCTGGTCGCCCCAGTCGGAGACGATAATGCCTTCATAGCCCAGGGTCTTGCGCAGGTAATCCATGGTCTCCTTGTCATAGTCCACATGGACGGTGTTGGTCAGGCCCGTGCCGTAGCCGTTGGTCATGACCCACTTGGGATTGCCCTCCAGGGCGATCTTCCAGGCGGTCATCCAGTTGTCCACGGTCTGCGCGTCGCTGCGGGCGTTCTGGAAGGAGGAGTCACCGCCGCGGGCGATGAAGTGCTTCATGCAGGCATTGGTGCCACCCTCCACCTGGATGGCAAGTACCTCCTCGCGGGTCATGCTGCCGGCGTACTGGGGATCCTCGCCGTTCCAGGAGCCAAGCTCCTGACTGTAGGGATGCAGCACGACATGGATGCCGACCGCGCGGCTTTCCAGCGAATACGCCGTCCAAAGCTTCTTGGACAGCTCCAGGTCGCCGGCGGCGCCGAACGCATCGTGCGCAGAGTCGATCATGCCGCCCCAGGCGTTGTACTGGCGGTCGTTGGAGATCACGACCGGGACGCCCAGGCGGGTATTCTCGGCTAGCGCCTGCATGGCGTTGTGATACACCGTCTGCTGCTCGGGCGTGCCGTTGGTGTTGTCCAGGTGGCTGGTGATCTGCAGCTCGTTGATGTAGTACCACATGGGGCGGGATTTGAACGTGGCGTTTTCGTCGGGCACGATGCTCTCGGTGGAGAACATGTAGCGCTCGTCAGCGAAGTCCACGCCCTGCGGGTTGCCGCAGGTATTCACATGGTAGAACAGGCCGGCGCGCTCTTCCAGCGTCATCTGGTCGTAGAGATCCTTTACGCGCGCGTCGATGTCGGCGCGCCAGTCCTCATACACGTCCAGCTTGCCGTTGCCGTTCAGATCCTTGAAGCGCAGGCCGTCCGCCTCCAGGATGGTCGTATAGCCGTTGAGGTAGCCCAGCTCCGCCTGCGTGTCGGAGGCGGGGATGACGGTGATGGCAGCGTTGACTTGCTCATAGCTGGTCAGCGCGGCAGGCGCGTCCTGCGCCAGAACTGCGGCCGGCGTCATGCTCAGAAGCATGACGGCAGCCAGGATCAGGGACCATTTTTTCATGGTTCAACCGCCTTTCATTTTTGGAGAAATGCTCTCCTAATTGATAAATATGTTAGCAGATATTTTCCGGATTGGGCTTGTTTGTCGCAAATTGCATAAAAAACGTCGTGAAATGCAAACGCGGCGTTTGACAATGGCTGCCGGACTATCTTATAATCAATGGTAACAACGGCGGAATGCGGCGAAAGGTCGGCGGCACAAATGAGCTATAAAATTGCACTGTTGGATGACGAACAGGCGCAGTTGGAGAATATCAGGATACAAGTAGAGCGGCTGCTGAAAAAGGAGCGGCTGGACGGAACAGTAATGGTCTATCACAACGCGATTTCCATGCCCTCGATGGCATTTGACGCATATTTGCTGGATATTTCCATGCCGGGGGTGGATGGCCTGACGCTGGCCGCGCGCATCCGCGCAACGGGAAGCATCGCGCCCATCGTGTTTATCACCGGCATTGAAAACCGCGTTTTTGAGGCCATCCGCACGCAGCCGCTGCGCTTTGTGCGCAAATCCTGTCTGACGCAGGAATTGCCGGAGGCCATTCACGCACTGTGCGAGCGGCTGCGGACGGATGCGCAGAGCACGCTGGCCTTTCAGTCGGAGGGCATGCTGCTGCGGGTGCCGGTTTCAAGCATCCTGTATGTGGAGAGCAGCGACAAGACGCAGCAGGTCGTGCTTTCACAGCGGCAGTATCCGGTGCGCTCGACGATGGCCTTTTTTGAGGAGCAGCTGCTTCCGCGGGGGTTTTTTCGCATTCATCGATGCTATCTGGTCAATTTGCAGGCGATTTACAGCATCAGCGGCGCGGACGCTGTGCTGGCGGACGGAACCAGGCTGCCGGTGAGCCGCTTCAGGCTGGCGGAAGCAAAAGAAGCGTTTAAGAGGGTGATGTTTCATGATTGAGGTGCTGAACGCGGCGCATATCAATGATCTATTGATTTTTTTGTGGATGTTTGCCGCGCTGACGCATGCGTACCGGCCGCGCGCGGGGCTGGCGGCATGCGTGGCCAAAGGGGCGCTCTGTCTGTCTGGCGGCATGGGCTGTATTCTTTTGCAGGAAGCTTTTTTCCCCAATTACGGCGTTTATATGCTGCTGTTCGTATGTTGGGGCTGCGTTTACGGCGCTTCCGCGCTGCAAGGCTCCTTTATGTGGAAAACGGCCATGGTGTCGGTATACAGCTGCGTCACCTTTCATCTGGGCAAGGTGGCGGGGCTGGTCAACCAGTGTCTGCCGCTTGCCCTGCGGCAGCTTCCGGGGACAGGGTATGCGCTGTTCCAGCTGTTTGCGATGCTGTCTGCCGTTTTCCTGGCGCGCCATGCGGTGACGACCGGGCGCAGAGTCCCCGCGGTTTGCTGGGGATCGCTGATGTGCGTGTCGCTCATTGGCATTGGCTATGCCTATTATCAGATGCTGAACGAGCGGGGAGCGGAAAAAATGGTTTCCGCGGCGCTGTATTCCGTGGGCATGGTGGCGATCGTGCTGACCGTGGAGCATCTGTGCGCCAAACTGATATACAGCCATGAACGCGACCTGGTACGCCTCTCCATTGAGCAGAGCAGCGAGGGAGCTGCCAGTATGGCCAGGCAGGCAAGCAGCGCCGAAAGCGAATTGCGGCGCTACCGCCATGAAACGCTGAATCATCTTTCGACCATGTCCGCGCTGCTGGACCGGGGCGAAACGGCACAGGCCAAGGCGCTGATCGACGAAATGGTAAGCGCGCCTCCAAGCGTGGAAGGAAGCGCCAGCAGCGGTAATTTGTTGGTGGACGCGATATTTCATCAGAAGGAAACGATATGCCGGGAGCGGGGCATTGCGCTGAGCGCCGACCTGGTGCTGACGGAACGGCTGCCGCTCAGCGACGCGGAGGTTTCTTCGCTGTTGGGCAACCTGCTGAACAACGCCATTGAAGCGGCGGTCGGCTGCCGGCAGCCCTTTGTGCATGCGCGCATTTATCCGGCGCGCGATTATCTTTGCATCGAAGTGGTCAACAGCGCCGACGCGGCCAAGCTGCGCGGCAATCCGGCGCTCAATACCACCAAGGCGCAGCCGGACCTGCACGGCATCGGGCTGAAGGTGGTGCGCGAAATCACGGAATCGCACCAAGGCATGCTCTTCCTGGATACCGAACGGCCGGGGCAGTTTACGGCGCGGGTGCTGATCCATCTGTAAAAAATGAACGCCTGGAAGGGCGTTCGTTTTTTATTTGACAGGCCGGGGAAAGCATGGAATAATAGGGCGTTGCAATATTATTGAAGCCGGAAGGAAGATACGAATGGACACAACGCTTTCCCTGGGCAGCCGCGCGGAAAAAAAGGCTTTTTACCGGTACGCGCTGGCGGTGACAGCGCCCATTGCTTTGCAGAATTTTATGGATGCCGCCGTCAGCTCCGCCGACGTAATCATGCTCTCCTTTGTCGGGCAGAACGCGATGGCGGCCTCGTCGCTGGCCGGACAGGTGGCCTTTGTGCTGCAAATGCTGCTTTTCGGTATTTCCTCGGGCGCGTCGGTGCTGTCCGCCCAGTATTGGGGCAAGGGCGACTGCCGCGCGGTCGAGCGGGTGATGGGCCTGTCGCTGAAGGTCACGCTGCTTATTGCCTGCCTGTTTACGCTGGCGGCGGCCGCTGTTCCCCAGTATATCATGCGCATTTTTACAAACGACGCCGCGCTGATTGACGCGGGCAAGGATTATCTGCGCGCGGTCAGCGCCTCCTATGCGCTGGGCGGCTTTGCCACGGTATATCTGAGCGTGATGCGCAGCGTGGAGCGCGTCAAGCTCAGCGCGGCCATTCATTGCAGCGCCGTGGGAATGAACGTTTTGCTCAATGCCTGCTTTATTTTCGGGATCGGGCCGTTTCCGAAGCTGGGGATCGTGGGCGTCGCGCTGGCTACGTCGATCACCCGATTGCTGGAGGCGGCGGCCTGTCTGCTTGACGCGCGGCTGTGCCGGATCATTCGCTTGCGTCTGTGCGATCTGCTGGCGCGCGGCGGCAGTTTGACGCGCGATTTTGTGCGCTATTCCGTACCGGCGGCAGCCAATGATATGATCTGGGGCCTGGCATTCAGCGTATATTCGGTCATTTTGGGACACTTGAGCAGCAACATTGTGGCGGCCAATTCGGTGGCCGCGGTGGTGCGCACGCTGGGTACGGTGGTATGCTTTGGCGTGTCGTCCAGCGCGGCGATCATCCTGGGCAAAACGATGGGGGATAACCGTCTGGCGCAGGCGCGGGTCTATGCGCGCCGGTTTGCCGTTCTCAGCGTGCTGACGGCGCTGGTCGGCGGGGTGCTGATTTTCTGCTGCCGTCCGCTGGTCATGCGTTTTATGCATTATTACGTAACGGTGACGGATACGGTGCAGCGTGAGCTGAACATCATGCTTTATATCAATTCCTACTATGTGCTGGGGCAGTCGGTCAACACGATGCTGATCTGCGGCATCTTCCGCGCCGGAGGCGATGTGAAATTTGGCCTCAGGTGCGATATCTGCGCCATGTGGCTGTATGCCGTGCCGATGGGGCTTTTGTGCGCGTTTGTGTTCAAAATCCCGGAAATGTGGGTCTATTTTGTGCTGTGCCTGGATGAATTTGTAAAAATGCCGGTGGTGATAGCGCATTACAGGCACGGCAAATGGCTGAAAAACATTACCCATAATTTGTAAAAAAACTTCATTGATTTTTAACGGTTTGGGAACAAAATGGCGGCTGTGATCGTCTAAATACCGTAAGAAAGCGCCAAGGGAGGAAAATCATGCGTTTGCAGAAAATGCTTGCGGCGGCAATCGCCGTTCTGATGGGCCTTAGCTGTCTGCTGCCCGCCGCGTTTGGCGAGGCGGAGCTCCAGATCAGCGCCAGCTTCGGCTATGACGGGGTAATTACCTATTTATCGGCCATGCCGCTGCGCGTGACGCTGGAAAACGGCGGCGAAGACGCCGAGCTTGTCGTGGCGGTAAACGTGAACCGTACCGAACGGGAATATGATCGTTACGAGTATCCGCTCACGCTGGCAGGCGGCGCCAGGGTGGAACTGACCATGCCGCTGACGGTCAATTACAAGCAGTCTTCCTTTACGGTCGAAGTCCTGAAAAACGGAAAAACCGTTGCGCAGTGCGAGGTCAAGCCGCAGCGCATCGTTTCCCCGGCTACGCTGCTGGTGGGCGTTTTGTCCGCCGACGCGCAGGCGCTAAGCTATATGAACATCAATACCACCAACGACGCGCTTTTGCGCGGGGACGTGTGGCAGACGGTCGGCCTGACGGCGGAAACCTTTCCGGATAACGCGGAAATGCTCGGCGCGTTTCGCATCCTTGCGGTAGACGGGGTGGATGTGAGCGCATTGACGGACGGGCAGCGGCAGGCGCTGCGGGCGTGGATCGAGGGCGGCGGCATCGTCATTGTGGGCGGCGGCGCGGCAGGCATTGCCGCGGGCCGGGGCTTTTCGGCGCTGACGGGCGTAATGGCCGCCGCTCCGCATCAGGCGCAGGGCGTGGATCAGGCGCTTTGGGATTATTTGTCCGGCACGCGGTTTGCGATGAACGCCACGGCAAGGGTGCAGGGCGACGTGTTGCTTTCTACCCTGCGCGGCGGCAGCGGGGCGCTGGTCACGCTGGGGGATGAGGTGCTTATCGACCGCTGCCCCGTGGGCAACGGCGTAATCTATACCACGGCGTTTTCGCTTTCGGAAAAGCCGCTGAGCAGCTGGAGCGGCATGGCGGGCTTCTGGCAGCGGATGCTGCTCAGCGCCGACAGCGTTCTGTATCAGCGCGTCATGAACGAGCTGAACAACTATTACAACAAGGACAACTGGTATCCGGACAACTACATTCTGCGCAGGATGGAGCTGGAAAACGACAGCCATATGCTGTATGCCGTGCTGGTGATCGCGCTGTTTATTCTCATGACGGGCGTAGGCAGCTATGTGATCCTCAAAAAGCTGGACAAACGCGAATGGATGTGGGTCACGGTGCCTGTGCTGTCGTTGTGCAGCGCCGGGGCGCTGATGCTGATGAGCCGCGGAATGACGCTGAACCGTCCTGCGCTGGCTGCTTATACGGTGATCACGGTGGATAAAAACGGCTATACCGACAGCATGACCATGGCAGGCGTCGCTTCCGCCTCCAACCGGCCGCTGACGATCAGCGCGCAGGATGGCAGCCGGATCTATACCGCCAGCGAATATATGAATTATTATACCGATGAGGAGACGCTGGAGCAGGAGAAGAAGCTGCGCTACATCTACTCGCAGGGCAGACAGCCGTCGCTGACGCTGCCCGCGGCCAGCGCCTGGGATGTGCAAACGCTGCTGATCGCGCCCGGCGAACAGTCCAGCGTTGCGGTTTCCGCTACCGTATGGTGGGAGGAGGACGGCCTGCATGGCGAGGTGCGCAATGCGTCGGAGCTTACGCTGCTGCCCGGCTATGCCTTTGTCAATGACTGCGGCTTTTGCACCATCCCCGCGCTTCGGCCCGGGCAAACGGCGGAATTTGCCATTGTGCGGACGAAGGAAACGGACAAAAAGCCGGACGCCTCCGGGGAGAGCGTCTGGCATGACGGCGAACTGATCGAAAACGCCGGCAGCCGTTATATCAGCGTGTACGAGCTGATGAACAGCGCCTTTTCCGACGAGAATGCTCAGGAAAATCTGAGCAATGAGGAGATCGTGCGCCGCGGCTTTGAACGCAGTCTTCTGCAAAGCGCCATGCGCAATCCGGATGCGAGCGCCTTTTTCCATTATATGGCCCTGACCGAAGGAACCGAGCCGGCGGCGATCACCATCAACGGGGAGCGCGTGGAACGCGTGACGGGCTGCGGCGTGCTGGATGTGGAAATGCGCTATCAGGCCGTCAGCCAGAGCGGTTTGGTGAGATTGACGCGCGGCATGGTGCCCTTGTATGGCGCCACGCTGGATGTGAAGAATCGTCCCATGTCCAACGGCGTGAAGGCCGATGATTACAGCTACTATTCTTTGCGCGAGGAGCCGATGATCTGCTTTGACCTGTCCGCGGATACCGGGCTGGACATGGAGCGGATCGAGCTGAGCCGCGTGACCTTCAACTGCGAAAATTACGGCACGCTGCCGCGCATATGGCTGTATAACGCGGGGAACGCGCAATGGGAGGAGGCGCAGTATACCGCGTTCCCCATCGTATTTGACGGGGAAAGCATGCAGCGGTATTTGAATGCGCAGGGACAGCTCTTCATCCGCTTTACACAGCGCGGAGTGGATAACAGCGAACTGTATAATCCCGCGCTGACGCTGGAAGGGAAGGTGAAGTAAATGCTTGAGATCATTGAGCTGACCCGTGAATACGGCAGGTTCACGGCGCTGGATCATCTGTCGCTGAGCATGGATGACGGCGAGCTGCATGGCTTTGTCGGCCCCAACGGGGCGGGCAAGACCACCACGATGCGCATCCTGGCCACCCTTCTGCCCGCTACTTCGGGCACGGCCCGGATCGACGGCGTGGATGTGCGCCATTCGCCCCGCCGCGTGCGCGAGCTGGTCGGCTACATGCCTGATTTTTTCGGCGTGTATGACAATCTGAAAAGCTGGGAGTATCTGGATTTTTATGCCCGCTGCTACGGCGTGTCTTATCGGGAGCGTGTGCGCATGATCGATCAGCTGCTGGCGCTGGTCAACCTGACCGACAAGCGTGACAGCTATGTGGATGTGCTTTCGCGCGGCATGAAGCAGCGGCTGTGCCTGGCGCATGCGCTGATCCATGATCCCAAGCTGCTGATCCTGGACGAACCGGCCTCGGGCATGGATCCCCGTGCCCGCGCGGAGATGAAGGGTATCCTGCGTACGCTCAAGGAAATGGGCAAAACGGTGATGGTTTCTTCCCATATTCTTCCGGAATTGTCAGAAATATGCGATTCGCTGACGATCCTTGACCATGGCAGGCTGGTGTTTTCCGGCGCGGTGGAGGCGCTTTCGCGCAAGATGCAGGGCAAAGCGCCGCTGCAGATTACCCTGCTGCCCGAAAAGGCGGAGGAGGGCGTCCAGACCGCGGCAACGGTGCTCAAGCAGATCCCGGGCGTGGTGGCCATCGAGCGCGGCGACGGCGCGCAGCTGAACGTGGCCTATGAGGGCGACGATAACGGGGCGGCGGAGGCGCTGCGGCAGCTGATGCAGCGCGGTGTGCAGGTGATTGATTTCCACCGCGCGCCCATGAACCTGGAAAAGGTATTTATGGAGGTGACGCGCGATGATTAACCCCATTTTGGCGTTTTCGGGGCGGCGGCGCATGCGCTCCATGCGCACGGCGCTGCTGCTGACGCTCTACGGCGCGGCGGTGCTGCTGTTTGGCCTGGGGGTATCCTTTGCCCAGCTGTGTGGAAAGACCGTATCGATCTACGGCATGCGCAGCGGGCTGGAGGGCTATGCCTGCATGCTGGCATTTCAGTTTGTGCTGATCCTGCTGGTCACGCCCGCGCTCACGGCGGGGAGCATTTCGGGCGAGCGCGAACGGCAAACGCTGGAGCTTTTGCTGGTCACCAATACCGGGAGCTTCCGCATTGTGACGGGAAAGCTGATGGAAAGCCTGGGCCTGATGGCGCTGCTGATTGTGGCGACGCTGCCCGCCATGTGCCTGCCGCTGCTGCTGGGGTGCGTAACGCTGGGCCAGGTGCTGGAAGGGCTGCTGTTCCTGGGCGTGACGGCCTTTGCCGCGTTGAGCGTGGGCATGCTGGCTTCCACCCTCTTTCGCCGCACGGTTGCTTCCACGGTGGTGGCCTATCTGGCGGTGTTTGGCGTTGGTATTCTGACGCTTTTGCCCATCGTGAGGGATGTGGCGCGGATGAGCGCCGCCTATGACATGATGTTCAGCAGCACGGTGGTCATCGGCAGCGCCGACGGCCCCACGCAGGTTTATGCCGCCAACGGGGTCATGCTGTGGAGCTTTGTGTTCAATCCTGCATTGGGACTGTGCGCGCTGATCGCCGATCAGACCGGGATGCTGCGCGGCACGGTGAGCAATATTTCCTATACCCTGTATTCCATGTACGATTATATCGATTTTGCCGCGCTGAAATGGTACAGCATGGGCTTTATGCTGCTTGCCGGCATGGCGCTGAACCTGTTGGCGGTGTGCTTTGTGCGCCCGCGCAACAAACGCGCGCGTAAAATGAGGAAAACGGAATGAAAAAAGCACTTTTGCCCGTGAAGCGGCGGCTGCGCTGTCAGCGCGCCGTGAAGGGGCTTTGCTGGGGCGCAATGGCGGCGGGCATTGCGGCCGCCGGGGTGATGGCGCTGTCTTTTTTTGCGCCGCTGCCCATGCGGGGCATGCTGCTGGCCGTTTCGGCGGCGCTGGCGCCGCTGACGGCATGCGCTTATGCCTTTTTCCCGGTGAAATGGATGACGGCGGCGCGCGCGGCGGATCGGTGCGGTTTGCAGGAGCGGGCGCAGACGGCGCTTTTGCTGACGGGGCGGACGGACGAAATGGCCCGTCTTCAGCGCGAGGATGCAAAGCGGACGCTGGCGGCGCTGGACGTGCGCCGGGCGCTGCCGCTGCGGGTCCAGGCGGCGCCGTTGGCAGCGGCGGGCGCGTGCCTGCTGATCTGCGCGGCGCTGATGTTTGCCGTCAATCCGCAGGATCGGGTGCTTCGCGCCTGGGAGCAGTTTCGCCAGCGTATGGCCGAACCGGCGCGGCAGCTGGACAAGCTGACGCAGACGCTTGAAGACGAGCGTTTGGACGCGGAGACCATGCGGGAGCTGCGCCGTATGCTGGGCGAGCTGGCGCGCAAAACGGCGACGGCGCGCGATACGCGCGAGGCGCTCAGCGCCGTCAGCCAGGCGCAGCAGCAGATGGAAAAATGGCTGCGGGAGGGGCAAAACGATCTTGCGCAGGCCTTGCGGCAGGCAGGGATGGACGCGGCGGCGCAGGCGTTGAACGCATCCGCTCAGTCCATGCAGGAGGCGTTGGAGAAGGCCATGGCGCAAAGCGACGCCGCGCAGCTGACGCAGCAGCTGCAAAACGCCGCTCAAAGCGCCCAGAGCGGCGCGGCCCGGCAGGCTTTGCAGAATGCTGCTCAGGCCGTCAGCCAGGGAAGCATTGCCGGCGCGGCGCAGGCTTTGGGAGAGATGAACGCGTCGGCGGCGCAGATTGCATCCGCGCTGCAAGGCGTGAAGGCGGCGGCCGGCATGCCGGGCGGCAGCAGCCAGCAAACGCAGGCATCCGCGCAGGGCCAGGGCGGTGGCCAGGGCCAAGGCCAGGGAATGGGCCAAGGTCAGGGACAAGGCTCCGGCGCCGGAATGGGCAGTACCAATGAGGAAAACGGCGGCAGCGGATCCGCGAGGACGGCTTTGCATGGCGCGCCGCAGTATAAGCTGGGACAGTATGAGTCCATTTACGATCCTACGCGGCTGGGCGACGGCGGGCAAATCACCCAAAGCACGGGCCGGGTAAGCGAACAGGGCGATTCCATGGAGCTGACGCTTGCTCCCGGTCTTGGCACGGCGGAGGGCGGCGTTCCCTACGATCAGGTGGCGGGCGAATACTGCGATACCGCCGTGCAGCGCGCGCAGGAGGCGGCGCTTCCCGCCTATGCCCGCGATTGGATCAATGAATATTTTAGCGCATTAACGGATTGAAGGAGAGATCGATATGGCTTCCGAGCAGGAAATCCGCGCATTTGGCACGCAGCTGCAAACGATCCGCAGCGAGATCGGCAAGGAGATCGTCGGGCAGCAGGAGGTAGTGGAGCATCTGGTGCTGGCGCTGGTGGCAGGCGGCAACGTGCTGCTGGAGGGCGTGCCGGGCCTGGGGAAAACGCGCCTGGTGCGGGCGCTGTCGCATGTGCTGAATCTGCCCTTTTCGCGCATTCAGTTTACGCCCGATCTGATGCCGGCCGATATTACCGGCACGAACATCATCGTCAAGGGCGAGCGGGGCAACGCTTTTGAATTCCAGCCGGGACCGCTGTTTGCCTCCATTGTATTGGCGGATGAAATCAACCGCGCTACGCCCAAAACGCAGTCGGCCCTGCTGGAGGCCATGCAGGAGCATTCGGTTACGGTGGGCGGCGTATCGCGTCCCATGCAGGAGCCGTACTTTGTGCTGGCCACGCAGAACCCGGTCGAGCAGGAAGGCACGTATCCTCTGCCCGAGGCGCAGCTGGACCGCTTCTTGTTCAAGGTGCTGGTGCCCTTCCCCACGCTGGCGGAGCTGGATGAAATCGTGAACATGACCACCACCGGCGCGGAAGCGCAGGCCCAGGCCGTGGCGGACGGCGAAACGATTCTGCGCCTGCGCGCCATTGCCCGCGCCGTGCCCGCAGCGCAGGCCGTGCAGCAGTATGCCTTGCAGCTGATTCTCAACACCCATCCGGAAATCGCCGAGAGTCCGGCGGCGGCGCGGGAATATCTGCGCTTTGGCGCCAGCCCCCGCGCGGCGCAGGCGCTGCTTTCGGCCTCCCGCGTGCGGGCGCTGTCGCAGGGGCGCTTCAACGTATCCTTTGAGGATATCCGCGCGCTGGCCAAGCCCTGCCTGCGCCACCGCGTCGCCCTGAATTTTGAGGGCATGGCGCAGGGGCGCACGCCGGACGATATTATTGAAGAATTGCTGGATGCGGGCGCGCCATGCTGAGCGAAGCGTTTTTGCGGCGGCTGGACGCCATGCAGCTGAAAATGCGCTCGCCTGCTCATGGCGGCGCGGGGGGACTGCGGCGCTCGCGGGCGCTGGGCAGCTCGGTGGAATTTTCCGACTTTCGGGAGTATGCGCCCGGCGATGATCTGCGCCGCGTGGACTGGAATGCGTATGCCCGCTTTGAACGCTTGTTTTTGAAGCTGTTCATGGAAGAACAGGAAACGCAGGTCAATCTCCTGCTGGACGCAAGCGCTTCCATGGACTTTGGCGGCAAGTGGCAGATGGCGCAGGAATTGTGCCAGCTGCTGGGATATTTGGCGCTGCGCGGGGGCGACCGGGTCACGGTCTATGTGCTCAGAGAGGATGAAACGCATTGCGAGCCCTTGCGGGGGCGGCCGGGCTTCATGCGCTTGACGCAGTTCCTCCTGTCGCAGCGGCCGCGGGGCGAAACGCGCCTGTCCGCTCTTTTGCCGCGCCTGCCGCTGAACGGACGGGGGATCAGCGTGCTGCTGAGCGATCTGATGAGCGGCGACGGCTATGAAACGGCGCTCAAGGCGCTGCAATATAAAAAGCAGGAAACCAGCGTTTTGCAGCTGCTCTCCCCCTGGGAGCTGAACCCGGATCTGACGGACATGGTACGCCTGATTGACAGCGAAACGGGGGAGGCGCGCGAGTTCACGGCAGACAGCGGCGCCATGGCGCAGTACCGGCGGGCGCTGCAGGAGATGCTGCACGGCGCGCAGGCCTTTTGCCATGCGCGGGATATGACATATTTGATGCTGTCTTCCGGGATGGATATGGAAGAAACGGCGCTGCGCAGCCTGTCGCGCGCGGGGCTGATCGGATAAGGAGTTTTGGACGATGCAGTGGCTGTATCCGGCGGGAATTTGGGGACTTTTGAGCCTGGCGCTGATTACGGCGCTGTATTTGCTGCGCCGCCGCAGCAAAAGCGTACAGGTGCCCAGCCTTTTGCTGTGGAAGCTGTCCGCCAACGAGCAGCTGGCTTCCCGTCCCTTCCAGAAGCTGAAAAAAAACCTGCTGTATTTTTTGCAGATGCTGCTGGCGCTTTTGCTGGTGCTGGCGCTGATGCGTCCCGCCGTCAGCGGCGGCATGCGCGGGGAAACGGTGATGGTGTTTGACCTTTCCGCCAGCATGCAGGCGCGGGAGGGAAGCGGCACGCGCCTGGAGGCGGCGCAGCGCAAGGCGCTGGCGCTGCTGGACGGCATGCACGAGGGCGACCGGGTCACGGTGCTGGCCGCGGGCCGCGCCATGGAGACGCGCATTACCCGCAGCGCGGACCTGAACCGCGTGCGCGGCGTTATTTCGGCTTTGCGGGCCGAGAACGGCGCGGCGGATATGGACGGCGCGGTGTCGCTGGCATTGGCCATGCGGCGCGACGTTGAAGGGCTGAACATCATCGTGTTTTCCGATGATTATGAAAGCGCCGGCGCGGTGCAGGTGGTGCGCGTGGGTCAGGGCGCGGATAACCGCGCGGTGCTGTCGCTCTCGGCGGCGGACGGGCAGGCTTTCGCGCGGGTGGCCAATTACGGCGCGGCGGCGGAGCTTACGCTGGAGCTGTATGCCGACGGCGCGCTGTGCGATATGGCGGGGCTGTCTTTGGAGGCGGGGGAAATACGCTCGGTAGTGATGCAGTCGCCCCCGGAGTTTGACACGCTGCGCGTATGCATTGCCCAGGAGGACGCTATCGCGGCGGATAACGAGCGCTGGTATACCGCGCAGGGCGAAAGCGTGTACCGCGTGGCGCTGGCGGGCGAGAATATATTCCTGGAAAAGGCGCTTCTTTTGCGCAAGGATATTGCGCTCTTGCGCACTACCGTTCAGGAGGCGCAGGAAATGGGCGATATTGATCTGTACGTGTTTGACGGAGCGCTGCCGGAGAACCTGCCTGCGCAGGGCGCGGTGCTGGCCGTAGCGCCGGGCGGCGCGGTGGATGATATTGCCTGCGCGCAGGAAAAAACGGCGCCGGGCATGCTGCGCGCTGCCTATGGCGCGGCGGCGCAGGAAATGACCCGGAACCTGCTGCTTGATGATATGGCGCTGCGCTGCTATACGCCGCTTATGGGCGGCCAGGCCGTGCTGCGCTGGCAGGAGGATACGCTGCTGGCGGTAACGGAGACGGCGGGCCGCCGGGCGGCGGTGCTGGGCTTTGATCTGCATGACAGCAATTTGCCGCTCAAGGGCGATTTCCCGGTGCTGATGCAGAACATTCTTGCCTATCTTTTGCCCGAAACGCGGCAGGCGCTGGAGGGGATCATCTGCGGCGAGACTGTGACGCTGCCGTATGCGGCGCGGGCCGCGCGCATGGAATTGATGCTTCCCTCCGGGCGGTGGGAGGAATGCGTTCCCGGTTCGGTGACGGACGATACCATGGAGCAGGGCGTATATACCCTGCGGATCGATGATGAAAGCGGCGCGCAGCGCGCGGTGCGCTTTGCCGTGCATATGGACACGGCGGAGAGCGACGTGCGCGCGGTGGGCAGCCTGGGCGGCGTGGCGGTGACGGCACGGCTGCAAACGGCGGCGGGAGAGGAAGTTACGTTTTACGTGCTGCTGGCCTTCCTGGCGCTGCTGCTGGTAGAATGGGGGGTGAGCCGCCGTGTCGCTTGAGCTTTTGCATCCGGCGCTCTTGGGGCTGCTGCCCGCATATATTTTTCTGGTATACCTGATTGACCGGCATACGCGCCGCGGCAATGCGCATTTGAAGCGCCGCGTGACGATGGGCGTGCGCTGCGTGCTGGTGGGGCTTTGCGTGCTGGCGCTGGCCGCGCCTTCCGTTTTGCTGCCGGGCGGCAACGGCGCGGCCTGGCTTTTGATCGACGCGTCGGATTCGGCGCGGACGCTGCGGGAGCAAATTACGCGCAGCGTTCAAACGGCAATAGAAAACAAGCATCCGCGCGTGGACGCGGGCGTGATCGCCTTTGGCGGAAACGCCATGGTGGAAACGCCGCTGTCTGCTTCGCCCGCGTTTGACGGCGTGAACACGGCGGTGGATACGCAGCAGAGCTGCCTGAGCGGAGCGCTGACGCTGGCCGGCGCGCTGCTGCCCGCCGAAAGCGCCGGACGGATCGCCGTACTTTCCGACGGCCTGACCGATGATATCCGCGCGGCGGCGGAAATGCTGCGCGCCCGCAATATTGCCGTGGACGTGATGCAGCTGTCGGCGCAGGCGGTTCCCGACGCGCAGGTCACGCAGATCAAGCTGCCGTCCACGGCCTATGCGGGGCAGGCTTTTTCGGTTTCGGTGCAGGTGGACAGCAGCCTGGATACCGCGGGCACGCTGGTGCTGTACCAGAACCGCACGCCGGTTGCTTCGCGCGAGGTGACGCTGCGCAGGGGTGAAAATACCTTTGTGTTCCGTGATGTGGCGGTTGCGCAGGGAGTAGTTACCTACGAGGCCAGACTGATCGCGCAGGGCGACGAATGCACGCAGAACGACAGCATGGGCGCGTATGTATACGTTCAGGGCGCGCCGCAGGTGCTGCTTGTGGAAGGAAGACAAGGCGAGGGCAGCGAGATGAGCCGCATGCTGACGGCTGCCGGGATGCAGCATGAAACGGTGCTGCCGTCCTTTTTGCCGACTGAAGCCGAGGCGCTGCGCGCGTATGACGCGATTGTCCTGGTCAATGTGGATTATGACGCGGCGGCCGAGCGGCAGTGGCAGGCGCTTGGCGATGCGGTACGGCTGCTGGGGCGCGGGCTATGCGTGATCGGCGGCGACAGCAGCTATGCTCTGGGCGGATACCGGGGCACGCTGCTGGAGGATATGCTGCCGGTCAGCATTGACGTGCGCAGCAAGCTGGATATGCCCTCGCTGGCGCTGATGCTGGTGATCGATAAATCAGGCTCGATGTCGGGCGGGATGTTTGGCACGACGCGGATGGAAATGGCCAAGGAAGCGGCCATGCGCGCGACCGAGGTGCTTACGCCCAACGATCAGGTGGGGGTGATCGCCTTTGACGACGCGGCCAAGTGGGTGGTGCCGCTGCAAAACGTGGAGGACGCGGCGGCCATTCAGGCGCAGATTGGCACCATTCGCTCAGGCGGCGGCACGGCGTTTTACACGCCGCTGTACGAGGCGGTAAACGCGCTGATGAACACCGAAGCGCGTCAGAAGCACATCATCTTTTTGACCGACGGCGAAGCGGCGGATTCGGGCTATGCTGGCCTGGCGGATACGGCGCGGGAAAATGGCGTAACGCTGACGACCGTGGCCGTGGGTAGCGGCGCGAATCAGACGCTGCTGCGCGCGCTGGCACAGCGCGGCGAGGGGCGCTTTTACGCGGCGGATGAGTTTGACAATCTGCCTAAAATCTTTACCAAGGAAACGTATCTGATGTCCGGTTCCTATGTGCAGAACCGCGTCTTTACGCCGGTGATTACGCATGAATCGGTGCTGACGGATTTTGACGGCTTTCCGCATATGACGGGATATTTGGCGGCGACCGAAAAAAATCTGGCTACGGTGGAGCTGTGCAGCGACCGGGAGGATCCCCTGCTGGCCTGGTGGCAGTACGGCGCGGGGCGCGTGCTGTGCTTTATGGGGGACAGCCGCGGCGCCTGGACGCAGGAGCTGCTTGCCTGGAACGAGGCGGCGGCCTTCTATGGCGGCATGGCGGCTTATGTGCTGCCGGCTTATCAGCGCAGTGGCGAATTGGCAAGCGAGCAAAGCGGCGGCGCGCTGCATATCACATACACCGCGCCTGAGGGAGGCGCGGCGCTGGAAACGCGTCTGCTTGCGCTGCTGCCGGATGGAACACAGGAAGAAACGCAGCTGACCGAAACGGCGCTGGGGGTGTATACCGGGGAGATCGGCTGTACGCAGCAGGGGGCATATGCCCTGCGCGTGGAGCAGCATACCGGGGATGGGCAGCTCATGCGCGTGATGGAAGGCGGCGCGGTGAACGGTTATACGCAGGAATATGATCTGCGCCTGCAGGACGGCGAGGGAACGCTTTCACAGCTGGCGGAGCTGACGGGCGGCCGGATGATAACGGATGCGAAGGAGCTTTTGCAGCAGCCGGGAAGCGGCGCGTACCGGCGCGTGGAGCTGACGCAGGGCCTTTTGTGGGCGCTGCTGGTAACGATGGTGCTGGACGTTGCCCTGCGGCGGCTGAGCTGGGATGCGGCGCTGGAAAAATACCTGAAACTGCGGCCCGTTAAGGAAGAAAAAACGCCTGAACGCAAAATGCCGCAGCCCGTTCGTTTATCCAATAAGAAAAAGCAGCCGGAGACCGCGCCTTCAGAAACGGCGCAGCGGCTGCTGGACGCAAAGCAGAATAAAAAAATACTGTAAAACGAGGTCTGCATGCATTTTACCAGTGTAAAGGGGATCCTTTCCGCCCAAAACGGAATGAATCTTTATCGCGGCTGTACGCATGGCTGTATTTACTGCGACAGCCGCAGCGCTTGTTATCGGATGAAGCATGCCTTTGAGGATATTGAGGTGTGAATTGTCAAGTCAAGCGAACACTTTTCCGAAAAAAACTTCAGCAGGACACTGCCAGCCTAAACACTTTCTCG
>JAHZHX010000028.1 GCA_019420065.1 Clostridiales bacterium | reverse complement strand
TCACTGCGGAAATATCCAAACAGCGTAGCGCCATTGACATTGATCGACACCCGGCACCAGCTGCCGCTCTCTTCCAGGATCTCCACCCACTTTCCCCGCGCCATGCTGCCCAGATAGTTGTATTCCGTCCCCGGCCCGGTGCGGATGTTGAGCGAGTCGGTATTGTATACTACCGCGTAGCGCTTGCCCTGTACGGCAGCGCTCTGCACGGCGCGCAGGTAATTCTTGCTGGCATAGCCATTCACGCCGCCGTTCGTGCGCACCTGATACCAGTTGCCGCTCTCGCCGGTCACGCGTACCTGCTCGCCCTGAGGAAGGCTGGCCAACCATTCATAGCCGCTCCCCGGTCCCGTGCGCACATTCAGAAAATCCGTATTATATACCTCCGCGTAAAAATCGGCCATGGCCGCCGGGCACAGGCATAAGGCCAGCATCAGCGCCATTACAACCGCAATCGTCTTTTTCATCGTCATCCCTCCGTTTGACCGCTTTGACCATATAACGAATCTGGCAGGATTTTTCATCCCCAGCCAGTATAACAAAATGTTAAAAAATGTTCAAGCCATGCTTTTGCGCATGCCGTTGCAATTTGCGGCGTAAACAGGTATAATAGGGACGATTCAAACAGATACTAATGTGAAGGGACGCATTTTATTTATGAAATTAGGCGTAGTCGGTTTGCCGAACGTCGGCAAAAGCACTCTGTTCAATGCCATCACCAACGCTGGCGCGCAGGCCGCGAATTATCCATTCTGCACCATTGAACCCAACTCCGGCGTTGTTGCCGTACCCGATCCCAGACTGGACGCGCTGGCGCGGATGTACAGCCCCAAAAAGGTTACGCCCGCCAGCGTGGAGTTTGTCGATATCGCCGGCCTGGTCAAAGGCGCAAGCCATGGCGAGGGCCTGGGCAACAAGTTTTTATCCCACATCCGCGAATGCGACGCCATCGTCCACGTTGTGCGCTGCTTTGAGGACGACAACATTATCCATGTAGACGGCTCTGTCGATCCGGCGCGCGACATCGAAACGATCTCGCTGGAACTGATTTTCGCCGATATGGAAACGGTGGAAAAGCGTCTGGACAAGGCGCAGAAGCTTTTCAAAACCGGCGATAAAAAATATGCTTTTGAAGCCGAAACGGCCCAAAAGCTGCACGAACATTTGGAAAGCGGCAAACCGGCCCGCACCTGTCCCCTCAGCGAAGAGGAACGCGCCGTTGTGGATGGCTGGTTTCTTTTGACCATGAAACCCGTCATCTATGCCGCCAACATTGCCGAGGATGCGCTGGGTGAGGTCGATGCGCAGCCCATGGTGCAGGCCGTGCGCCAGATCGCCGCCTCCGAAGGGGCGGAATGCGTGGCCATTTCCGCCGCAATCGAGGAAGAAATTGCCGGCATGGAAAGCGATGAGCGGCAGATGTTCCTGGATGAACTGGGCATTGAAAAGAGCGGTCTGGACGCCTTGATTACCGCCTGCTATCACCTGCTGGGGCTGATCTCCTTCCTCACCGCAGGCAGCGACGAATGCCGCGCCTGGACGATCAAACGCGGCACCAAAGCGCCGCAGGCCGCCGGCAAGATCCATACCGATTTTGAGCGCGGCTTTATCCGGGCGGAAATCGTGCCCTTTGCCTCCCTCCAGGAGCTGGGCAGCATGAACGCCTGCCGCGAAAAGGGGCTGATCCGCTCCGAGGGCAAGGACTATGTGATGCAGGACGGCGACGTGACGCTGTTCCGCTTCAACGTCTGAATAATCGAAAGGATGCTGATTATGAGCAGACTGGGCTACGCCGTGAAACGCGCGCTGAAAATGGACTGGAAAAAAATGGCCGAAACCGCGGGCATGCTGCATCAAAAAACAGGCAAAAGCCGCGCTTGGCTGCTGAGCGATATGGCGCGCTGCGCGCTGAAATACAACGCGGGGTACATGGATTACAAAATCGCCGCCATGTACAATCTCAATGATGCGCAGCGCCGCACCGTCATCACCCGCGGCATTTCCAACTCCATTGTCCGCCATATGAACGATAAGGCGTACTGGCATTACTTTGACGACAAGACCACCTTCAACACCCTGTTTGCCAACCAGATCGGCCGCAAATGGATCAAGGCGGATGAGAATTTGACCATTGACGCCCTTTCCTCTTTTTTGCAGGATCTGCCCAGCGTGCTGTTCAAGCCCCTGGAAGGCTCCAGCGGCGTGGGAATTGTAAAATTCAACCGCGCGGATTGGGAAAAAGACCTGCCCGCTTTCCTGCAAAAAGTCAAATCCATGGGCGCGGGACTACTGGAGGAGCTGCTTGTGCAGCATCCCGACATGGCGCGCCTGTGCCCCACCTCGGTCAACACCGTGCGCATCGCCACCCTTTTGGGGGACAAGCAGGAGGGCGTGGTATACGCTTTTCTGCGCATCGGCAACGGCAAAGTGATGGACAATGTGGATCAGGGCGGCATGGCGGCGCGCGTTGACCTGTCCACCGGCAGGCTGCTCACCGTGGCAGCCGACAAGGCGGGCAACGTGTTTGAAAAGCACCCCATGACCGGTACGCCCATTGTAGGCTTTACCGTTCCCTATTTCAAGGAAGCCATGGACATGTGCCTTGAGGCCATGCATAAAATTCCCCAGGTGCGCTTCGTCGCCTGGGATGTGGCCATCACCGCCGACGGCCCCAAATTCATCGAAGGCAACTCCTTCCCCAGCCATGCCGTACCGCAATTTGCCGCCCATTATCCGGACGGGATAGGCATTCTTCCCGAGTTCAGAAAATTTATCGATATCTGATTTTCAAGTACCGTACATAAGGAGGGAACAGAATGGATCTGCTGAAAATCATGCTGCTGTACATGACCATGCTCACAGGCTCGGCTGTCAACGCGGCCGGGGCAACGCCCATCCCCTACGCGGCGCTGCATACTCCCACGCCCACGCCCGTTGTCACGCCTATACCTACCCAAACCCCTGTTCCCACCGCCACGCCCACGCCTTCCCCCTCGCCCACGCCGCGGCCCATCCTGATGCGCAACGGCTCCACCGGCTCGGCCGTGCGCATGCTGCAGGCGCGCTTGCAGGAACTGGGATATTTGAACGAAGACCCGGATGGTTTTTACGGCGACAGAACGGAGGAAGCCGTGAAAGCCTTTCAGGAGCGCAACGGCCTGGACGCGGACGGCGTTGCCGGCGTTAAAACGCAGGAAAAGCTATATAATGATGAAAATGTCCTCCCCGCGGCAACGCAGGCGCCGCAGTCTTAAACTTCTTCACAGTTTCTAATTCTTTTCTCATTTTCGCAAAAGCACCGCTTAATCTGCCGGCGTTATACTCCTATCGTGCTCGGCACCAAGGAAGTAAAACAGATTGTGGAGGAACGATAAAATGGATCATCTGGAAATGGTAGAAAAACTGCGTGAAAAGGCCAACGTAAGCTATGAAGAAGCTAGCGCCGCTTTGGAGCAATGCAACTGGGATTTGCTAGACGCCCTGCTTTTGCTGGAAAGCCAGGGCCGTTTGCAGGAGGAGCGTGAAAACGCTTACTCTACCCGCAAGGAGGAATCCAAAAAGCATACGGAGCGCAAATCCCGCCAAACCAACCTTGTTTCGCACCTGCTGCACAGTCTGGCAGGCGTTATCAAAAAGTGCAACGCCGTTACCGTCCAAATCAAAAAGAAGGATGAGGTTCGCCTGGCGCTGCCCCTGACTGCCGTGATCCTGCTGCTGGTCTTTGCCATCTGGTACACGCTCATTGCCGCGGTGCTTGGCATGATCTTTGGTTATCGCTATGCCATCAGCGGCCTGACGATTGACACCACGGTCAACAACGCCATGGAAAAAGCCGGCGAGTTTGTAGATAATGTTGTCAAGCCGGCTGACGTAAAGGTCGTTGTGGAAGACGAGGACAGCGACGAGCCCGACAACGAATAAGGCAAATGCCCGGGGATGTCATGCGCCCGCATGGTCATCCCCTTTTTCCCATTCGGAAATGCAATACGGAGAAAAAATATGCCGCAATCCATTCTGCTGATCGAAGACGAAGAAAGTCTGGCGCGCTTTGTCGAGCTGGAGCTGATCCATGAAGGCTATACCGTCAAAAAATGCTTTGACGGACGCGAGGGGCTTGCCTGCGCCATCGCGGGCGATTTCGACCTGATTCTGCTTGACATCATGCTGCCCTCGCTCAACGGCCTGGAGGTTCTGCGCCGTCTGCGCCGTGAAAAGCAAACGCCGGTCATCCTCTTAACGGCACGGGACGCCGTCATGGACAAGGTAACCGGCCTGGACACCGGCGCGGACGACTATATCACCAAGCCCTTTGCCATTGAAGAGCTGCTTGCGCGTCTGCGCGCCGCGCTGCGCAAGCACCCCGCTCCCAGCGACGGCGGCAAGCTCCAGGTCGGAGCCGTGCAGCTTGATCCACTGCGGCATACGGTCACGGTATCCGGCCATGACGTATCGCTTACCAGCCGCGAATTTCAGCTGCTTCAATACATGATGGAAAACACCAACATTGTTCTTTCGCGCGAAACGCTGCTTTCCAGCGTATGGGGATATGATTACATGGGCGAAACCAACGTGGTGGATGTATATATCCGTTACCTGCGTCAGAAAATCGACGAGGCGCACGATGTAAAAACCCTCTATACCGTCCGCGGCGTTGGTTATGTGATGAAATCGGAGGACGCAAATGTCTGAAACGCGCCGCATGACCTCAACAGCCGCCCGCATCAACCGCAGTTTTATGCTGCGGCTGATTTTCGTGCTGTTGCTGGTCAACATTTTTGTGCTGACGCTGGCTACCGGCAGCTGGTGCTATTATCAGGAAAAAAGCGCGCTTCAGGAATACTGGCAGCCCAACCTTGAACGCAGCATCTGGTTTGACGTCAGCGAACCATGGTACGTCTGGCCCAAAGAAGTGGAATATTCCTTCCGTTCCCCCTTGCAGCCGGATATCTTCATCGTCAGCGGCGGCGACTTTTTTACCTATGTATTCTATCTGTTTTTCGCGCTGCTCTGCGCCGAAACGCTGCTGATGATCTCGGAATTCAGTTCCGGCCGCCGCAAGGCGGAAAAGCTGCTCTCCCCCCTGCGCCGCATGGCGGAAACCGCGCAGTCATTGGACAAAACGTTTGACACCCGCAAATACCACGACCTGGAGGAAGCCATCTCCCAGCTGAACGTTGGCGTGGAAAACGCGCGCATCGAAACGGGCGACCGCGACCTCAAGGGCATGGAAGACGCGGTGAACGGCCTGCTGCGCCGCACGCACGAGGCCTACCGCCAGCAGACGCGCTTTGTTTCCGACGCCTCGCACGAGCTGCGCACCCCCATCAGCGTCATTCGCGGCTATGCCGATATGCTTGACCGTTGGGGCAAAAATGACGAAAAGGTGCGCGACGAGGCCATTGCCGCCATCCGCAAGGAAGCAGACAGTATGCAGCAGCTGGTAGAACAGCTGCTCTTCCTGGCGCGGGGCGACAGCGGGCGGCAAACGCTGGAAATGACGCAGGTGGATTTAACAGCGCTGCTGCGCGAAATCTGTGAGGAAATGAGCCTGGTCGATCCTGCGCGTGACTTTCTTTTGCAGGATGAAAAAAGCGTGTTTGCCTTGGGTGATCGCGGCATGCTCAAGCAGGCAGCCCGTATCCTTACCGAAAATGCCATGCGCTACTCGGCGGCAGGCGAGCGTATCACCCTGCGCGCCTACCTTAACCGCAAAGGCGAAAGCTGCTTGTCCGTACAGGATAACGGCATTGGCATGCGGCAGGAGGATGTTCCGCATATCTTTGAGCGCTTTTACCGTTCTGACCGCGCCCGCAAGCGCGAGGGCGGCACGGGACTGGGGCTATCCATCGCCAAATGGATTGCCGACGCGCACAACGCCTACTTTGACATCATCACCCGTGAAGGCGTTGGCACCCGCATCACCTTGTGTCTGCCGCCCTGCCCCCAGACCGATCAAAGATAAGGAGCGCCGCCATGACCGCCTACCGCTGCCTGGTACTGGATCACGACGACACCGCCGTCATGAGCACCCCCAGCGTACATTATCCCTCTTTTGTCGATACGCTGCGTCATCTGCGTCCCGAGTTTCAAATGACGCTTGAAGAATATACCCGTCTGTGCTTTGATCCCGGCTTTGATAAAATGTGTACCGATATGCTGCACTTTTCGCCGGAGGAGGAAGCTTGGCAGCTGAAAAACTGGCAGCGGCATGTAGATCGCCAGATTCCGCCGTTTCATCCCGGAATGGCCGATGTGATTCGCCGGCAAAAAGCGGAAGGCGGCCTTGTCTGCGTCGTTTCTCTCTCCTATGCCCGCTATGTAGAGCGTGATTATGCGTCCGCCGGACTGCCCCTGCCTGATCTGACGCTGGGTTGGGAGCTGGGCGCAGCGCATCAAAAGCCCCATCCCGAACCGTTGCGGCATATCATGCAAAAATATGGCCTGCGGCCCGATGAAATGCTGGTGGTGGATGATCTCAAGCCCGGCTACGAGATGGCGCGCGCCGTAAACGTCCCTTTTGCCGCCGCGCTCTGGACATACGCCCAAAACCCTTCCATGCGCCGTTATGTGCTGGAAAACTGCCCCACGGCGCTGCCGCTGGATACGCCGCAGGCGCTTTACACACTGCTCTTTTCCCCCTGAAGCCCGGTCGCAGCCAGGTTTTTCTCGCCCCACTCCTTCATGTGCTCCATCACCTCCATGAAGCTCCGCCCCAGTGGCGTCAGGCTGTATTCCACGCGCGGCGGCATTTCATGAAAATCACGCCGCTCCAAAAAGCCATCCTGCTCCAGTTCCCGCAGTTGCTTGGTCAGCGCGCTTTGCGTAATGCCCTCCAGCGCGCGGGATAACGCGCCAAAGCGGCAAACGCTCTCCACGCCAATGTAATACAGCAGCTCCAGCTTCCATTTCCCGCCCAGCATTTTCTGCAAAACGGCCACCGTGCGGCACCGCTGCGCCGCCTGTGCATGCTTGCTCATACGCGCCCCCCTTTATGCCTTTATCATAGCATAAACACGCTTTCCCGGATAGATACGGTAAAAAAATACCGTACTTTACAGGAAGGCGTGTTTCGCTATAATCAAAGGCCGAAAGGAGCGTGTTCCCATGCATTTTACCGGCAGAACCTGGCAGCCTTTTTATGAAAAGCATTCCGTCATTCTTCAGACAACAAGCGGCTGTACCTGGCAAAAATGCCGTTTCTGCAATCTTTACAGCCATGAGCCTTTTTGCCTTTCTCCCATCGAGGAATTTGAATCCGATCTGCAAGAGATCAAACAAGCCCAGCCATATGCCCGCCGCTTGTTTCTGACCGGCGGCAATCCATTTGCCATGAGTTATGAAAACCTGCGGCTGCGCGCCCTGTTAGTGCGTGATTATCTCATTAAATGTCAGCACATTGCCATGTTTGCTTCTATCCGCGACATAATGGATAAAAGCGTGGCACAGCTGCGGCGCTTGCGGGCACTGGGCGTCAATGGCCTAAGTATTGGTACGGAAAGCGGCGATAACAAAACGCTCGCCTTGGCGAACAAAGGCTATACCGTATCCGATATCGTCACACAATGCCATAAGCTGGATGAAGCCGGGATCGAATACTATTTTGTCTATATGACCGGGCTATGCAGCGCAGGAAACGGCCTTCGCTGCGCCCAAAACAGCGCCGCCACTTTCAACCAGGTCAATCCGCGCTTTATTTCCGTCGATTCGCTCACGCTTTTCCCGGACACGCCGCTGCACACGCTGGCAGAAAACAACGTTTTTCATCCTGCCAGCGAGCATGAGCGCATAGCCGAGCTGCAAACGCTGGTAAAGCGCCTTGAGCTGCGAACACACCTTTTCGCCAACTCGTCCACCAACTTTCTGCCCTTTACCGCTTTTTTGCCCAAGGAACGGGAATACGCGCTGCAAACGCTGCAATACCAACTGGATACCTTCAGCGAGGCTGAAATGACCACCTACCGGCAAACGCTGAAAACACTGTGAAAAACGCCTTGCGGGCATTTCTGTCTGCAAGGCGTTTTTCATTACGGCGTAATACGGTTGGGACCGCGGAAGAGGAACATGACCTCCTTGATCGGGATGCCCAGCAGCAGCATGGTCAGACGGTCTACGCCCAGGCCAAAGCCGCCATGCGGCGGACAGCCATAGCGGAAGAAGTCCATATAGAACTTCACATCCTCGCCCAGACCCTTCTCATCCGCCTGCGCGCGCAGCTGCTCATAGCGGTGCTCGCGCTGCGCGCCCGTGGTGATCTCGGTTCCGCGCCAGATCAGGTCGTAGCCCAGCGGCATGCCGTTTTCGTCGCGCATATGATAGAACGCGCGCTTCTCCGGGCCGTAATCGGTTACAAAGAGGAACTCATGGCCAAACTTGTCCATCGACAGCTTGGCGCACAGGCGCTCAGCGTCAGTGGTCAGGTCGTTCTTCTCGCTGTCATCCACGGTATAGCCGTAGCGCTCCTCCAGCTCGCGGTACACGTCGGCCAGCTTCATCTCCGGGAAGGGCAGCGTGGGCACCACGGTTTCCATGCCAAACAGCTCCTTGATCTGCTCGCCATACTTCTCCTTGACCGCCGCAAGCGCCACCTGCAAAAGCTCGGCTTCAAAGGCCATCACGTCGCGGAAGGAGGTGATATAGCTCATTTCCACGTCAAAGCCGGTGAATTCGGTCGCATGCTTGTTGGTAAAGCTCTTTTCGGCACGGAACACCGGGCCCACCTCAAAAATACGGTCAAAGCCCGCCGCCATGGCCATCTGCTTATAAAACTGTGGGCTTTGGCTCAGATACGCTTTGCGGTCAAAGTATTTAAGCTCAAACACGTCCGCGCCGGACTCCGACGCGGCGGCAATCAGCTTGGGCGTGTGAATCTCCATGAAGCTGCGCTCCAGCGCAAAAGCGCGCATGGCAGCCACCAGCTCGGTCTGCGCCTTGAAGATCAGGGTATTGCGGTCGCTGCGCAGGTCGATCCAGCGATAGTCCAGGCGGCTGTCAATGGCCGCGTCCTTGCTGATGGGCAGCGGCTCGGCAATGGACTCGATCTTCATTTTTTCGGGCAGCATTTCGATCCCGCCCATTTTGACATAGCTGTTTTCCACCACCAGGCCCTCGGCCGTGATGACCGACTCCACCGTCAGCTGCTCGACCAGCGCCGCCACTTCGGGATACTTTTCCTTTTCCACCGTCAGCTGGATGCGCCCGGTATAGTCGCGCAGCACCAGGAACGCCATGGTACGCTTGTTGCGGATGTTTTCCACAAACCCCTGAATTTTATTTACCTGCCCGATATTCAGGCTGGCAATCAAGCTTCTTTCCATCTCTCTTTTCCTTCCTTTCGGTTGATTGCTGTTACGCCAACAGGGCGGCAATGGCTTTCGCCGCGCCCTGAAGCGGAATTTCCTTTTCCTCGCGGGTCGAAAGATTCCGCGCCTTCACAACGCCGCGCCCCAGCTCCTCGCCGCCAACCAGAACAATATAGCGCGCGGCCAGCTTATCGGCATACTTGAACTGCGCCTTCAGGCTTCGTCCGCACAGATCGCTTTGCGCCAGTACCCCCTGCTCCCGCAGCTCCTGGCACAGAAGGAACGCGCCCTCGCGCGCCTCGTCGCCCAGGTTTGCCACATATACATCACACAGCGGCGGACATGGCAGCTTAACGCCCTGGTTTTCCAGCTCCATAATAATGCGCTCGGTACCAATACCAAAGCCTGCCGCCGGGGTAGCCGGACCGCCCAACTGCTCTACCAGCCCGTCATAACGGCCGCCGCCGCACAGCGCCAGTCCCTCGCGCCCGCGGGAAACCATGACTTCAAACACCGTTTTCGTGTAGTAATCCAGGCCGCGCACAATATGCGTATCCACCTTGAAGGGAACGCCCCGGGCTGTGAGCAACGCTTGCAGCTCCTCAAAATGCGCCCGGCAATCATCGCAAAGATAATCCAGCATGCTGGGAGCATCCTTCACCAGCGCCTTGCATTTTTCCTCTTTGCAGTCAAGAATGCGCAGCGGGTTGCGGTCGAAGCGCTCGCGGCAGCTATCACACAGTTGATCGAGCCGGTCGCCCAGATATTCTTTCAGAGCCGCATGATATTGGGGACGGCATTCCGGGCAGCCGATGGAATTGATATTGACCGACAGCCCCGTCAAACCCAAATCGCTCAGGATGCCAAGCAACGTGCCGATCAGCTCAGCCTCTACCGCCGGAGACTTGCCGCCAAAGCATTCCATGCCAAACTGATGATGCTCGCGCAGTCGGCCGGCCTGCGGCTTCTCATAGCGAAATACCGGCGTATTGAGATAATACATCTTGCAGGGCAGCGCGTCGGCAAAGAGCTTGCCCTCCAGGAAGGCGCGCACCGCGCCGGCCGTTCCCTCAGGCTTTAAGGTAATGCTGCGATCCCCTTTGTCCTTAAATGTATACATCTCTTTCTGCACGATATCCGTGGTATCTCCCACGCCGCGCAAAAACAGCTCTGTATGCTCAAAAACGGGCGTTCTTACCTCGCGGAAGCCCGCCAGCGCCGCACGGCGGCGCATGACCGTTTCAATCTGCTGCCAGATATAGGCGTCCTGCGGCAGCATATCGCGCGTTCCCTTGGGCGCTTGTGTCAGCATGCAATCCCTCCCCAATAAAATAATAATCCCATGCAAATGCATGGGACGAAATCACTTTCGCGGTACCACCCAGCTTGCATCCCAATGGATGCCGCTTTGCTCCTTAACGCGGAATACGCCCGCTTTCACGGGACGGCTCCAGGACGTCCTGCCCGTGCGCCGGCAAAGGGCTTGCAGCCTTGACCCTTCTCTCTTCACGCCGTCCGCACACGGATTCCTTTCCCATCACAGCCGATACTGTATTATACAATAAAAAGGCAGCTTTTGTCAAGCAGCGGGCAAAAACCTCCCCCGAAAAGCTCCGGGGGAGGCGTAAGCATTTAGTTGCCCATATCCTCAACGTACAGCTCGCGCACGGCATCGGGATCTTCCTTGGGCGGCTGCGGCTTGGGATTCTTTGCCGCCTCACGCTTTTCAAAGAAGCCGGGCGCAACCTGCGGGAACAATGCGTAGGAAAGCACGTCCTCCTCGCTCTTGGCGATCCCGCGGGTCTTTTCGCGGTACATATCCATCTCGGGCGCAATCTGATCGGCCGGACGGCAGGTAATCACCTTGTCGTCGCCAATGGCCTTCTTGCGCACCTCTTCATTGACGGGGCCGGGCAGACGGCCATATTCGCCGCGCAGCAGCGCCTTGGATTCCTTGGAAACCATCTTGTAGCGCTCGCCCGCCAAGACGTTGAGCACTGCCTGGGAGCCTACGATCTGGCTGGTCGGCGTGACCAGCGGCGGATAGCCAAAGTCCTTGCGCACGCGCGGCACCTCGGCCAGCACGTCGTAATACTTATCCTCGGCATTCGCCTGCTTGAGCTGGCTGATCAGGTTGGACAGCATGCCGCCCGGTACCTGATACACCAGCGTCTTAGCGTCGGTATTGAGCACCTTGGGATCCAGCGAACCGCTCTCCTTCAGGCGGTTGGCCACCTTGCGGAAATGATCGGCCGCCTTGAGCAGCTTATCCATATCCAGACCGGTGTCAAACTCCGTCCCCTGGAAGGTCGCCACCATGGATTCCGTTGCCGGCTGGCTGGTACCATTGGACAGCGGAGACAGTGCGGTATCGATAATATCCACGCCGGCCTGCGCCGCCATCAGGTACACCATGTCGCCCGTGCCGGTGGTATTGTGGGTATGCAGATGGATGGGAACCTTGATGTTTTCCTTGAGCTTTTTCACCAAAGAATAAGCATCATAGGGCAGAAGAAGGTTGGCCATGTCCTTGATGCAGATGGTATCAGCGCCCATCTGCTCGATCTCCTTGGCCAGCTTGACAAAATACTCCTCGTTATGCACGGGGCTGACGGTATAGCTGATGCAGCCCTCCACCAGTCCGCCCGCCTTCTTGACGGCGCGCATGGCGCGTTCAATGTTGCGAGTATCGTTCAGGGCGTCAAAGATGCGCACCACGTCGATGCCGTTTTCCACGGACTTGGCGCAGAATGCATCCACAACGTCGTCGGCATAATGCTTGTAGCCCAGCAGGTTCTGGCCGCGCAGCAGCATTTGCAGCTTGGTATTGGGCATATGCTTGCGCAACTGGCGCAGGCGCTCCCAGGGATCCTCGTCCAGGAAGCGCATGCAGCTGTCAAACGTAGCGCCGCCCCAACATTCCAGCGACCAGTAGCCGATGCTGTCCAGAATCTCACACGCGGGCAGCATATCGCTCAGGCGCATACGGGTCGCCGCCTGGGACTGATGCGCGTCGCGCAGGATGGTATCGGTAATATAAATCTTAGCCATTCGTCCGCCCCTCCCTTACACGCCAAACAGCGCCAGCAGCACGCCCGCGGCAATCGCGGAGCCAATCACGCCTGCAACGTTGGGGCCCATGGCGTGCATGAGCAGGAAGTTGCCCGGATCGGCCTTCTGGCCTTCCTTCTGGCTGACGCGCGCCGCCATGGGCACCGCGGATACGCCGGCGGAGCCGATCAGCGGGTTGATCTTTTCCTTGAGGAACAGGTTCATGAACTTGGCCAGCAGCACGCCGCCCGCGGATCCGCAGCCAAAGGCGAAAATGCCCATCAGCATGATCTTGATCGTCTGCCAGGTCAGGAAGGTGTTGGCGGTCGCCGTCGCGCCCACGCACACGCCCAGGAACACGGTCACGATGTTCATCAGCTCGTTCTGCACGGTCTTGTCCAAACGCTCGGTCACGCCGCACTCATGCAGCAGGTTGCCCAGCATCAGGCAGCCAACCAACGGAGCCGCCGAGGGCACAAGCAGCGCCACAAAAATCGTTACCACAAAGGGGAACATGATCTTTTCGGTCTTGGACACCTTGCGCAGCGGCTTCATGACGATCTTGCGCTCTTCCTCGGTGGTCAGCGCGCGCATGATGGGCGGCTGAATCACCGGAACCAGCGCCATGTAGGAATATGCCGCAACCGCAATCGCGCCCAGCAAATGGGGGGCCAGCCGGATGGCGGTATAGATGGCGGTGGGGCCGTCCGCGCCGCCGATGATGCCGATGGCGCCGGACTCGGCAGGAGTAAAGCCAAACAAGCGCGCCAGAATGAACACAATGAAGATGCCTACCTGCGCCGCCGCGCCCAGCAGCAGCGTTTTGGGGTTGGCCAGCAGCGGCTCAAAATCCGTTCCCGCGCCCACGCCAATGAAAATCAGGCAGGGATAAATGCCCAGCTTCACGCCCAGATACAGATAGTCGAGCAGGCCGCCGTTTTCCGCCAGCGCCTGCCAGCCGATATGGCCGCCGGCAAACAACTCCTCGTGGAAGAGGTTCGCGCCGGGCAGGTTGGTCAGCAGCATACCGAAGGAAATCGGCAGCAGCAGCAGCGGCTCAAACTTTTTCACGATCGCCAGGTATGCCAGCACCAGGGCGATGACGATCATCACCAGCATTTTCCAGTTATCCCCGATCATGGAGAAACCGGTCTGCCGGATGAAATTCATAATTGTTTCCATGCTTCTGCCTCCGCCTTACGCGATGGTGAGAAGCACAGCGCCGGACTGCACCGACTGCCCCTTGGTCACGTTCACAGCGCCGACGGTACCATCCACAGGCGCCATGATCTCATTCTCCATCTTCATGGCTTCCAGGATCACCAGCACATCGCCGCGCTTGACGGCCTGGCCGGGCTTGACATTCACGGCAAGAATGGTGCCGGGCATGGGCGCGTTGACCGCCTGGCCACCGGCAGCCGCCTTGGGCGCGGCAGGAGCGGGCGCCGCTTTGGGCGCGGCGGGAGCAGCCGCGGCGTCGCCTTCGAGCACCTCAAGCGTGATATCATATTGCGTGCCGTTCACATTCACGCGATACTTTTTCATAACTGATTCCTTCCTTTCGTTTGGTCCTCAGACCCTTTTGATGCTCAGGATGCGGATGGCCCGTACATCCTTGCCCAGCTCCTCCGCCAGCGCCACGGACACCGCCGCCACCAGCTCGGAACGGTTGGGAATTTCCTCCGCCGCGGGCGCGGAGACGGCCGCAGCCGCCTCCTGCTCCGCCGAGCGTGCATTCACACGCTTCATGATGCTGCCCATCAGGCTAATCAGGGCGATCAGGCATATCAAGCCGATAAACACGATGCCTATGCCCATTACCACCACAAACCAGGTGGCAATGTCGGTATTATTTACAGCCGCTTCCACACTTGGCGCAACCGTCGTAATGATTTCTGTGGGGTCCATACTGTTACCTCACTTCTCAGCCGCGGGGGCCGGCGTCAACGATTTCCTGGCTCATATGGGTATACTTTTTGAAGTTCTCGCGGAACATTTCGGCCAGCTTTTTGGCAGCAGCCTCGTATGCAGCCTGATCCTGCCAGGTGTTGGCGGGAATCAGCAGATCGTCAGGCACATTCTCGCACTTGGTAGGCACGGCCACGCCAAAATACGGATCCTTCACAAACTCACCCTTTTCCAGTTCTCCGTTGAGGGCAGCCGTTACCATGGCGCGGGTATAGGCCAGCTTGGTGCGCTTGCCGGTGCCGTTCCAGCCGGTATTGACCAGATACACATTCGCACCGCTCTTTTCCACCTTTTCGGCCAGCATCTGCGCATAGACCGAGGGATCCAGCGGCAGGAAGGGTTCGCCAAAACAGGTAGAGAAGGTGGGAACGGGAGAGGTGATGCCGATCTCGGTGCCGGCCAGCTTGGAAGTAAAGCCAGACACGAAGTAGTACATCGCCTGGTTGCGGTCCAGCTTGCTGATGGGCGGCAGCACGCCGAAAGCGTCCGCCGTCAGGAAGATCACGGTCTTGGGAATCCCGCCTACGCCGTCCAGCTTGGCATTGTCGATGTATTCCACGGGATAACCCACGCGGCTGTTCTCGGCCAGGGAAGCGTCGTCAAAGTCAAACTCGCGGGTATCGGGATCCATGACCACGTTTTCGACCAGCGCGCCAAACTTGATGGCATTGTAAATATCGGGTTCCTTCTCGGCGGACAGGTTGATGCACTTGGCATAGCAGCCGCCTTCAAAGTTGAACACCGAATCATCCGACCAGCCATGCTCGTCGTCACCGATCAGCTGACGGTTGGGGTCGGCGGACAGGGTAGTTTTGCCGGTGCCGGACAGGCCGAAGAACACCGCCGCGTCGCCATCCTTGCCGATATTGGCAGAGCAATGCATGGGGAACACGCCCATCTTGGGCAGAACGTAGTTCATCACCGAGAACACGCTCTTCTTGATTTCGCCCGCGTACTGCGTGCCGCAGATCACCACCAGCTTGGCCTCGTAATCCACCAGGATCGCCGCCTCGCTGCGGGTGCCGTCGCGTTCGGGGATGCACTTGAAGCCCGGCGCGGCAATAATGGTATAATCCTCATTGAAGTTCGCCAGCTGCTCATCCGTGGGACGGCGCAGAAGCTGATGAATGAACATGTTCTGGCTGGCCAGCTCGTTGATGATGCGGAAAGCCTTGGCATACTTTGCATCCGCCCCGGCAAAGCCGTCGAAAATAAATACTTCCTTGTTTTGCAGGTAGGCAATCACTTTATTGTAAATCCCGTCAAACTTCTCCTTGCTGATGGGACGGTTGACCTTGCCCCAGGCAATGTCGTCATGCACGGCGGGCGTGTCAACAATGAACTTGTCGTTGGCGCTGCGGCCGGTGTACTTGCCGGTTTTTACAACCAGCGCGCCGGTTTTGCTCAGCGTGCCCTCTCCACGGCGCAGCGCGGCTTCCACCAGCTGTGCGGGCGTGAGATTGCGGTAAACAGCCTTGGGATTGATAATACCATACTTTTCAATGCCATAGGTTTCCATAAGGTCTGCCTCCTTCGATTTTTAGCGTGAATCGGATATACGCTTTCCTTCCGCCATATCCCATCCCGCTGAATAGTAATTCTTTCGGTGAAATGATCTTTTGTAAAAATCCAACTCTCACCACATACATCTTATTACGAAACAAGGCTGTTTTGAAATTCCAAATTTGCATGCAAGTATATATTTTTTTATATGTATTACAAAATCATTACGGCGTAATTTATATTATATCAAGTACATTATAAAACATTTTTCGTCATTTTTCGTTCATTTCAACCGTTTTCAGCGTTATAGCGGCCATCTAAGCATCATCTTTTTGTAATAATTTTATCGATATTTCCCTGCTGATTTTGCTGAAGCAGGAGAAGCCTTTTCTTCTTTTCCGCAGCCCTTGACATTTGCGCGCACGGCCGTTATGATAAATATGCATTCAATTTTCAGCGCTTTATGCAGCAGCAAACGAGGCGGGCAATCATGAAAATCGTGGTAATCGACGGTCAAAGCGGCCGTCTTGGCAGCCAGCTCGTGGAGGGGCTATTGGCCGCAGGCCTTGACGCTCCGCATGAGATCATCGCCGTGGGCGCCAACGCGCTGGCAACCAGCAGCATGCTCAAGGCAGGCGCCTCCCGCGGCGCAACGGGCGAAAACGCCGTGCGCGTCGCCAGCCGCGACGCCGACGTCATTGCCGGGCCGATCGGTATTGTTGTTGCGGACGCGCTGATGGGAGAAATCACCCCCGATATGGCAGTTGCCGTCGGGCAAAGCCGCGCCTGCAAGGTGCTGCTGCCCGTCAATCGCTGTCAAACACGCATTGTAGGTCTGCCGCAGCTGCCCCGCACACAGCTGCTGAACGCCGCCATTGCCGAAATCATTGCGCTATGCGCTCCCGCGATCTGATTTTTCCCGCTCGGCCCAGCCGGTATCTCTCTGCATAAATTGCGTCTTAAAGGCGCTTCTCCCGTTCAAGACAGGAAGCATCATACTGAAGGGAGAATCTCCAAATGAAAAACCGTTACCTTCCGCTTGTATTCAGCGCCGTATGTCTGGCGCTGTGCATGATCCTGCCGCTGCTGACCGGACAGATTCCCCAGATCGGCAACGCGCTGAGTCCCATGCATATCCCGGTGCTGTTGTGCGGCTTCATCTGCGGCCCGCTGTATGCCGCGGTAACCGGCGCCATCGCGCCGCTGCTGCGTTTTGCTCTGTTCGGCATGCCGCCGCTCTTTCCCACGGGCATAGCCATGTGCTTTGAGCTGGCCGCCTATGGGCTGATTTCAGGCTTGATGTACCGCCGTCTGCCGCGCCATCCTCTGTCGCTCTACGCCGCTCTGATCGCGGCCATGCTGGGCGGCCGCGTTCTTTGGGGGCTGGTACGCCTGGCGCTGTCCGGCCTTACCGGAACGAGCTTTACCTTCTCCATGTTCCTGGCCGGCGCGTTTATCAACGCCGTACCGGGGCTGGTTGCGCACATTGTTCTGATCCCGCCGCTGGTGATGGCGCTGGAAAAAGCGTTGCCGAAGCACGCATAAATCACAAAAACGGGCTATGGAGAGCGTTGCCGCACTCCATAGCCCGTTTCAGGATGTCGGCCCGTGAAAAAATAAAGTGTTCATTTTTGCAGGCCACAGATTTTTTATGGCGCAAATAGCGATAATCGAACGCGGGCGCTGCCTCCCCTTTTCATTGCATCCCGGCGCCTGCACACGCGCTTCATGGATACCATAAAACGGCTTACCCGCAAAAATGAGGCAGCCGTTGCTTTCCTATCATTCATTCCGTTTCAGCATTTTCTGAACCGCCTGCGCGACCGGCCGATCCGCCGCCGACAAATTCAGTGCGTCCAGTTCTTCCGCATTGAAGAATCTGACCGCGTCATGAACGCGCAGGTCAAAATCCATATCGTCCGGAACAAAGAAATAAGCGCAAAGCAGTATCTCCAGCGCCAGCTCCTCATAAACGCACCGGCTGTCGCATATATGCGCGCCCGTATGCCCGCGCACACCAAGCTCCTCCCAGATTTCCCTTTCGAGGCACTGCGCGTCGGTTTCGTCCCGCTCCGTTTTTCCCCCGGGGAATTCCCAGCATCCGGCATGCTTTTGCCCCGGAGCGCGCCGCGCCAGCAGCACGCAGTCCCGTCGTAAAATCACGGCGCAGGTCACGCGCTTGCAGATCATATCGCTTTTTCCGCCTGCATATCCAGCTTTTTGCCGCTGTGCCGCGCGCCGTCCGGTACAATGAAGCTCAACGCGCCAGGCAGGCTTTCCACCGTAAAATGCCTGTCCTGAATAATCTCGCCGTCCAGGCACATCAAAAATCCGGGATCCGCGTCAATTTCTACCTTTTGCGCCCTGCGGTAGCAGATGCAGTCGCGCAGCTGCGGCGCTTCCAGATGCTCGCCGCGCCGGTAAATCCCCATCAGCTTTGCAAATCGCAGGCGTGAAATGGGACGCACCGCGCACACCTCCATCTGGCCGTCGCATACGTCGGCACGCGGCGCGCAGCGGAAGGAACCGCCCACATAATCGCCGTTTGCCAGCGTACACAGCAGCAAGTTTCCATCAATCAGCACCTCGCCGTCCGCGCTCAAACGGCAGCGGTGCCGCACGCCGTCAAATACCGTCATGGCGATGGCGCAATAATAAGCGCGATGTCCCCGCATAAAGGGCAGCCTGCGAAAACGGATCATGCGGCTGGCCACCTTCGCGTCAAAGCCAAAGTTTACCACGTTGATCGCATAGCGGCCGTTTACCCGCAAAAGATCGATACGCTGCGTGGTTCCTTCGGTCAGGGCCCTCACATTTTGAAAAGCGCCCTTCCCGCCAAAATATTTCACAAAGTCGTTGCCGCTGCCGCAGGGATAACATCCCACCGCCGCGTGCGCAAAGCCAGCCGCGCCGTTAACCACTTCGTTGAGCGTTCCGTCTCCGCCGCAGGCGTAAAAGCGCAGCGGCGCAGACGTGCCGCTGCATGTTTGCCGCACGTACTCGGTCGCGTCTCCCGGACAGCGGGTAACGTATATTTCGCAATCCTTGCCGCCCGCGATCTCCTGTATGCCCTTTTGCACGGCAGAGGTGGCGTTTTGCGGCCCGGAATGCGGGTTCACGATAAAAATATGCCGCACTGAGTCATCTCCCATCATAAAAAAACAGTTGCACGCAGCGGCAGGATCGAATAAAATAAGAAAAGGCCGCATAGACGCGCCGCCAAGAGCTGATATGCCCTATTTGTATATTATATGCGGTAATTCGATCAATTGTCAAGGAGGCACCCATGAGCAAGCCGAAACAGAAAAAAGTCAACCCCTACGCCAAGCCCGCGCCTAAAAAAGCGCCCTATCTCCCCATCATCGCCGCAGTTGCCGCAATCGCCCTGCTGGCCGTTGGCGGATACCTCATTTGGGGGCGCGGCAATGGCAAAACCGCCGCATCTACCTATCATATCGAAATCGACATCCAGGATTACGGCACCCTCAAGGCCGAACTGTATGGCAACGTGGCTCCCATCACCGTGGAAAACTTCGTCAAGCTGGCGCGCGCCGGTTTTTATGACGGGCTTACCTTCCATCGCATCATTTCCGGTTTCATGATCCAGGGCGGCGATCCGGAGGGCACGGGCATGGGCGGCTCGCCCGATAAAATCAAAGGCGAATTCAGCGCCAACGGCGTTGCCAACTCCCTCAAGCATACCCGCGGCGTGCTCTCCATGGCACGTTCCAATAGCTATAACAGCGCCAGCAGCCAGTTTTTCATCATGCATGCCGACGCCAGCCATCTGGACGGCCAGTATGCCGCCTTCGGCATGGTCACGGAGGGCATGGAAATCGTTGACGCGATCTGCGCAAACACCCCCGTTACCGACGGCAACGGTTCTGTCGCGCGGGAAAACCAGCCGGTCATCACCGCCATCCGCGTGCTGGATAACTAAATCTGCCTGCCGCTTCAAAAGCAACACGCCTCCGCATAATATATGGCGGAGGTGTTTTTTATGGCTTATATCATGATTACCACCGGCATATTTTTCACGCTTCTGAACGCAATGTGCCGCCGCGTGCGCATTGGCTCGCGCCTTCACCGCGCCATGACGCGGGGCGTATGCGCCCTGTTTATGCTGGCGCTTTTTTCCTGCCTGCCCTTTTCCAACGTGGGAATCAACGCGCTCACGGTGACCTGCGTTTCCCTGCTGGGGTTGCCCGGCTTAGGGCTTTTGCAGGTCATTACCCTCATGGGGTAACACGCACAATGTCAAATCCCGCCGCCCGCGCCATGCGGTTCATCACCGCCAGCCCTACGCCGGATTCCGGATAGGATTCGCTCAGCACACGGGTAATCCCCGCATCGTCCGCCGCGCGCAGGATGGCAAAAATGTTATGCGCTGCCGCCAGCTCGTCGGCTCCAAGATCCGCCGTGCTGCGCGCGCCATAGCTGTCCATATGGCTGCCCGCCGCAAGAATCAAACCCTTTTCTTCTTTTGCAAGCGCATCATATTCCGCCGCGATGCGCCGCATCACCGCCTCCGGCTCCCCTTCATAGATGGTCATACGGGCACGGGGCGCATAGTGCTTATGCTTCATCCCAGGCGACGGCGCTGCCTCTCCTTCTCTGAGGGGACGCATAACGCTGTCCGCCACCTTCACTTCGCCTATCACGGCAGCGATCATTTCCGGCGTAATGCCACCCGGACGCAGCACGGTCGCCGTATCGCCCGCAAGCGATACCACCGTGCTTTCCACGCCCACATCGCAGGCCCCGCCGTCCAGGATCATGGGGATGCGCCCGTCCATGTCGTCCAGCACATGCCGCGCCATCGTCGGACTGGGGCGCCCCGAGCGATTGGCGCTTGGAGCCGCCACGGGAACCTGCGCCCGTTCAATCAGCGCCCGGGCCACCGGATGCGAAGGCATACGAATGGCCACGCTGTCAAGCCCTGCGGTCACAGCGCCAGGCACGATCTCCTTTTTGGGCAGGATCATCGTCAGCGGCCCCGGCCAGAATGCCGCCGCCAGCTTTTCCGCCATGGCGTTCATATGACACAGCGGCTCTATTTCCGCAAGCCTTGCGATATGCACGATCAGCGGATTGTCCGCCGGGCGCTCCTTCGCCGCGAATATATTCAGAACAGCCTGGGCATCAAGCGCATTCGCCCCCAGACCATACACCGTTTCCGTCGGGAACCCCACCAGCTCCCCTTCCCGCAAAAGCCTTGCGGCCCGCGCGATGTTTTCCTCGCTGGCCGCCACGCATTCCGTGCGCATAACAGCGCCTCCTGTTTCCAACTGAATTCTTACCTATTATAGCTTTTTTCGCCAAAAAAGCAAGCGGCGGGAAACCCTGTTTCCCGCGCGCTTTATCAGCCTCCGGCAAATGCGCTCACACGCGTATCCGCAAAAACCGTTTCCGGATCGCCCTCGCAGGCAATCCGGCCGTTTTCCATATAAAGAATACGGTCAGCCACCTCGCGGGCAAAACTCATTTCATGCGTAACCACAATCATCGTGTGTCCCTGCTGCGCCAGCCGCCGAATCACCGCCAGCACCTCCTGCGTCAAAAGCGGATCAAGCGCCGAGGTGGGCTCGTCAAAGCAAAGAATATCCGGATCAAGCGCCAGCGCCCGGGCAATGGCGGCGCGCTGCTGCTGTCCGCCGGACAAAAAGCAGGGATAGGCATCCCCTTTATCCGCCAGCCCCATATCCGCCAGCAGCTGTTTGGCCCGCGTCTCCGCTTCCGTCCTGCCGCGTCCAAGCACGCATCGCTGCGCCTCGGTCACATTGCGCAGCACGCTCATGTGCGGAAACAAATTGAAATCCTGAAATACATATCCCATGCGGCGGCGGATGGCGCGCAGTTTTTTTTCGCTTTCATAACGGCCATTCTCCACCATGGTTTCCCCGCCAATCACGATGCGCCCCTGATCGACACGCTCCAGCTCGCTCAGACACCGCAAAAGCGTGCTCTTTCCTGACCCGCTGCGGCCAATGACTGCCACCACATCGCCCTGCGCCATTTGCAGGGATACGCCCTTGAGAATCTCCTGCCCGTGATAGCTTTTAACAATATTCTCCGCGCTCAGTATCATTCCGTCACCCCCTGTAATAGTCAAGGCGGCGGTTCATGCGGCTGAAGAACACCTCTACCACCGTATTCATAAGCAGATAAAACAAACCGGCAATAAACAGCGGCAGAAGCGAGCCCGAAGCCGCCGTTGCCTTTTTTGCATAATAATACATATCGCACAACGCAATAGCCGTTACCAGCGCCGTATCCTTAACCAGCGTAACCACCTCGTTGGATACCGGCAGCAGACAGCGCTTCACGGTCTGCGGCAGCAGAATCCGCAAAAAGATCTGCGCCTTGTTCATGCCCAGCATCTTCCCGGCCTCCCGCTGTCCGCGCGGTAAGGATTGCAGCCCGCCGCGAAAAATTTCGGCAAAATAGGCCGCATAATTGAGCACAAAGGCAATCACCGCCGAAAGCATGCGGTCCATCGCATGGCCAAAGATTTTCGGCAGAATAAAATAGATCGCAAAAATTTGCAGAATCAACGGCGTTCCCCGCAAAATCAGGATATACAGGCGCGTCGCAAACGCTACTGGGCGAACGCGCGACATACGCATCAGCGCCACCAGCACCCCCAGCGGCAGCGACAGCAGCAGCGTATAAAAGAACAGCGGCAGCGTTACGCCCAAGCCCGTCCAAAGCTGGCGAATCAAGCCGGCAAACGCATCGGCATTGGTCAAATATTTCATTGTTGAATCCATTCCTCTCTGTATAACAAGGAAAGGCTGCCGCATGACGCAGCAGCCCGGCAGTATTTATCAATTATTTGCCAATGATCGAAACATTCTCGCCAAACCACTTGACCGTGATTTCCTCCAGCGAGCCGTCCTGTGCCATCGCCAGCAGCGCTTCATTAACGGCCGCCGTCAGCGCGGCGTCGCCCTTGCGGAAGCCGATACCATATTCTTCCCCGGCAAGCGCTTCATCTAGGATCACATAATCCACGCCCATCGCGGCAATATAATATTCGGCCACAACGGAGTCCACCAGCACCGCATCCACGCCGCCATTACCCAAGTCCAGCAACGCCACGGTGTTATCTTCATAAGGCATGACCGCCTTGAGCGTAGCCTTGAAATCGGCCGCCGCCGTCAGCGCGTCATCCGCGCTTGACCCTGCCTGAAGGCCCAGATTCTTGCCCGCCAAGTCAGCCAGCGTCTTATACCCCGACCCGGCGCGCACCACCAGCACCTGCTCGTTCTTCAGGTAAGGCAGGCTCAGACTCATGTTCTCCTGCCGCTCAGGCGTAATGCTCATGCCGTTCCAAATGCAGTCGATGGCGCCGGAATTAAGCTCCATTTCCTTCGCGTCCCAGTCAATGGGCTGGCAGCGCAGCGCAAGACCCAGGCGCTCGCACACGGCGGCAGCCAAATCAATATCATAGCCAATAATTTCCCCCGCATCATCGGTAAAGCCCATGGGCGGAAAGCTGGCGTCCAGCCCCAGCACCATTTCTCCCTTTTCCTGCAGCGCGGTCAGCGAGGTATCCTCCGCCAGGCAATGGTGCGCCGCGACACCTACCATCATCACACAGGCAACCAGCAACACAAACAGCTTCTTCATCACAACGCACTCCTTTCGGACGATTTATTTTGCCCCATCCCCCGGTATGAAGAGAAGCGGGAAACGGATTGGATGCAGGATAGCATGATTTTTGCCCCGCGTCAAGGCAAAAAACGCCATTTTGAATGTTTTTTCCTTGTATTTGCATATTCATGCATGTATTCATATGCTAATCTCCCTATTTTTCCATGTCTTGACACAACCGCTAAAAACAGTATAATATTCAATGAAAAGGAGATGACTCCCATGAGTGAAAACTGCACGCATGACTGCTCCACCTGTTCCAGCGCTTGCGCTTCCCGGGAACAGCCGCAGGATCTGCGCGAAAAACCCAATGATCTCACCCGCGTTAAAAAGATGATCGGCGTCGTCAGCGGCAAGGGCGGCGTAGGCAAAAGCCTGGTCACGTCCCTTTTGGCCGTGCTGATGCAGCGTCAGGGCTATCAGACCGCCATTCTGGACGCCGACATGACCGGCCCCTCCATTCCCCGCGCCTTTGGCCTCAAGGATCAGGCCATGAGCACTGAAGCCGGCATCCTGCCCGCGGCAACCAAAACCGGCGTCCGCGTTATGTCGCTGAACCTGCTGCTTGAAAACGATACCGACCCTGTCATCTGGCGCGGCCCGGTCATCGCCGGCGCGGTAAAGCAATTCTGGACCGACGTGGTCTGGGGCGACGTAGACTTTATGTTTGTGGACATGCCTCCCGGAACGGGCGACGTTCCGCTGACGGTATTCCAGTCCCTGCCCATCGACGGGATCGTGGTGGTTGCCACCCCGCAGGAGCTGGTCGGCATGATCGTGGAAAAAGCGGTCAAAATGGCTGATATGATGAATGTGCCCGTAGTAGGACTGGTGGAAAACATGTCCTCCTTCCGCTGCCCGGACTGCGGCAAGGTACACGCCATTTTCGGTCAGAGCCATGCTGACGA
>JAHZHX010000027.1 GCA_019420065.1 Clostridiales bacterium | reverse complement strand
CACTTGCGGATGGCGGTCACTTACGTCTGTGTAAGCTCCCTGATCCGCAAGCTCGTTTCCTTGCCTTGCGGACTTTCTCAGCCTCTGTCCGTCTGTTGACTTTGTCAACAGACTGAATGGCCGTCGGCATGAAGCCGACGGCCATTTAATATATTATAGAAGACAAAGGACGCGGCCGGAGAGACATTATTTGCCGGGAAAGGTTTTTTCAAACGTCAGCTGGGCAAATTTCAGCGTGTCGTCAACCGGCATGACGCCGCCCAGCGCCGTGCTTACCGCCATGCCCAGGATGCTTAAAAATTTTGGCTCGTTAAAGTTTGCCGCGCAATGGGGCGGAATGTAGGTTGTATGCGACATGGCAAAGCATTTGCGCGTCAGCAAAAGCCAGGGAAATTGTTCGACCACTTCATAATTCTCATAGGTTTTGGAGCAGGGGGAAGCCGTACCCATCAGCGCCATAGCGGTTGTGACCTCGGGCGAACACAGCCAGCGCAGGAACTGGGCGGCTTCTTTTTGCTGCTGCGAGTAGCGGCAGATGCCGATGGAGCTGCCGCCCAGCATGGGATTGCCGCCCGGCACCATGGCGTAGCCGATGCGGTCGCTGACATGGGAGCGCGCCGAGGTGATGTTGCCGGTAAAGTTGGAATAGTCCAGCGCCATGGCGGTGTTGCCCTCGGCAAAGCTGGAGAGAGCGTACTGCGCTACGCTGCTGTGGGGCAGATCCACACAGTCGCGCAGGGCAATCAGCTCCTCCATGGACTGCCGCGAGATGGGGCTGTCCAGCAGGATCCGGCCGTCTTCGTCATACAGGCTGGTACTGTGGCTGAAATAGCGGGAAAGGTATTCCTTGGCGGAAAAGGTTGCGTTGCTCAGCATCAGCCCCGTGCCGTAGGGAACGGGGGAATCGGGATTGAAGGAACGGGTGAAAAATCGGGCGATACGATTGAATTCGGCATAGGTTTCGGGCGGCAGCAGCTCGCAGCCGTACATTTCCTGGTAGCGGCGGCGGAAGATCGGGTTTTCAAACAAATCACGCCGGTAAAAGAGCAGCTGCGCGCAGGGAGTGCTGGGCAGGGCGTAGAGCGTGCCGTTGCAGTGGGAGAAGGATTCGCGGGAAATATCGGGCAAAAAGGCGTCAAACACCTCGTCGATATCCGGGTCAACCTCCTTGAGAGGTACAAAGATGCGCTGCGCATGGCTGGACCAGCGCTTGCTGTCCAGACGCACGATATCCAGGGACGTGGTGTTTTCAATGTTGTTGAGCACCTCGTTCAGCCCGTTGTAGGTATAGGCGGCCACGTTGATTTCAATACCGGTTTCCTTGGTGTACATTTGAGAAATGTGGCGGAAGATGGCGCTGTTGTGGCCGTCGGGGGTGATAATGGTCAGCCGTTTGCAGCGATTTTTTTCCACGCGCGGCATCCATGCGCGCACGCCCGACGGCGGCAGCAGCTCTGCCGGCTGCGGCGCGTCGGGATTCTTGAGACCGTTTATCAGCCTTTCCGCGGCGCGGCGGCCCAGCAGGCGGTAATTCAGCTCAAACTCCGTGCATTGCATGGAGGGAAAGGTAAATACCGGCGCGGCGGCATATACGCGCACGTTCTGCCGCACAAGAAAATGGCGGGTGATGCTGCAGGCCGTTTGCGCTACGGTGTAATTGGATACAAAAACGCAGTCGGGAGCGGGGGTGGAGGCAAGCGTTTCGAACACGTCCTCGGTGCAGAACTTGGTGTCGGTGGGATGGATGGCCAGCGGCAGATGCGCGCGGGCCAGGGCGTCCTGCAAGCCATGCAGAAAGGCCGTCTGCGAAGCAAAGGCGGTGTTTTCGCACAGCACGGCAGGGAAACGGCAGCCGTCCCGCATGGCGCGCTCGGCCATTTCACAGCCCAGGCGGTAAAAGTCAAAGCTCAGGTGCGGCGTGCTGCCTTCGGGCGCGCGCTCCACGTAACAAATGTTTTTCAGCCCGGAGCCTTCGCATATGTCGTCGGTACGGCAGGTAAAAATGGCGGCGCTGTCCGTCATGGCGGAAAGGATTTCCTCTATGGCGTGCTGCTCCTTGACCGGCAGATCGTCGGTCAGGTGCAGGCTGACCTCATATCCCCGCGAGTTGGCGAAATTGCGAAAGCTGGTGTAAAAGTCCACGTAAGAGCGGTTATAGAGGTTGGGCAGCACGGCTGCCAGGGTATTGGAGGAGCCGCGGCGCAGAATCTGCGCGCGCTGGTTCATGGAATAGCCCAGCTTTTCGGCCGCCTGCTGCACCTGGCGGATCTTGATGGAGCTTACGTTGCCTTTGCCGTTGAGCACGTTTGAAACCGTGCCCTGCGATACGCCCGCTTCCCGCGCGATATCCTTGATGGTAGCCATACGTTTGTCGTTTCCTTTTGAATGAATATATACATCAGTATAGCACAGCAAAAAAATAAATTCAACCCGGCAAAAGATTGACACGTTATAATGAACGTGATACAATCAATGCGGTATAACAATTTGAAAATGACGGGGTGATATATATGCGTTTGGGAACGATGACGACGCTTTTCCGCGATCGGCGCGAAGGGCCGGAGCACTATGGATATATTGAATCCATTCGCCGCTGCCGCGCGGCCGGGTTTACGGTGCTGGACATGAACCTGTGCGCGCTTTCGCGGCGGCAGACGACGCTGCATCTGGACGATTGGAAGCAGCAGGTGGACGAGATCCGCAACGAGGCGGAGAAGCAGGGCTGCGTGTTTTCCCAGTCGCATCCGCCCTATCGCCGCGGCGGCGCGCGCTTTGACACCCAGGAGGAAGAGGATTTCTTTGGCGCGATGGAGCTGCGGGCGATCGAGATTACCGCCATGCTGGGCGCAAAGTGGGCGGTCATTCACCCGATCACGGCCTACGACGGCGATCCAGCTGACCCGGAAAACAATATCCGCTGGAACAAGCGCATCTTTGCGCGCGAGATCGAGCTGGCCGATAAGCTGGGCGTGGGGCTGGCGTTTGAAAATATGTGCGATAACGGGCAGCGCCGCCGCTTCTGCGTGACGGCGGAGGAGCTGATCGCCCTGACCGATTCCTTCCATTCTGACAAGATCGGCGTATGCTGGGATGTGGGGCATGCCAACCGCACCTATGACGACCAGATACCCGCCATTCTTAAGCTGGGCGAGCGTATTAAAGCGCTGCATATCGACGACAACCGCGGCAAGGACGACCTGCATGTGCTGCCCTTTGAGGGGACGATCCCCTGGGAGCGGGTCATGCACGCGCTCTATGAATCCGGCAGCCCGGCGGATCTGATTTTTGAGGTCAGCACCAACAACCGCATGCCCGAGGCGCTCAAGGATCTGACTGCGCGCTATCATTACGACGTGGGACAGTATCTGCTGTCGCTGTATAAATAAGGAGAGGTTACAATGAGGAAAATGCAGGAGCGCTTCAGCGAGGCGCGGTATGACGTAATCGTCGTGGGCGGCGGCATGAGCGGCGTGTGCGCGGCGCTGGCCAGCGCCCGTCATGGCGCCAAAACGGCACTGATAAATTCCCGTCCGGTGCTGGGCGGCAATGCCAGCAGCGAGATCCGCATCCATATTTCCGGCGCGGATCAAAGCCTGAAGCAGCCCGATTATGCCGAGGGCGGCATCCTTTATGAGCTGATGCTGGAAAACAAGTGCCGCAACGAGAACTTCAGCTATTCCGTGTGGGATATGATCCTCTTTGAAGCGACCCAGAAGCAGGAGAACCTGACGATGTATCACAATACCGTCATGTATGACTGCGAGATGGAGGGCAGCCGCATCACCGCCGTCAACTGCGTGCAGGAGACCACCGAGATGCGCTTCCGTCTGTGCGCGCCCTTGTTCATCGACGCGACCGGCAACGGCACGCTGGGCTATTATGCCGGGGCGGAATACCGCGCCGGCAGCGAGCCGCGCAGCGAGTTTGGCGAGCCGCACGCGCCCGTTCAGGCCAATAACGACCGCATGGGCAATACCATTCTGATGAAGGCGGTCAATATGGGGCGTCCCGTCCCCTTCCAGGCGCCGGCCTTTGCCAAGCATTTGACCGAAAAGCAGCTGGCTAAGCGCATCCACTGTATTGAGATGCGCGACCATATCGACGTGAGCGATTCGCCCAACCCCGAGGAGTACAAGCGTACCTCCATGACCTCCAGCGCCGCCATCGACTACGGCTACTGGTGGTGCGAGCTGATGGGCGAGGGCGACGACATCATTCCCGAGTTTGAGAAGATCCGCGACGACCTGATGGCTTATGCCTATGGCATCTGGGATCACATCAAGAATAACGACGAGGGCGTGCATGCGCACCATGCCGAGAATTACGCGCTGGAGTGGGTGGGCGCGCTGCCCGGTATGCGTGAAAGCCGCCGCCTGGTGGGCGATTATCTGCTCAACGAATGCGATATCCTTGACCACCGTGTGTTTGACGACGCGGTATGCTATGGCGGCTGGTGCGTGGATATGCACGCGCCTCATGGCCTGCTGGACGAGGATAAGCTGCCTTCCGACTGCAATTTCTATGAGGGCGTGTATACCATTCCCTACCGCAGCTATTATTCCAAGAATGTGGATAACCTGTTTATGGCGGGACGCGACATCAGCACCAGCCGCATGGCGCTGGCCTCCACGCGCATTATCGGCACCTGCGCCATCGGCGGCGAGGCGGTAGGCGTCGCGGCGGCCCGCTGTATCAAGCACGACTGCGACCCGCGCGAACTGACGCCCTTCATCAGCGAGGTGCAGCAGGATATTCTTCGCGACGGCGGCTATCTGCCGGGCTTTAGAAATACGGACCCTGACGACCTGGTGCGCGGCGCGGTGATTACCGCTTCCTCCGAAAAGGCGAACGGACAGGCGGCGGGCGTGGCCAACGGCGTTTCCCGCAAGATCGGCGCGGAGATGAACGGCTGGGTGTCGGACGGCATGAGCGCGGCGGGAGAAACGCTTACCGCCCGCTTTGACGGCGTGCGGGATGTGGCCGAGGTGCGCTTCGTGTTCCATTCCGATTTCAAGTATCCCATCCGCGTGACCATGTGTCCCAACCGCCAGGTGCAGCAGCGTAACGGCATCCCGCCCGAGCTGGTATGCGACTATGATGTGGAGCTGCTGCGCGACGGGCAGGTGGTGCGCACCGTTCCCGTGCGCGGCAACCATCAGCGCCTGAACGTGCTGCGCTTTGATAAAACGGCCTGTGATACGGTGCGCCTGCATGTGCTCAGCACGCATGGCGCGGCGGACGCAACGGTCTTTGAGATGCGCGCCTACGGCGAAAACAAGTAAACAGAAACAATTCTGCCTTGCGGCGATACGGCTGCAAGGCTTTTTTCATGTTTTTTGAACCTTTTCGTTCCTGCTGCCGTCTATTGAATAGTTGAACGAAAGGAAAGGAACGCGATGAAAAAATGGATGGCGGCGCGGGGCGTCCTGCTGTGCTTGACCGCGGCGCAGGCGGATTCCTCCGTTTGGGTGGAAGAAGAATGGCGGCATATCAGCCAGGAGCTGGATTGCGACGGTCTGCCCTTGCTGATCGACGCTCGGGTATTGCAGCTCCCGGAGGGCATGACCGTCCAGGAATATCATGTGGAGCGCCTGAGCGACGCCTTTATGCTCGAGAAGGGAAACCAGACCGACTGGTCTCTGCTGGGCTGCGACACGAGCAACGGCAGCTGGCGTTACCCTACCTCGGAATGGCCGGAGTACCATTTCAATGGCCCTGATGTTTATCCTCATTGCAGCATCGGCGCCCTGGGCACGATGGATCTGCAGAATATCGATCCTGATTACATCCTATACCTGTCGGGTACTTACTCTGATACCATTGACTTATCGCCAATCAACCGTTTGACAGAGGAGCAAGTCAAAGCTTATGCTGAAAGCGTCGCGGCCGCTTGCGGCAATCAGCTTGGCAATGCCGTCAGAATGTTCCGATGCGATCAGGCGGAAGACATTCGCGGCTGCATTGATACGTTAAGAAAAAAAGGAACAGCCCAATACGCTCCGGATCCAGCCAAAGCGGAAGAGTATCTGTTCTTTGATATTTACTATCCGGTTTATTTTCAAGGCCTGCGTCTCTACTCAGGCGAGTATACCAGCACCGTAAGCGGTATAGAAATCCCTAATCTGAATATGCGCATGGCTGTGACGGCGGAACACGGGATTGCGATGGTTGCCAGCGTACTGTTTGACCCCGCCGCTTTTCAGCCGCTGGGCGGCGCGCAGTCCGCCCTCGGTGCGGAGCAGGCAGTCCGCTGCATTCAAGACAAGTATGCTAACCTCTTTCTTCCCGGCGTCAGGCAGATTACCATTCATCAAATGGTGCTGGAATATGTAGCAATGACCGGCGACGTAGGCGCCAGCCAGGGATACACGCTTTATCCCGCCTGGGTCGTCCGTTATACCAGGGAAATGGAGCACGGCGAGCCCTTCTCGTTTTATGAAGCCTACCATGCCGTTACAGGCCAACCCTTATTCTGACGGGCGGTGATGGATTGATGCTGTGTTGTTTCAGAAACGAACTGCGGCGCTGCCTGCGCACCCCGCATTTTTATCTTGCCCTGTTCGTCTGCCTTGGAATCTACGCCGCCGGCGAGGGCTATCTGGGCTGGGCCAATATCATTCTTTATCCGAATACCACCTGGGTTCATGAGCATAACGGCTTCATGATGGAATTCAACCCCTTCCGCACGCTTTTGCCTTTCCCGGCCGTACTGGCAGCGGGCAGCATGCTGGCGGAGGACTGGGAGCACCGCAGCAGCTATTTTCAAACGACCCGCTGCGGCTTCAACCGGTTTTGCAATGTGAAATTCTTTACGCCCTGCCTTGCGGGCGGGCTGGTGCTGTCTGTCGGCATTCTCTTTTATCTGGGGCTGATGGCCCGCTATATCCCCGCATACGATGAGAGTACTTACTATGAACCGTTTATTGAGCCGCTGCTTCTGAATCGGCAGTGGGGGCTGTATTTTCTCTATTTTGCCAGCCTGCAATTTTTCCTGGGCGCGCTGTGCGCCGGGATCGGCTGCGTGGCGGCCGTCCTCACCACCCGCCGCGGCATGGTGTATCTCCTGCCGCTGCTGCTTTTTGCCATGCTTGAAATTGTCACCAACATCACCATCGTCGGCCTGAGCGGCGCGCAGTCCGCGATCGTGTTCCGCCTGGAAAAACAAACGCCGCTTCATGTGTATAGCGTCATCACTGGGATCCTGATCGGTCTGACGGTGGCGGCGTATGCGGCATTCCGTTTTCTGCTGAGAAAGAGGGTGTATCAATGGCAATAACGCGTATGGGGCATTTGTGCCGGGTACAGCTCAAAGAGTTGCTGCGTACGCCCATTTTTTATGCTTATTTATGCTTGTTTTTCGTTTATTACCATCACCTGAGCGAAAGCACTGTCCGGCTTCAGCAGGAAGCCGGCTTGTGGGTCAATGCCTGGGGGTATGCTGCCGGGGTATTTTCCAACTATCAATCCACGCTGGTCTTTGGCCTGGGCGCTGTCATGATTTTTTCTGATTTGCCGCTGATCCGCGAACATGCGCTGTTTGAATCCATGCGCTGTTCCCGCAATGTCTGGGTGGGCGGACGCATCCTGTATGTGCTTTTCGTCAGCGTGATCTATACGCTGTGCATGCTGCTCATGTGCACGCTGACCAGTCGGGGGAAACTGACCGAGCCGGCCGCGTGGGGAAAGCTGCTCAATACGATCGCCAACGGTTATTCCTTCGACGGCTATCATGTGCCGGTTGATCTTTCGCTGTCCGTGACCAATGCCTTTACGCCCTTGCAGGCCTTTGGCATGACTGCCTTCATGAGCGTACTGGCGTGCAGCGTCATGGGTCTTGTCATGCTCTGCCTTTCGCTGTGCGTCGGCCGGGTGGCGGCGCTTTCCGGCGTCAGCCTGTTGGCGGTGCTGGATTTCCTGATCAGCGAAAAACTCCCTTTCTGGTGCTATCGCTTTTCGCCGCTCTCCCTGACGAGATTGAGCATCATTTACTGCCCGGATATGCCGTATTATCCGACATGGGTAGAGGGGATTGTAACGCTGCTTGCGGCAAACGTTTTGTGCGCCGCCCTTGCGCTTGTGCTTTCCCATCGTCACAAGCACTTCGCTGATGAAATACTGAAGGAACAATACTGACAGAAAGGAACGAACGCAATGCTTGCGATCGAAGCGCATCACATTCATAAGCAATTTGGAGAACAGACGGTTTTGCAGGACGTTTCCCTGCAGTTGGAAGCAGGCAAGATCCATGGTCTGATCGGGGACAACGGCTCCGGGAAATCAGTATTGCTGAAATGCCTGTGCGGCGTCCTCCCCTGTGACAGCGGCAAGGTTCTGATTCAGGGAAAGCAGATCAAACCGGGGCAGGGCGATCCGCCGGTCATGGGGATCGTTATCGAACATCCCGGTTTTCTGGGGTCCATGTCCGGCTGGCGAAATTTGAAATACCTGGCCGGGATCCGCGGCATTGCCACAGATGAAAAAATCAGGGCGGCGCTGGAATGCGTGGGATTATCCGCCGACGCGAAGAAGCCAGTGAAAAAGTATTCGCTGGGTATGCGGCAAAAGCTGGCCATTGCCCAGGCTTTGATGGAGGAACCCCAGGTTTTTATTATGGACGAGCCCTTCAACGGCCTGGATAAAGCCTCTGTCGCCAAAGTGCGCCAGCTGTTTTTATCTCTGAAAGAACAGGGACGTACCTTTTTGCTGGTCAGTCATCATGCATCCGACATTGATACGCTTTGCGATGACGTATATGAGATTGACGGCGGCAGGATGGCCCCATGCATACGGTAAAACGAAACAAGCCGTTCTTCGGGATCGCAGCGAAGAACGGCTTCATTTGTTATGCAAAGGTGATGGTGTGGATATAGTCGCGCCCTTCTCCGGCCTCCAAACGCTGGACGCCCGGCTTGTGTACAAGCAGGCCGTCATGGTCGCAGAATTCGGGCGGGTTTGTCCACGGCTCAATGCACAGATATTTGGCTCCGGGCTTTTGCCAGAGCAGCAGGGTGGGATAGTCGGGATAGTCCACACGCACGGCGTGGCTGTTCACGTCGTTTTTCAGTGTGACGGAGCGCGAGCGCAGCGCGGCAAAGACCAGCGCGTCCGGGATGAACATGTCCGCCCGCAGCGGCAGCGCGCGTCCGGTCAGCGTCAGCGTTTCTGTTTCGTGCGTCAGCTGTGCGCCCGCAAGGATTCCGCGATGCAGCACGTCGTCCTGTTCAAAGATCACGCGGCAGTGCTCTATGCCTTCGGGGCAGGCATATGCTTCATGCGCGCCCAGACAGTAGTACAGCGCCCCGCTGCCGGGGTTGTCCACCCGGTAGCAGACGCGGATCGCGCTTCCGGAAAGCTCAAAGCGCACGGTCAGACGGTAGGGGAAGGGGTAATTGCGCTCGGGCGTATCCAGCGTCAGGGAGACTGCGCTTTCGCTTTGCTCCGCGACGCGGAAAAGGCGGCGGCGGGCGAAGCCGTGCTGCGGCATTTCATAGGCAACGCCCTCGTGCGTGTAGCGGTTGTCAAGGAACGCGCCCGCCACGGGAAACAGCACCGGCGCGCGGCCGCTCCATATCTGAGGATCGCCCTGCCAGAGACGCTCCCGGCCGTCCAGAAGCACGGAGTGCAGCTCGGCCCCCAAAGGGTTAACGGTTACGCGCAGAGCGGCGTTTTGCAATAGAATCAAAACAGACACTTCCTTCATATTTGAATGGGCTGCTTTGATTATAGCAAAAAATGGCATGGGAAGCAACGGGGCCTTAGTGGCGCGTGCCTCCGGGACGGCGCATGCGTTTGCCGGGCCGCGGCAAAGTAAAAAGCGATCCAGGCGCGGATTTCTTGTCGTTCATTGCAGCATCCTCCTTTTGTATGCATTATGCAAAAAAACGGGCCAAAAAATACGCGCTTGGCCGAATTGCGCACCGTGCCGTTGCGTTTCAAATATAATTGTGGTATGATAAAACCATCCCGGACACAGGAGATGAACATCATGCTCAATATGCATGTTTTTTTGGTAGGCATGGCGGGCGCGGGAAAAACCAGCCTGGGACGCAGGCTGGCGGCAAACCTGAACTTGCCTTTTGTAGACACCGATCAGCGTGTGAGCGAAATCATGAATATGTCGGTGATTGAAATATTTCAAACGCTGGGCGAGGCCTTTTTCCGCAATGCGGAGGCGGGCGTGCTGATGGAGCTGATTGGCAAGCCGCCCTGCATTGTTTCAACGGGCGGCGGCCTGCCGACTGTGCAGGAAAACGTGCTGCTGATGCAGAACCACGGCGTTATCATCCATGTTGACCGGCCGCTGGATCAGATTTTGTCGGATATCAAGCTGGAACGCCGCCCTACGCTGGCGGGCGGATCGTATGAGAATGTGATCGATCAGTATAACGAACGCATCGGCTACTACCGCGCCTGCGCCGATTATCGGCTGGATAACTCCCATGGCTTTGCGGCAGGGCTGCAAACGCTGACGCAGATGGTTGAAAAAATGCAATAAGAATTTGCGAAAGCCCGCTGGAATTTTCCGGCGGGCTTATAAGTTGTTTCCATTGCCAATGCTGGCGTGATTTATTTGTCAGGCCTATCAGTTGACGGCCTCTTTCTTTCGCAGGCAGCGGATCCTGATCTCTTTGCGCCGGCATGATGCTTTCTGCATTCGTCGCATTTTCCGTGACGCTTGCATTGCGTTCTTTTGCATGGGCAGTTTTCGTTCATCATCCAGCCCCTCCCCGGTCCGTGTCGATTGCCTGGCCTGCATGGAGCGATGCGGGCAATATAGTATGCCGCAAATGTCCGCGAAAAACCGGTGGGCAGAACAAAAAACGGGTGAGATGAAATTGCCGTTTGAGGGGAAAACACATTGACATGGATATGTCAACTTTGATATACTTCATGTGGTGAAAACTGCCTTTTCGCCATTGGAACGCCATGATTTACAAAAAACTGCATTCAACGGATGGCGAAACAGCCAAAGGAGATACGACATGAGCTCTGCATCGCTGCCAATCAAAAAATATAAACCATTATTGAAGGAACTGATCTCGCGCGATCTGAAGGTCAAATACCGCCGCAGCTTTTTAGGCTATGTTTGGAGCCTGCTCAACCCCCTGATGATGATGCTGGTGATGACCCTCATTTTCAGCTATATGTTCCGCTACGATATTCCCAACTACCCGCTGTACCTGATTTGCGGACAAACGCTGTGGGCCTTTTTTAACGAGAGCACCAACATGAGCATGTATTCGGTGATCCAGAACGGCTCTCTGTTCAAAAAAGTTTATATTCCCAAATTTATTTTTCCCATCAGCCGTGTGCTGTCCAGCTTTGTGACCATGAGCTTCAGTCTGGCAGCCATCCTGCTGGTGATGATTTTCACGCATTCGGCCTTTCACTGGACGTTATTGCTGATTCCCGTGCCGCTGTTTCTGCTGCTGCTCTTCGCCTCGGGCATCGGGATGATTCTTTCCTCGCTGAGCGTGTATTTCCGCGACATCACGCATTTGTACAGCGTGCTGACGCTGGCCTGGATGTATGTAACGCCTATTTTCTATCCCATTGCCGCGCTGCCGGAGCAGGTCGTAGCGTTGATTAAATTCAACCCGATGTATCATTACATTACCTTTTTCCGGGAGCTGGTGCTGTACGGCAGCGTACCCGGCTGGCAGTCATGGCTTTCGTGCGCGGCCTGCGCCGTTATCGCCATGGGACTGGGCATGCTCATTTTCCGTAAGCTGGAAAAGAATTTTATCCTGTATGTTTGAGGTAAACACAAATGCCATCTGAGCTTCCGATTATTGAAGTACGGGACGTATCCATGCGTTTTAACCTGGCGACGGAAAAAACGGATACGGTCAAAGAATATTTTGTCAAGCTGCTCAAGCGTCAGCTGATGTTTCATGAGTTTTACGCGCTCAAAAACGTCAGCCTTACCATCGGGCGGGGCGAGGCCGTGGCGCTCATTGGCGCCAACGGCAGCGGCAAAAGCACGCTGCTGAAGTGCATCGCCGGTGTGCTGTATCCGACCGCGGGCAATATCGAGGTCCGCGGAACCATTGCGCCGCTGATTGAACTGGGCGCGGGCTTTGATATGGACTTGACCGCGCGGGAAAATATTTTTCTCAACGGCGCGGTGCTGGGCTTTGACCGCGCCTATATGGAGGCGCATTTCAAGAGCATCGTGGACTTTGCCGAGTTATGGGATTTCATCGACGTGCCGGTCAAAAACTTTTCCAGCGGTATGGTGGCGCGACTGGGCTTTTCGATTGCCACCGAGGTGCGCGCCGATATTCTGGTGGTGGATGAGATCCTGGCGGTGGGCGATTTCCGCTTCCAGGAAAAATGCCGGGCGCGCATGGCGGAAATGATGTCGGGCGGCACGACGCTGCTTTTTGTCAGCCACAGCGAGGAGCAGGTGATGCAGCTGTGCCAAAAGGCCGCCTGGCTCGATCATGGCGTACTCAAATGCTATGGCGACTGCGCGCAGGTATACGAGGAATACAAGAAAAGCTATTGATAATAAGGAAGAATGCATGACAAAGAAAAAATACGTCCTGCTTGAATACGCAAGGGCCATCTGTATGCTGATGATCGCCTATGACCATCTGGGGCCGCTGCGCAAGGGCGATTGGTGGTTTTCTAATCTGGTTCGCTTTCTGATTAACAGGCCGCTGAAAATGATTGACGATTTTGGGGCGCTGGGTGTATCGATCTTTTTTCTGCTGACCGGATTTTTTTCTTTATCATCAGAAACGAGCCATGCCTATATAAAAAAGAAAATCCACAAAATTGTCATCCCTTATTTGCAGAGCATTTTGGCCTTTTATCTCTTTCAGCGGGTGTTGAGCGGCGTATTTCATTACAATACGTACTGGACGCAGTTTTCCAGCCGTGACTGGCTGGAGACGACCTTCCTGGTTAACTGGTTTGTCGGCGAGCCGAATCCCATCAACGGCGTTGTTTGGTTTATGTGCCCGCTGCTTTTGTGGTATTTGCTTATAGCGGGCGTCAAAGCGTTGCTGCATAATCAGCATCACCGGTATGACGGCTATCTTTTGCAGGGCGCGCTGGTGCTGACGGTTGCGCTGCAAAAGCTGCTGCATTATACGCAGTTTGCGTTTACCCCGTATATTTTTATGCCGGTCTGCGGTTATGTGATCCGCCTGCGCAAAGAAAAGTTGATTTCTTTCAAGGCGACCATTTTGCAGCTGGGTCTATGCTATTTGAACCTGGTCGTTTCTTTTTACATGCTGGATCACGGTCATTATGAAGCGAATCCCTATATCATTTCATTTATGTATGCCCTTGCGATTTTCGGCGTGCTGGTCTGGTACGAATCCGACAAAACGCTGCCCGTTCCGCCTGCGGCCATCGGTTTTCTTTCCGGCATATCCTATTCATTTTATCTGGTTCATTGCCTATATGGGGCAATGGCGATGTCCGCTGTTGAAGGCAGGCTTCCGTTTACCCTTTGTTTTTTCATCGGTATGCTGATATCGCTGCTTTGCGCCTGGCTCAATCAGCGATTGGCTGATAGCGTAATACGTGTTTTTAACGGCAGACTATTCTCTGCCGCAACGAGGCATCACGATAAAAAAGGAGAGCGTCTATGAAAATCAAGATTTTCACCTCCTATCACAAGCCGTGCGAACTGTTTCAAAGCGGTATCATTACGCCTGTTCAGGTGGGCGCGTCAATCAACGGCGCATATGACGCGCAGCATGCCCACGACAGCGACGGAGAAAACATTTCTGCCAAAAACAGAACATACTGCGAGCTGACTGCCCAATACTGGGCATGGAAAAACGTGCAGGCCGATTATTACGGCTTTATGCACTACCGCCGCTATTTCAGCTTCAATCCCCAGCGGCTGCCGGAGGACAGCTTTGGCAATGTAACCTTCCGTCGTCTGGATGACGACGCGGCCGAAAAGCTGTGCCTGAACGATGCACAGATTGAAGCCATGGTCCAGGGATATGACGTACTGAGCGTTGCGCCGCAGGATGTGCGGGAAATGGATGGCTCCAAAAGCGTATATGAGCATTATAAAAAGTCGCCCTATCACCGTATCAGCGATCTGGATACGGTATGCGACGTCATCAGCAGAAAGTATCCGGATTACAAGCAGGCCGCCGAGCGCTACCTGAATGGCACGACCGGTTACTTCTGCAATATGTACATCCTTTCCCAAAAAATCTTTAACGAATATTGTGCCTGGATGTTTGACATTTTGGCTGAGCATGAGCGGCTGACCGATTTAAGCGATTACGACATCAACGAATACCGCGTCAGCGGCTTTCTGTCTGAGCGGCTCTGGGGAATTTTTTATACCAAGCTCAAGGAAGATAAACAACTGAAATGCCGCGAATTGCAGAAGTCCTTTTTTGCGAACACCGAGAAAGGCGTTGATATTCTTCCCGCGTTTGCGGAAAACAACGTGCCCATTGTCATCGCTGCCGATGATAAATATGTCCCTTATGTTACGGTTATGCTGCGCTCGCTGATTGAAACGGCTGATCCCGCGCGGAATTATGACGTGATCGCGCTCAATTCTTCTATCACGAAAAAGCATCAGGCGCAAATCAAGGCGGAATTCTGCGCAAACACAAATCTGAGCATTCGCTTTTGCGATGTGTCGCCCATGTATTCCGGCCTGAATCTGAAAACGCACTTCCATATCACGGTGGAAACCTATTACCGGCTGCTGATGCAGGAAATCATGAAGCATTACGACAAGGTGCTCTACATCGATTCCGATCTGGTCGTGCTCGACGACGTGGCCAAGCTCTACGATACCGACGTGGAGGGCTATTGCTTGGCTGGCGTGCGGGATATCGACATGGCGGGCAATTATCATGGATGCGACCCTTCCCGCAAGGAGTATTTTGAAAAGGTGCTGACCATCAAGGATCCTTATGCTTACATCAATGCCGGCGTGCTGGTGATGAACCTGAAGGAATTCCGCAAACAGTTCACCGCCGGCCGCATTCTGGACGTGACCGCGCAGGAAGATTGGCTGTATATGGATCAGGACATTCTTAATTACCTGTGCGACGGCAGAATCAAACATATTGATATGGCTTGGAATGTGGTTATGAATTGGGTCACGCCCACGGGGTCCCGTATGCAGGTGATGAAGTGCGCGCCGCACCAGATTTATCTGGATTATATGGAATCCCGCAAACAGCCCAAGATTGCCCATTACGCCGGGTTCCTCAAGCCATGGGATGTGCCGGACTGCGATTTGGGCGAATATTTCTGGAAATATGCCGCCATGACCGGCGTATACGAACAGCTGCTTCAGCGCCTTCGTCAGCCTGAGACGGCCGCGCCTGCCCAGTCAAATGCTGGTACTGGCGACCCGTATATGATCCGGATCAACGGTTTGGACGAGCCGCTTTATGTGGACGGCGTATATATCAAGCTCATTAACAAGCTCAACCGCATGTTTCCCAAGGGCAGCAAAAAGCGCGAGCGTTTCAAGCGTTTTATGCGGCGGTTTTCTCGTTAAAGCTTCGTGACAGAGGAGGTCAGCATGAGCATAGAATTTGATTACAGCAAACAGCCCGGCCTGCGCCGCTACCGCCGCGATCTTGTGACCGACGGCGAACCGCTGGTTACAATTATCACTCCCTTCTATAATGGCGGCCAATATATTGAGCAAACCTTCAACTGCGTCGTCAACCAAACCTTCCCCTGGTTTGAGTGGATCATTGTCAATGACGGCAGTACCAAACAGGAAGATGTGGCTTTTGTTGAAGCGCTGGCCCAAACGGACGAGCGTGTACGCGTAGTCCATAAGGAAAACGGCGGCATTTCAACTGCCAGAAATTATGGATTGCGTTTGGCAAAAGCGCCTTATACTCTGATGCTCGATTGCGACGACCTGATTGAACCGACGTATGTGGAATACTGCTGGTGGATGTTGGAAAAGAATCCCGACGCGGTATGGGCTTATACGGATAGCTGCGGCTTCCAGAATATTGAGTATCTTTGGGAAAAAGCGTTTGATCCGGTTTTGCTGAAAAAAGAGAACCATTTGACTGCTACCTCGCTTTTCCGCAAAAAGGCATTGGAGCAGATGGATGGTTATTCTGAGGTTGCCAAAAATTATAATGAAGATTGGTATATGTATCTCCGCCTGGTGGCTGCCGGAAATTTTCCTGTCCAGTCAAAAGGTGAAATCCTCTTCTGGTATCGCAGAAGGGATAACGGGGTGCTGTCGATTGTCAGTACGCAAGCGGAGGAAAATGCATTTAACAAACAACTGATTAAAAACGCTTGCGCTGATGTGATTGATCCGCCTGCGCCCGTCATCTATCCCCGCAGAAGTTTTCAGTTTGACGCGCCGCATGCAAGCGCCTGGCAAAAGTCCATTTTCAAGCAGCATAAAAAGCTGCATATCACGCTTTTGACCGCTTGGCTGGAAATGGGAGGCGCGGACAAGTTTAATCTTGATTTGCTGTCCGGCCTTGATCCGGAAAGATTTGAGGTCAGCATTCTGACTACCGTGCCTTCCGGAAATGCTTGGCAGCAGCAGTTCCGTCAGGTCACGCCGGACGTATTTAACCTGCCAAACTTTGTTGCCCCCAAAGATTACGCCGAGTTCATTACCTACTTTCTGCGCAGCCGTGAAACCGACGTGCTGCTGATAACCAACTCTTATCATGGTTATTATCTGGCACCGTGGCTGCGTGAAAATTTTCCTGCTCTGGCCATTGTGGATTATATTCATATGGAGGAGTGGTACTGGCGCGCGGGCGGCTATGCCCGCAGCAGCGGCGCGCTTGCCGCTGTTTTTGAAAAAACATACGTTTGCAACAGCAAAACCAAGCAGGTCATGGAAACGGTGTTCAACCGCAAGCCGGAGAGCGTGGAAACCGTACACATTGGCGTTGACCACCGTTTGTTTGACCGCAGCCGCGTTCGCGAGGGGGTTGTCTACCAGCGGCTGGGCATTGAAAGCGGTCGGCCTATCGTTTTGTTTATTTGCCGGCTCCATCCGCAGAAGCGGCCTTTCATGATGGTAAAGATAGCCGAGCAAGTCAAAGCGCGCATTCCCGACGTGGCCTTCGTTGTGGTTGGCGACGGACCGCTGGGTGATGCGCTGGCGGAATGCGTGCAAAACGCAAACCTGACGGATACGGTGTATTTTGCCGGTTCGGAGAGCGAGGTCCGCCCTTATTACCGCGACGCAAAGGCGACGCTGATTTGCAGCCTCAAGGAAGGGTTGGCGCTGACCGCCTATGAATCCTGTTCCATGGGGGTGCCGGTTGTCAGCGCGGATGTTGGCGGCCAAAGCGATTTGATTGATAATACCGTAGGCGCGCTGATTCCCTGTCAGCAAAAGGAAGGGGATGATTTTTGCGCCAACTCTTTTCCGAAAGCAGAGGTTGCGCAGTATGCCGAGGCAATCGTGCGGCTGCTCACCGATTCTGCATTGTGGGAAAAGTCCTCGCGGAATTGCCGCGCCAAAGTTGAAAAAGCATTTTCCATCGACGCGATGGTTGCATATTTTGAAAAGGAATTTACGCGCCTTGCCGCTGACGCATCTCTCCGCGCGGCCAGGCAGCATACTGCCGATATGCTCAGCGCACTGTCTCCGCTGGCCGCAGATTATTTCACCATGGAAATGCAGATGCAGGCGGTCGAAGACGGACAGGGCGGCCAACATCGCACAAGCGGCTCGATGGGCCGCGTGCGAAACGGTATGCGCCTGGGCGCTGAATTTGAAAAGCAGCTTGATAACCTTGAAGAAACTGTTAATCGCCATGAAGAGGTTGTCAACCGCCATGAGCAGGTCGTCAACGACGACTGGACCTGACTCAAGGATTTGGAAAAGCGAATGCGGTTCATTGAAAAGCATTCCATTTGGTTCTTTATGAAGCGCGTATACCGCAAAATGAAAAAAATCCTGAAAAAATGATTTTCTGCAAATGAAAGGTGCAAAAGATGCAAGCGGTTTCTTCGGCTCCCCGCAAAAATCGTTATATAAATATTCGTAAAAGCCTGATCGGCGCAGCTCTGCTGTGCGTGGTTTATGCGTTTTTTATTCGTCCCTCTTTTTCAGTCAGCTTTCGTTTTCACAATGTTGTTGGCGCGGGTATTTTTCAGTGCTTTCAAACCAATGAATACATGCGAGAATATTATCATCAGGAAATATCCGTTGACGAGGACAGCACGCTGTTTACCGCGGCAAACTATCCCATCCATATGGATACCATCCGGTTTGACCTTTCCGGCGTCCAGGAGCTGACGCTGGATGAAATTGATGTTGCGCTTTGGGGCGTTCAGCTCAAAACGTTTTATCCGGCAGAGCTTTACGCCTCAAAAGCTTGGCATTCCGGCATGAGCAAGGAGCTTGTTCCGGACGGACTGCGTTTGAGCCTTTCCGCAGAAAGCGCCTGCATGTACCTGGACGCTTATCTTTTTATGGGAATCAAAGGCACGCTTTTGTACCTTGGGCTTCCTTTCCTGCTGCTTTTTTCACTGTGCCTGCTTTATAATACAAAATGCAAAAAGCGCTTTGCCATTCGCAATTACCGGCGTGTCGCGCTGCTGGTATTTGTGCCGGCCGTCAATCTGCTGCTGGGCGAATTCACAACGCAGGCGCTTTCCCGCATGGATTTTCTCAGCCTTGTACACAATTATCTGCTGCTGCTGGGCATTTTCAGCATACTCTATTATATTCCCTGCTTTGTTGGCGTTGCGCTTGGCAGCATTGTCCTGCAATGCGGCTATATTGCCAATCACTATATGATCGCGCTGCGTTATCGTCCGCTGATTCCGCAGGACTTGTCGGCTGTCAATACGGCGCTGACTGTTATTGACGGGTATCGTTTTGACGTCACCCCGGCTGTGACGCTTTCCATCCTCTGGCTGGTGCTGCTGGTCCCGATCCTCTGGTGGGTCAAAAAGAAGGAGCCAAAGCCTCGCTTTGAAGGGATGGGCTTCCTAACGGCCTTTGCCTGTGTGTGGCTTGCTTGGGGGCATGGCCAGTTACAGCGCTGCAAAATCTCTTATTGGGACTCTGATACAGTCTATTTTTATGAAAAGCAGGGCTTTCTGACTTCGTTTATTCGCTATTGGCAGCTTAACCGTGTTGCGGCGCCCGAGGGCTATTCAACGGACATGCTTAAAAACGAGGTGCTCAGCCGGTATCCGACCGATGAAGCGGATGGCGTGCAGCCGCAGAATATCATTATGGTCATGCACGAATCGCTGATGGACGTGCCGCTGCCGGAGAGCGCCGGGCAGACGGATACGCTGTCCTTCTTCCATAGCTTGACGGAAAACACCATCCGCGGCAACCTGTATGTTTCCGTGCGCGGCGGCAGCACCTGCAATACCGAGTTTGAATCGCTGACCGGCAATTCACTGCTTTTCCTGCCCAGAGGATGCATTCCATTCCAGACACAGATCAAGCGGAACACCTTTTCGCTGGCCTCTTATTTCAAAAAAGCGGGGTATACTGCCACAGGGCTGCATTTTGCCTCTGAGCGCAACTGGAACCGCGCCAACGTATATCCGCGGCTGGGCTTTGACCGTTTTCTGGCGCTGCCTGATTTTGAAAGCAGCACGCTGGAATTCCTGCGCGGCAATGTGACCGACCAAAGCAACTTCCGTCAGCTGACGGCCCTGGACGACCCCGACGGCAAGGACTTTATTTTCAATGTAACGATCGAAAACCATGGCGGTTATTCGCCCACGGCGGAGCTGCCTCAGGCGGTTGACCTTTCTGCTCTGGGCAGCTATCCGGCGGCGGAATGCTATTATTCCCTGCTGAAACTCTCGGATGAAGCCATGCGGGAGCTGATTGAGCATTATCAGGCGTGCGACGAGCCGACGATGATTGTTATTTATGGCGATCATCAGCCGGCGCTGGGAACGGCGGCGGACAATCTGCTTTTTGCGGGGGACGATGACCCCCTGCGCTTCTACCGTACCCCCTTCCTCGTCTGGACCAATTATGCCATTGAAAGCCGGACGATCGAACGCATGAGCGCCAACTGCCTGCCCGCATTGATTTTGGAAACCGGCAATTTTCCGCTTCCGCCCTATTGGCAGCTTGTCCAGGAGGTATATGAAAAATATCCTGTGCTTACCCTGCAAGGATATGTGGACAGCGCCGGCGCGTACCATGCCGACATTCAGGACTGCATGGACGACCCACTGATCCGTTTGTATCAATGCGCGCAGTATAACGCGCTGTTTGGGCGGCCCCAGCTCAGCGCGCTTTTCGAGGCCGGAACGGTTCGGTGATTTTGTGCGCATATAAAGCCCGCTTCTCATAAACCGAGGAGCGGGCTTGTATAGTACAGAAGCAGCAGCGGCGTGCCGCCGGCAATCGGCCCCGGCAGGGCGAGGCCGCTGGTCAGTTCCGCAAAAAACGCGGAAGCAAAAGCAAGCGAAAGCCGCGCTAAAAAGTGCTTTCTTCGTTTTTGTCTTTGGCGGCGCAGCGCCCGCAATAGCTGCAGCCGTTGCAGATGGGGCGGCTGCCGCAGTGCGCGCAGCGGTCGCGAAAGGCGGGAGCGTAGCGCGATTCAGGGGCGATGGGCAGCCCCAGCGGGTCATGCAGGTCGAATTGCGGCGGCTTTCCTGGATGATGGAGCATGGACTTGCGCGCCATGCGGCTTTGCAGCTGCTTGTCGCGCAGATGGTAGGTGCGGCCGTCCTTGACAAACACCGTGCCCGTTTCGATAAAGGTGAAGCGCACGTCCTGCGCCGCGCATTCATGATAGAGCGACAGCGCCCATTCATAATGGCAAGGGCGCGCGCCGTCATAGTTTTCGCCGCCGCAGATGACCTGCTCGATTTGCCCGGCGGGCAGATATTTTTGCAGCGATACCGGGCCGATAAAGGGGGCGCACATGATCCCTTTATGGAGGAAAGGAAGCCGCAAAAGCAGGGGAACGCGCTCGTCCGCCCGTCGCTGGTTTTCGCATGTCACGTTGAAAAACACGTTTTCCCAGCCACCATTCCAGTCGGGCGGCAGGCAGGCGGCCACGCGCTCGGGGCGCTTGGTCAAAAGGAAAAAGACCACGTCCGGCCGCTGACGGATAATCTCCCATGCTTCCGCCCGCCAGGGGTCGGCCTGGGCCAGAAAGAAATCCGAGGTCATGCATACGCGCAGCGTTTCGCCGCTTTTGACTTTGTAGCGCCCCTGACGGTCGCGCTGCAAGGGATAGTCAAAGCCGTTCTGCGTGCGGTAGATGTGGCTGCCATCCTGTCCGCGCAGCGCATCCAGGTAGTACATATAGCAATGCTCGCATCCCTCGCTGCATTTGACGCAGCCGTGCCAGGGGTTCCAAATATCATGCATAGGCGATACGCTCCGGGAAAGATCATCGGCAAAACTGCCGTTTGCATAGCAGGACGTCTATGTACAGCTTTCGGATATTTCAATGACGCGCCTGCATGCAGGCTTCCAGCCGAGCCACTCGCTGGCTGACGGTGGGATGCGAGTAGGTAAGGGCGACCAGCGCCGGGTGCGGAGACAGGCAGACAAAGGAGTTTTTTGCCAGCGTTTTCAGGGCGGAGATCAGCGCGTCGCCGTAACCGTTTTCGGCCGCAAAGCGATCGGCGCTGTACTCAAAACGGCGCGACAGCGCGCCGGAAAGCAGCCCCAGCAGCGGAGAAAGGCAGGAAATGCACACGGAGAAGAGCAGATAGAAGGCGAAACCGTAGTTCAGAGAGGCAAAACCAAAATCCTGATAGATTTCCGGAACGGATACCAGTCCCCAGGCCAGCAGCGCCATGATGATGATGTTGACGGTGTTCATAAAATACATTTTCAGCGTATCCTTGTGCTTGCTGTGCCCCATTTCATGGGCAAACACCGCCACGATCTCATCCTCCGTCATTTGTTCCAGCAGCGTATCGTACAAAACGATGGTTTTGGTGCGGCCCAGGCCGGTGAAATAAGCGTTGGCCTTGCTGGAACGCCTGGAGCCGTCCATTACGTTGATTGCCTTGACCGCGCAGCCGTTTTGCGTTAAAAGCGCGGTGAGCCGTTCGCGCAGCACGCCCTCCGGCAGCGGCTCAAAGCGGTTGTACAGCTTGCCGAAAAAGGGAAACAGGAACACGACGGCCAGCATCAGCAGCAGCATGAGCGCGAGGAAGGCGGGCACAAGCCATGGGCCCAGCGTTTGGCGGAGGAGGATGAACAGGCAGCACAGTCCGCCCGTGAGCGCGACGCCGAGCAGCAGATCCTTGATTTTGTCAACGATGAAGGTCTTTTTTGTCATCCGGTTAAAGCCGTATTTCTGTTCTATGCTGATGGTGTCCAGATAGTCAAAAGGAATTTCATAGACCAGACTGACGAGCATATCCGCGATCAGCACGGCGAGGGCCGCGCCGTATACGCCCTGGGGGAACAGCGCGTTGGCGATGCCCGCGTATGCGTCAAAGGCAAGCATCAGCAAGGCGACGGTATACGAGGCAATGTGCCGGTAGAAGGAAAGGCGGTTTTTCTCGCCAAAATAACGCAGCCATTTTTGGTATGACGCCGCGTCGTATACATCCTTTACGTTTTTGGGAATTTCCCTGCGGGCGGACCTCACTTTCAATCGGTCTGTTGCCAGATCAAAAACAAACATCAGCCCGACGATCCCAAGCGCCAGCGCTTTGTAATTCATGTTCCGTCATCCTCCGTTTCTTGTTTTCCCATTATACGGCGGTTTCTTTTTTTCGTCAATCAAGACAGAAACAATTTGCAATTTTGGGGCCGCTGTGATACGCTGATTCTGTGCCTGTTCGGCCATGGCGCTCCGCGGCCCTGGCCGGACGACGGAAGAAAAATACCTGAAAGGATGAAAAATAGTGATTGCCAGAAAAAACAATCGGCCCCTGATTGCCGCGCACCGCGGCGTAGCGGCGGGCAACATTCCCTGCAACACCCTGGCGGCCTTTGACGCGGCGCTGCGTCAGGGCGCGGACATCATTGAGCTGGACATTACCAGATCCCAGGACGGAAAGCTGTTTGTGTTCCATCCCGGCAAGGAGCGCATGCATCTGTACTGCGCTACGCCCATCAAAAAGATGGCGGCCGCCGAGGTGGAAAAGCTGCATTTTGTCAACGTGGATTCGGACGCGACGCAGTTCACCGTCAGCTATTTTGACGACGTGCTGGAGCATCTGCGCGGCCGGTGCCGGATCAATGTGGATAAATTCTATATGTATATGCCCGAGATCACCCAGACCATCCGCCGCCACGGCATGCAGGAGGACGTGATCGTCAAAACGCCGGAGGGCGAGGACTGGTACCGCCAGGTAGAGGAGACCGCGCCTGACCTGCCTTATATGATTATGACGCATAACGACAATTTCAGCGAGCAGCTGATGAAGCGTCCCATGCGCTACCTGGGCGCCGAGGTGCTCTTTACCGATGACCGCGATCGCCTGGCCAGCCCGGAATATGTGGAGTGGATGCATAAAAACAACCTGCTTATTTGGGCTAACGCTATCGTATATGATTACCGCACGGTGCTTTCCGGCGGCCATAACGACGATATTTCGGTCGTCGGACGCGAGGACGAGGGCTGGGGCTGGCTGGCCGACCGCGGCTATGACATCATCCAGACCGACTGGACGCTGGCCATGCGCCTGTACCTGGAAAACCGCAAAGCATAAAAATGTGTTACGGGGGAATTTCACCAAATGAAATTCCCCCGTGAATTGTTATTAGGCGGACACCGTATCGATCCAAACCAGGATGCGTTCATCCGTTTGTTTAGCTATCACGCCGCCGTTTGCCAGCGCTACCGCCTTTGACGCGGCATTGGTCAACCGAATTGTAACAAGTACGCGATCAATTCCAAGCCGGTTCGCTTCCACCAGCAAAAGCCCCAGAAGTTGCTTTCCATATCCTTTCTCGCGGTACCTGGGAGCGATTCCATACCCGATATTTCCACCCGTTTCACGAAGCGCGTCTGTAAGAAAATGCCTTATCGATCCAAAGCCCACCGGTTTATCATCCGCATAAAGCCAATAGGTGGTAGACGGCACTTTCCAACCGTCCACAAGACCAATCTGCTCGGATTCCGCATGCTTTTTCTTAAGCCATACTTTATATTCCTCAAATGATAAGCCGTGAGCGTTATTCATGAACCCATTTTCTTCCTTGGGTATTTCCTGCAACATGCTGTATACGTCCATTCCATCGTCTGGTGATAATCTCCTGAGCGCTATCATTTTCTGCGGACTCCTTCCCAATGCCGATTTGCCGAATCGCTTCGGTAAAAGTAAGTATACCACCTATGCAAGTCATATGCAATCTTTATGAAGCTGGCCGCCTCCTATGGGGATGCGGTTTTCTTTTTACCGCATTTCACATAAAAAAGATGGATTAGGTGACATTTTTGCCGATTGGCGCATAGGTGGTTCAAAGGCTAAACTGTTATAATCAAACCGTTGGGAGGATGACAGAATGGTTGCCAATATCAAAACAAGCCCTGCGCGGGGCAGGCGTTTCCTGCGCCGGCTGTGGGCGCAGCGCGCCTTTTTCCTGATGCTGCTGCCGGGCGTATTGTATTATGTGATTTACCGCTATGTGCCCATTGCCGCGGGCGTTGTGGTGAGCCTGAAAAAGTATAATGTCAGGCGCGGTGTGTGGGGCAGCAAATGGGCATCTCCGCTGTTTACCAATTTTGAGTTTTTCTTTTCTTCGCCGTATTTCTGGCCGCTTTTGCGTAACACCCTGATTATCAGCATGACCAAGATGCTGCTGGGATTGCCGCTGGCGGTGATGCTGGCGGTGCTGCTCAACGAGTGCCGCAGCCGCGCGGCGCGCCGCCTGGTGCAGACGCTGACGTATATGCCGCACTTCCTTTCCTGGGTGGTAATTTATGGCATGTGTTTTGTGCTTTTCAGCGAGACTAACGGTCTGATTAACGACTGGATGCGTACCTTGACTGGGCACACGGTGCCTTTCTTCTCCAACGCGCAAACCTTCCGCGCGCTGATTATCGGCAGCGACCTATGGAAGAGCACGGGCTGGAGCGCCATCATTTATCTGGCGGCGATCTCGGGCATTGATCCCAGTCTCTATGAGGCCGCCTATATGGACGGCGCGACCCGGGC
>JAHZHX010000026.1:1705-25108 GCA_019420065.1 Clostridiales bacterium | reverse complement strand
TCTGTGTAAGCTCCCTTATCTGCAAGCTTGTTTCCTTGCCTTGCAGACTTTCTCAACCTCTGCCATTCTGTTGACTTTGTCAACAGAATGAAGGGAGACGGCTCCCAAAGGAGCGTCTCCCTTCAGACCATCGACAAAGTGGGTACATCATTGCCGGGATGCAATGAAGGGGCGCAGCTCCTTCATTTTATAATCCGCAGCGGCGGCGTGTACGCCGCGAGGAGCGGCTGGAATGCCGCTTCCTATGTCATTTTCTGGCCGTAATGCGCAGCATTACAAGAAAATGACGCTTCCGATGAAAGTTCGCTTTAGCGAAATTTCATCGCAGGGCATCAAAAAGACTTTTTTGATGCCCTGAAGGGAGACGGCTCCCAAAGGAGCGTCTCCCTTGTTCTATAATAGGCAGAAGCGCCTTATTCTTCTTCCTCTTCTTCGGGCAGCTCCGCGTTGTGATACACGTCGGCCACGTCGTCGTTATCATCCAGCATATCCAGGAGCTTGATGACCTTGGCCAGCGTTTCTTCATCGGGGATGGCCACGGTGTTCTGCGGGATCATCTTCTTGTCGGCCGACAGGAAGGAAAGCCCCTGCTGCTCCAGCGCCTCGCGCACGGCGGAGAAGTCGCCCGGCGCGGTATAGATTTCGAATACGTCGTCCAGCGCCTTCATATCTTCCGCACCGGCATCCAGGGCGATCATCATCATCTCGTCCTCATCCATGCCGGGTTCGCGCTCAACCACGATCTGCCCCTTATGGTCAAACATGTAGCTGACCGAACCGGGCGTGCCCAGCGAGCCGCCGTTTTTATCAAAGATATGACGCACGTCGGCCGAGGTGCGGTTGCGGTTGTCCGTCACGATGTTGCAGATGATGGCAACGCCGCCGGGCGCATAGCCTTCATATACGATTTCTTCATAATTCAGACCGGAGCCCTCGCCGGCCGCTTTCTTGATGGAGCGCTGGATATTATCGTTGGGCATATTGTTGGCCTTGGCCTTGGCGATCACATCGCGCAGCTTGCCGTTGCTTTCGGGGTTTGCGCCGCCCTCGCGCACAGCGATGGCGATTTCACGGCCAATCTTGGTGAAGATCTTGCCGCGCGCCGCGTCAGCCTTGCCCTTTTTCGCCTGAATATTATGCCATTTGGAATGACCGGACATGTAAAATCCCTCCAGAATCTCGATTGTACCGAAGAATTATAGCACAATGCGGGCGCTGCGTCAAATCTTTTGCGCATATTCCCACGCGGCGGGCGCTGAAAACGAGAAAAAAACAGCAAAATCCTTTGCCGAAGGCCCGAAAAGCGGATGGTAATATGCCCGCCGGTATGATATAATGCTCTGTGTATAATGCAAAGCTGGTATGGACAGCGGCATTATCAACATGATTGCAGAAAAAATCAGGGAGAAGATGGAACAATGGACGGAAACGGAAAAGCAGCGGCGCGCCGCCCAAGAATCCTGGTTGTCGGCAGCTTTGTGATGGATTTGATTGTCAGCGCCGAGCGTTTTCCCGCAAGCGGAGAATCGGTGCTGGGCTGCGGCTATCAGACGGCTCCGGGAGGCAAGGGCGCCAATCAGGCGGTGCAGGCCGCCCGTTTGGGCGCCGATGTGACCATGATGGGCAAAGTGGGCGACGACGCTTTTGGCCGGGAGCTGCTGGACAGCGCCCGGCGCGCTGGGGTGGACGTATCCCGCGTGGTAGTGGACAAGGAGATCTTTTCGGCCATCGGCAACGTGCAGCTGGAGGTGGGGCAGGGCGCGACCAGCAACCGCATTATTGTGGTGCCCGGGGCCAATATGGAAATCAAGCCGGAGGAAGTGGCATTCCTGGAAGAGGAAATTGCCAGCTATGATCTGGTGATTTTGCAGCTGGAGATCCCCATGGAAATCAACCGGCTGGTCGCTTCATATGCCAGGAAAAAAGGTGTTCCAGTAATGCTCAACAGCGCGCCCTATTCGCCCGTTCCGGCGGACGTGCTGAAAAACATCACCTATATTTCGCCGAACGAGCATGAGGCGGCGCTGATGACGGGCGTGGCGGTGGATGACGACGAGGGGATCGTCCGCGCGCTGAAAGCCATCCGCGCCATGGGCGTGGAAAATGCCCTGATTACGCTGGGCAGCCGCGGCGTGGCGTATTTGGACAGCGCAGAGCGCTTGACCGTCAGTCCTGCGCTGAAGGGCTTGGATGTAAAAGATCCGACGGCGGCGGGGGACAGCTTTGTGGGCGCGTTCAGCACGGCGGTCTGCCTGGGGCTGCCAATGGACGAGGTGCTGCGTTTTGCCAACTGCACGGCGGCGCTGACGGTGTGCCGTATGGGCGCGCAGCCCAGCCTGCCAACGATTGACGAGGTGCTTGCGCTGATGCGGGAGCGGGAGGCGGATACTTCGCCGTTTGTTTGCCTGCAAGCTGGAAAGGATGGAGAGTAAATGGAAAAGCTGAGTTATTTTTTGAACAGCGCGCTGCGGAGCTTTGAGCGCTCCTGCCGGGAGATCAAGGAGGAAGAGCTGCTTGCCGCGGCCGGGCTGATTTGGGAAGCGCAGAAAAACGGCGGGCGCGTGCATATTACCGGCATTGGCAAGCCCAGCCATGTGGCCAATTATATGGCTTCTCTTTTGTCCTCCACGGGCACGCCAACCTATTTCCTTCACGGCACGGAGGCCGTGCATGGTTCCTGCGGGCAGCTGGTCGCGGGGGATGCGGTCATCTGCATTTCCAACAGCGGCGAGACGGCGGAGATGAAGGCCACGGCCATTGCCATCCGCAACAACGGCTGCAAGCTGATTGGCGTGACGGGCAACGCGCAGTCCTGGCTGGCAAGGTATGCCGACGCGCATCTGTATGCAGGCGTTGAGGAAGAGGGCGGCCCGCTCAACCGCGCGCCGCGCAACAGCATTCTGGCGGAAACGCTGGTGCTGCAGGCCCTGTCGGTGGTACTTCAGGAAAAGCGCGCGATCACGCCGCAGGAATATGTGCTGCGCCATCCGGGCGGTAAGCTGGGCGAGCTGCGCGAGAACGAAAAGTAAATATAAATCATACAGCGCCCTCCGGGATGTGATTCCCGGAGGGCGTAATATATCGAATTTGCTGCCAAACTGAGAGGCGGAAAAGCGCCTTGCTGCCAAACAATTATTTGAGGTATTTGATCTGCATGAAGCCGATCTTGCCGTCCACCAGGATGTGCGCCCAGTTGCCGCTGAAGCCCATCAGCGCGGCCTTGACGCCGTTTTCATACTGGCCGAGCACGGGGCTTTCGGTGCTGCGGCTCTGGTACAGGGGCGCGGACCCCTTGCTGATCTTGACCGTGATTTCGGGCATGGAGCTTTTGGTGGTGTTAGTCAAATCGAGGAATTCGGTTTTCATATAGCCTTCCAGGCGATAGCCGTTTTCCATGCCAATGCCGACGTGGGTAAACTCGCCGCTGGTGTCGCCCAGCAGAATGACGCGAACGCCGTTATAATACTTGCCCAGGGAAGAGGCCTTGGTCGTGGCTTCCTTGCGCAGGTGCAGACGGTCGGCGGCGTCGGGATTCTTTACGGTCGCCACGCTGACGCTGTAATTGAGCGTCCAGTCCGACGCGGCATGCGCGCCCACAGGGCCGTCGTTCCAGTTGGAGTTGGAGGAACCCGAGGACGAGACGGCGCTGCTCTTGAGCGCGGAGGAGGCGATGTAGCCGGTCATGCCGCCAAGCTGCACATAGTACCAGTTGCTTAGCGTGCCAAGCACCATGACCGTGGTGCCTTTGGCAAACAGCCCCAGGCTCGTGCCTTCGGTATTCGAAGGGGTGGAGCGCAGCATCGCGCTGGCGCTGGTGACGGTCATCACCGGAGCGGTCGATTTAACCGCGGAGGTGTACAGATCGGTCTGCAAATAAGCGCGCATCATGTAGCCCTGACTGTTGCCTACTTGCACTTCGGCCCATGTGTCGTTGAAGTTGGCAAGAATCTGCACGAAGGTGCCGTTGTAGAACTGTCCCAGCGAGGACGCATTCTGATCCGGGGCGGAACGCAGGTTCAGCCGCGCGGAGGAAGCGCTGTTATTGACGATCGCGTACACGGGCGCTGGGCCCTCGTCCGCCAGCGCGCAGGAGGCAAACAGCAGCGATAGAACAGTCAAAAGCGCAAACAGTTTTTTCATTTCTTTATTGTCCTTTCAGGATTTAGTATGTTTGGAAACTCTTTCCGTATATATAGACGAAGCGGAGATGCTTCTTCATCCATAGAAATTGTAAAAATTATTGCAGCGTCGCGTATTGCAGGTATTCTTCCAGGCAAAGGCCGTTATCGCGCATGTTCAAACTGTGTTCAACGCCGACGTAGCGGATATGCCACGCCTCGGCCAAAAAGCCGGTGATGCTTTGCTTTTCTTCGGTATAGCGCAGAATAAAGCCGTATTCCCAGCAATGCTTATGGAGCCACTTGCACTGATCGGTATATTTGAAGGTTTTACCGGGCACGGTCATGTCAAAGGCAAGGCCGGTATGATGCTCGCTGGCGCCGGGATCGGCTACCGTCTGCCGGGTGGCGCTGATGGCCTTTTCACGGCTCAGGCCATTTTTGTTCATATAATTTCGCACGTTGCTGTTAAAGATATCCTGCTGGTCGGCATAGCTGCGGTAGGCGGCGCTGACCTGCCAGTTGGTAATGCCGTCGGCCTTGGCGGCGGCAAGCATTTCGATAAGCGCGTCCACGGCTTCCCGCACGCCCTGCATGCCGTCGTACTTGATCTTGACAAGCGACGCGTCGCAATATTCCGTCATGTTGACCAGATTGCCGGGCAGAAAGTCCTCCCCGACGGGATGCTCTTTGTTGACCAGCAGCGGAAGCGAGCCGGACAGGACGGTGATCGCCTCGGGCGTGGGGGTAACGACCAGCGTTTTGGCCTCGTCAGAATACAAAAGCGCCAGCGTTTGCGCGCCGGCAATGCCGTCTGCGTCCAGGCCGTGCTGCTGCTGGAAAAGCTTTACGGCCGCCTTGGTACCCTTGCCAAAATCGCCGTCGATCGCGCCGCTGTAAAACGACAGCGCATGCAGGCGCTGCTGAAGCTGCTTGACCGCTTCGCCGTAGGAACCGGAGGAAAGCGTGCTGATCTCCGGCGTGGCCGAGGGCGTGGGCGTGGCCGTAAAGGGCTGCGCGTTTTCGGAATAGAGCAGGTTCAGCGTGAGCTCGCCGGCAACGCCGTCGTTTTTGAGGCCATGCTGGAGCTGGAAGGACGCTACCGCCGTTTTGGTGCCGCTGCCGTACTGACCGTCCAGCGCGCCGTTATAAAAGCCCAGCTCCTGCAAACGCTGCTGCAGCTGCTTTACCTCTATGCCCGCAGAATTGACCTGCAAAATGCGGGGCGTCGGGGTGGAAGTAGGCAGCGAGGGATCCTCGGTAATGCGCACCGTGCGCGGTGTGATGGAAGGCGTGGGCGTAATGCTTGCCTCGCGCCGGTATGCTTGCTGGTTTGATATGGCGGCGACGCCTACCCACAGGATCAGGCCGGTCAGAAGAATAATCAACGCCAGCGCCGCGGGCGGCATGTGCCCGTTTTGTTTCATCTTAACGTACCTCCTGTGCTTTTGACACCTGTTCAGTATACCTGTTTTAACGGTTCATGTCAACTTTCAAAGGTTTCAAGCCAGCGCTCGATGTCCGCTTCGTTGGCAAAGCCGATGCCCAGGTGAACGGTTTCGCGCGTGTCCTCGGGCAGCACGCCCAGGGGAATATCCAGCTGATTGCGCAGGGCATAGCCGTCGCCGTATACGTTTTCATATACGCCAAGCACGCCCGCGCCGTCGGGCATAACGACCAAATGATCGGGGCAGTACAGCTGCAAAGTGCAGCTCATGACGATCTCGGCCGGGGAGAACGCGGTGATCGACCAGTCGGGATAAGCGTCCTGCATTTGCTGCAGGGTGCAGCCCTTATATTCCTTGTCGGCGGGCACGCGGCGCGTGACCTCGTGACCGCAGCGGCTGTAATGCAGCGTTTGCACCAGAACGCAGTTTTCTTCCACCGTTTCGCGTGTTTTGGACGCGGTGCGCGCGTTTGTGCGCAGGGCGGCGACAGTGAGGGTGACAATCAGGGTCAGGGAGAGGACGCATACGGCTGCCAGTCGAATATGGCGGCTTTTCTTTTCATGATCGGTTTCCATGGCAATACACCTCCAGGCAAAGTATGCGCGGATTTTTATTGCTTCATGCAGGCGCGTGTGATAAAATACCAGCTGAGGTGATTTGATTTATGACAAAAAAGGCAGTTCTTTTTGATCTGGATGGAACGCTGCTGAATTCGCTTCCCGATATTTCCCGCTGTATGAATACCGTGCTGCGCCAAATGGCGCTGCCGGAATATCCCATGCCGAATTACCGTTATATGACGGGCAATGGCGCGCTGAAGCTGTGCGAGCGTGCCGCCGGAGAGAACCATCAGGAGAAAGTGCCTGAAATTTTGGCAAAATACAGCGAGCTGTACGCAGGGCATTGCTTTGACGAATCCTATCTTTACGAGGGCGTGGCGGATATGCTGTCGGCCCTGAAAGCGGCCGGACTGCGGCTTGTGGTGCTGTCCAACAAGGATGATCCCGATGTGGCGACGGTCATTGGGCATTATTTCCCGGTATCGCCGTTTGAAATCACCCGCGGGCGGCGCGAGGGTGTGCCCATTAAGCCCGATCCCACAGCGGCGCTGCAAATCGCCGCGGAGATGGGGCTGAAGCCGGATGAATTCTGGTATCTGGGCGATACGCCGACCGACCTGGCCTGCTGCCGCGGCGCAGGGATGAACTTTATCGCCGTCGGCTGGGGTTTCCGTTCCCGGGAGGAGCTGCATGCGGCGGGCGCGACACGTATTGTGGCGCAGCCCGGGGAAGCGCTGTCCATCATGCTTGGTTAAAGCCCAAAACAAAATAAGCGCCGCCAACGGTTGAATGCCGTTCGCGGCGTTTTTCATTTACATGGCGGGTGCGTCGTCCGGCAAAGGAGACAGGATAACGTCGGGCAGCTGGCCCATTTGAAGCATCATAATCATTTGCAGCAGCTTTGCGACCTGGTCGGGCGCGGCCTGCTGCATTCTGGCCATCAGCGCGGGCAGGCCATAGCCAACGACATCGGCGGTAAGGGCCTGCTGCTCCTCGTCGGTCATGGTCATGCTGTCAATGAGCGTAAGCCCTTCAAGCGAGGGAGGAGCGGGCAATTCCGCTTGCTCTGCTGCGAACTGCAAGGAGTAAAGAGGTGTGCCCGCGCTGGCAACATCCAGGCGGTAGAGGAAGCGCTGCTGTTCGTCCTCGCCGGTATCCATCGTCGCCGAGCACCGGCAGGAAACGTCCACATCTGTCTCGCGCAGGGAGAGAACGAGCTGATCTCCGGTATCCGTCAGCGAAAGGCTGAGCGTCGCAAGCCCTGCGTCCTCGCCGCAGCTGCCGTTTAAAATGCTGCTGCGCAGAGCGTCCCAATCAGAGACCGGGTTCTCCGCGCTGACGAGAGTGGAAATTTCTACGATTTGCGCGTTGTCTTCAGGAAAAACGTCGCAGGTCAGAAGCATATGGCTGGATACGTCTGCTTGCAGATGGATGCGGTCTGCTTCAAGACGCAGGGAAACATTGGCAATGTCGGTTTCCTCGGCAGCCTTTTGTTCGTCCAGCCAGGCGCGGAATTGCGCTAATGGGTCGGGCGCTTCGGAGGCTTCCGTATCGCGCATAGCGTTGGGCGGCTGCGACCATAGGGACTGAAGAATGGCCTGCACTTCGTCCGCGGTCAGGCGAGCGTAAAACATTTCCAGCGCTTCGGTCAGGTGGCGCGAGGTGAGCGTAAACGATTCCTGCCCGGCAAACGACGTATATATCTGCGCGCCATAGACGGATAGATCCTGTATATAGCCGAGCAAGGCGTTGAGCAGTACCTGCATGTCCGCCTCCGTCAGTTCGGTGCTGCCGAGCATATAGCGCGGGCCTAAATCGCCGCATACGCCAAAATGCGGAAACATGCTGCTGACAAGAAAATCCTGATTTTCGTCCAGCAGCAGCGTCATATCGGCGACGGGAAGGTCGTTCATAAAAAGCTGATAGCTGACGATATGCTCCGAGCTTGTCATACTGAAGCTGGCGCAGTCCATCAGATCCAGCATCGGAGCGATAACGTGCGCTTCTTCGCTGTCTTCCTCAAAGGGAAAAAAGGAAAAGAATGCGTCGCGATTAAAATGGATGGAGCCAGTGATTTGCGTGGCGGGGTCGGGCGCACTTTCCGCCAGTGCTGCAGTGCCGGTCATCAGCATGCAGACTGCCAGCAGAAGGGATAACAGCTTTTTCATTCAGCGATCCTCCGTCATGTATGTTTTGGTATATTTATTGTAGCATAGACGGAAAATGCTGTCAATCTTTCAGCAAAAAAATGCCGCAGACGCAAGTCTGCGGCACATATCGTTGAAATTACTGAACAGGAGCGTCCTCGGGCTGCTGCATTGCCATGATAAGCTGGAGAAGCTGGGCAACCTGGTCGGGCGCGGCGGTCTGCATGTTGCTCATCAGCGAGGGCAGACCATAACTGATAACGTCCATGCTCAAAGCGTTGAACTCTTCTTCGGTCGCGTTCATCGCGTCAATCACCGTCAGCCCTTCCAGAGAAGGCGCGGCGGGCGCTTCATCTACCATGCCGGAAACGATCTGGAGAGAGGCAACGGGATTGCCCTCGCCTGTCAGATCCAGCCCCAGCTGCAGCACGTTGAGCACCGTGCCGGTGGCGTCGTCGGCCATAAGAACGTTATAGGTATACAGCGCTACGGTTTGGCCCTCGCCGACCATATAGAAGGTGGCTGAGGTTTCGGTTTCGGCGGCGGCGATATTGACGCCCAGAACCGTGGCGTCGCTGTTCGTACCGTCCATTACGCCGTTGTATACGCCGGCCCAATCCTCAACGGGCGCATTGCCGGCGTTGGCGATCAGCATCAGCTCCGTGCAGTCGGCGCCGTTGTCGGTGTATTCGTCAAAGGAGAAGAACATCATGCCGCTCAGGTCGGCTTCCAGGGAGGTGCCGCCGTCCTCGCTGAGGGACATGGTTATCTGGGCCACGTCCGCGGCCTGAGCATTTTTCAGCTCGTCAATGGCGCTTTGCGCCTGCGCCAGGAAATTTTCCATCGTTTCGTTTTCCTGCGCCAGCGCCATCTCAATGTAGGGAAGCAAAACGGCGTCGTCGCGCAGCCGGTTAAGCAGCAGCTCCAGCAGTTCGGCAGACTGATGGGTGTTCACGGTCAGCACGGCTGTGGAGCCGTCCTCGCTGACGGTAACGCCTTCCAGCATTTTTTCGCCATAAGCGCTCAGGTCGTTCACATAGGCAGTCAGGTCGCTCAGCAGCGCTTCCATTTCTTCCTGGCTTACGCTGGAACCGTTGACCGACGTGTCGATCATGGAAGAAAGCGCCTGGGGATCCACGCTGACCGCATAGTGCGGGAACAGGCTGCTGACCAGCGTGACGGTCTCCTGGGAGCCGGAGACGCTGATGTTGGCCACGGGCGTTTCACCCATATACAGCTCAAGCACGCCGCAGTCCTCGCCCATGGTGAAAGCCAGCTGGGCGTTTTCCAGCAGATCCAGCGCCGCGGTGACGAGCTGCGAGGTCTCCTGAGAACCGGCGGGATCCATCATGCCCGCGTAGGCGGTAATAAAGTCGCGGTCAAACCGCATGGACAGGACCGACTGGCCGGCCGCGGGGGCGGGTTCCTCCGCCATGGCCGCCGCGCCGGTCAGCGCCATGCACAGCGCGATCAGCAGGGAAAGAAGCTTTTTCATGGAACGGTTCCTCCTGAATGGTTTTATTGTCTGCATTATATCATGGGGCGGCGGGGGGTGTCAATCGGCGCTTTGCGCGGGCAGGATCACGGCGAACAGCGCGTCAAAGGCGCGCTGGAGCAGCGCGGCGCGCTCGTCGCCGCTGAGATTAGAATAATCCGTGGCCTGTTCGGGCGCTTCGGCCTGGGCGATGGGGGCGGCGGTACGGGTTTTCAGGCCCAGCCGCAGCGCGGACGCGCCGCTTAAATCCTTCCATTCAACATCGGCATTCCAGCGCGCCGCCTTGCTGTCGGTTGCGCCGGCGCTGGCGTCAATGCTGACGGTGAGCGATTGGGACGGGAAAGCGCTGCCTGAGTCCGGCGTGACGAGCAGCGTGATCGTTCCCGTTTGCCGGCGTTCGCGGCCGGTCTCCGCCTCGTTGCGAACCACGCCGCCCAGCGCCGTGAACAGCTGGTAATGGCCGGATACGGTCTCCTGCGCCGTTTCCAGCGCGAACGCGCCGGTATAGCCGGTCGCTTCCGTGCCGCTGACGCTGACGACAAACGAGCGGCCCCGCAGGTTCAGGCTCAGGGTATATTCGCCGCCCAGCCAGGAAAGCACAGCCTGCGCGCCGTCGGCAAAGGGAAGGGAAAGTACAAAACCATCCATTTCGCCCGCGCTGTCATAGCGGCGTTCCAGCACCGCTTCGCCCGCGTCGGGCAGGGCGGACAGCGCCTGGGAAAACAGCGGCAGCATGCCTTCTTCGAGATAGGCCTCGGCCTGCGCCTGCGTCATCTGTTCGCGCAGGCGGTCGCGCAGCGCGTCGTCCTGATAAAACATGGCCAGCAGCGCCTGCGCCTGGGCGGCGCATTCGGGCAGGCTGGCGTGCATGACGGAAACGGTGCCCAGCGTGCCGTCGCCGCGCTTTTGCAGCGTGAGCGCGGTGCGTTCCTGCATCCAGGCGGAAAGCGCCGTCTGATAGGGCAGCAGCAGCGTGTCCAGCGCCGCCTGCCAGTCGTCGTTCTGCGTGCCGGCGCGGGTCAGAAACAGCTTCAGAGAGGGCCAGGCGCCCGCGTCGTTGGACGACAGCGCCGCGTCGCGCAAGAGCGCGCCGAACCATTTGGAGAGCGTAATATTCTGCGCAATATTGTTTTCGCTGAAGAAAAGCTCGGTATCGCGGGGGAATGCCAGCGCGGTATCGCCCAGCAGCAGCCCGTCCAGCAGCAGCCGGTCTGCGCGCCCGGACAGGGTCACCAGGGGCGTGGTTTTCTCCCCGCGCGCGAGGGAGAACTGCGCCTGGGAATTTCCCAGGGTCACGCCCGCTTTGCTGAAGATATAGCTGCCCTCCAGCGTACTGCCCGGCAGCAGCGCCTTGAGCATTTCCCATACGGCGGGGTCGGCAAAGTAGGGCGCGCTGCCCTCCGCTTCCGCCGTGAGCTGGAAGCGCAGCGTGGTATTGGCGCTGACTTGACGCGCCATCAGTCCGGCGATGGAGATTTCCTCGCCAAGTGCCGCGGGAAGCGTCAGAAGCAGGCAGCAAAGCAGGCATAACAGCTTTTTCATTTCAGTTTTCCTCCTCGGTTACGCGATATGCGGGATCGTATGTGATGGCCAAATGACGGTCCGGGCCTTGCAGGAGCTGCGCGCTGCCGACACAGTGCAAAAGCGCCTGCACGCCGTTTTGATCCATGCCGCGCAGAATTTGCGCCAGGCGCCGTGAAAACGCCGCGGCGACCGCGGCGGTATCGCCGTTCGCGGACGGGGGAGCAGGCGGCGCGGCCGCGGCCTCATCCCAAAGGATACTGCCGGAGAGGACAAGCTGCCTTTCGCGGCTGTAAGCAAAGGAGAGCGACTGCGCGCCGAGCCGTTCCAGCGACAGGCGGTATTTGGCCGTACCCGCCTCCGTCCGGCGCGAGAGATCGGCCGTCAGCTTTCCGGCGCTGCCGTTCAGCGTCAGCACGCCGCCGCTCGTTTCACCGGTTTGCCGGATGTCGCCGCTGACGCGGTACGCGCCGCTGGCGTATTTGCCGTGCAGGGCGACGCGAAGGTTGCGCGTTTGCCCGGGGTTGGGACAGCGGAAGGCGATATAGAAGCCTTTTTCCGGCTGAAAAGCGTATTCCAGGCGCACTTCGCGCGTATCGCCGTTCAAACGGCATTGCTCGGCGTAGAAATACGCGCCGGTTTCATTGCCGCTGCGGTCAAAATAGCGCTTGAAGGTGCCCTTGCCCTCGATTTCCAGCGTGCGCAGCGCTTCGGCGGCAGGAGTCAGCGCCAGAAGCAGCGGCAGCACGTCGTCCCAGACGGCGCGCCAGTCCTCGCCGCTGAGTGTATAGACCAGCTGACGGCGGCAAACGCCTGCTTCCAGCAAGTCGATCTCGCGCGTCTGTTCTGTTTCCCAGGGCTGTAAAAGCGCGCCCAGCGCCTGTGCGGTTTGCTGCGGCGTGGCAAAGCTGACTGCGGGAAGGGCAACGCGGGATACTGTACCTCCCGCGGCGATATAGCCGTCCGCGCCGTTCATCCCGGCATAAAGCAGCGCTTCACCGTCATATTGCAGGCAAAAGCCCGACGGCGTGCAGCAAAGCACCGTTTTGTCAAGCAGCGTCTGCAAAACGGCCAGCGCCTGCGGCGGCAAAAGCGCGCTTTCCTGCGCGTCGATGCGTATTGTCAGCGCCTGAGCGGGCAGGGCGGCCATGAGCGCCAGCGTCAGGGCCAGAAAACGAATTGCTTTTTTCATAATCCACGCTCCATGCAGATCCAGACCTCGCCCCATGCACGGCGCATGCCGCAGGGCTGAAAGCCCGCGCGATGGTACATTCGCACGGCTGGACGGTTGCGCGGGCCGACCAGCAGGCGCATGCTGTCGCGGCCCTGGGCGCGGGCGATGCGCAGGCACAGCCGCAGCATCAGCCCACCATAGCCGCGCCCCTGAAAAGCGGGATGCACGCCGATGCGCGCCAGCGCGCAGGGATTCCGGCAAGGGCGGTACATAGAGCCGCGTTCTTCGTCTTCGGGGGCGATGATGCTGGCGCAGGCGACAAGCGCGCCTCTGCCGCGCAGCAGATAAAGCGAGCCTGCCGCAATATCCGCCGCTGCTGTCTGCGTGTTGGGATAGTATTCATCCCAGACGCTGTTTTCCTGCGCGGCGCAGGCGCGGTAGAGCCCAAGCAGTTCCGGCATGTCCGGCATTTTGGCCGTCGCCAGTTTCATGACATATCCCCCCCTTTTATACCATTATAATAGAATGTCGCCAAAATGAAAAGTGAAAAGGAGAACTGCGCGTGCGATTTCTCTCATTTTTACAGTCTGCGCTGCTGGGGGCGCTGCTGGGCCTGATGCTGGCCTTTCCGGAAATAACGGCGCAGAGCGCGCTGGGGGCGCTGACGCTGTTTTGCGATAGTGTACTCCCGGCGCTTTTGCCCTTTACGGTGTGCGCGCTGCTGCTCACGGCGGGCAAAAGCCTGCCCGGGCCGGTGCTGATAGGGCTGTCGCTGCTGGGCGGCTCGCCGGCCGGGGCGCGATTGTTCCAGGACGCCGGGCTGCCCCGGGAGCGCGCGCGCCGCTATGCCGCCATGACCGGCGTGATGAGTCCCATGTATTTTCTTGCCACGCTCTCGCTGTGGCTTCAGAGCACGGCGCAGGCTCGGCTGGCGCTTTTCTGTCATTTGCTGGCGGCGCTGCTCAGCGGATTCTTTTTCCCAGTGCGCGAAAAAGGGGCGCTGCGGCTGCGGCTGCCGACGCTGACCATTCCGCAGGCGGTAGCGCAGGGAGCGCTGTCGATGCTTACGGTCAGCGCCTGCGTGGCGATGGGCGCGGTGCTCAGCGCGCTTCTGTCCTGCGCGCTGCCGTTGAGCGCGCCCCTGCGCGCCGCCTTGCAGACGGTCTGCGAGGTGACGGGCGGCTGCCGGGCGCTGATCGCCCTGCCGCTGCCGCGCCGGCTGCTTGTGAGCCTGCTTTGCGCGGCGACCTCCTTTGGCGGCTTTTCCATCCTGATGCAGTGCGCGGCTTTCTGGCAGAAAAACGGGCTGGGGGTGGGAGAACTGCTGCCGCCCGCGCTGTGCCGCGCGGCGCTGGCTTTTCTGCTTTGCTGGCTGATGGGGAATTGCCTTCCGGGGCTATTTGCGTTATAATAAGGAAGATAAAAAATGGGGAGGTATACCCATGCCTTTTGCACACTTGCATCTGCATACCGAATACAGCCTGCTGGACGGCGCGTGCCGCATCAAGTCGCTGCCCAAGCGCCTGAAGGAATTGGGGATGGACGCTTGCGCCATTACCGACCATGGCGTGCTGTATGGGGTGATCGACTTTTATTCGGCCTGCAAGGACGCGGGGATCCATCCCGTGATCGGCTGCGAGATGTATCTGTGCGCCAATATGGACGAAAAAATCTATGCCAACCGGGAATACAGCCATTTGATTCTTTTGTGCGAGAATGAAACGGGCTATAAAAACCTGATGTATTTGTGCAGCGAGGCCTTTACGCGCGGCTTTTATTACCGTCCGCGCATTGATTACAAGCTTCTGCGCGAGCATCACGAGGGGCTGATCTGCCTGACTGCCTGCCTGTCGGGCGATTTGCCCAAGCTGCTGCTGGACGGGCGCATTGCCGAGGCGGAAAAGTATGTGCGCGAAATGGACGAAATGTTTGGCCACGGCAATTTCTTTATCGAGATCATGGATCACGGCATCGCGGATGAAAAGCGCCTGCTGCCCCGCATTGTGGATATGAGCGAGCGCACCGGCGTGCCCATGGTTGCCACCAACGACTGCCATTATATGCGCCGGGAGGACGCCGAGGCGCAGGAAGTGCTCATGTGCATCCAGACGGGAAAAACGCTGGACGACGAAGAGCGCATGCGTATGGAAACCGATCAGCTGTATATCAAAAGCGAGGAGGAAATGAACGCCCTGTTTCCTTCCTTTCCAGACGCAGTGCAGCGCGCGCACGAGATCGCCATGCGCTGCAATGTGGAATTTGATTTCCATACCGTGCATTTGCCGCATTTTCCGGTGCCGGAGGGGGAGACCAGTCTGTCCTTGCTGCGCAGGCTGGTGGAAACGGGACTGGCCGAGCGTTATGCGGCGGACGACGCGGCGGCGCGCGAGCGCATGGAATATGAGCTGAGCGTCATCAGCCAGATGGGGTATGTGGATTATTTTCTGATCGTTTGGGATTTTGTCAAGTTTGCCAAGGACAGCGGGATCATGGTGGGCCCGGGGCGGGGCAGCGGCGCGGCCAGCATCGTGGCCTATTGCCTGAATATCACCCAGCTGGATCCGCTCAAATACAATCTGACCTTTGAGCGCTTTCTCAATCCGGAGCGCGTGAGCATGCCCGATATCGACATGGACTTTTGCTATGAGCGGCGGCAGGAGGTCATCAACTATGTGGCACGCAAGTACGGGCAGGATCATGTGAGCCAGATCATCACCTTTGGCACCATGGCGGCGCGCGGCGTGATCCGCGACGTGGGGCGCGTGCTGGGATACAGCTATGCCGAGGTGGACGCCATTGCCAAGCTGGTGCCGACCGATCTGGGCATGACGCTGGAAAAGGCGCTGAACATTTCGACGGAGCTGCGCGAGCGTGCCGAAAACGACGCGCGCGTCAAACGGCTGATCGATTTTTCCCTGCTGCTGGAGGGCATGCCGCGCCATGCCTCGACCCACGCGGCGGGCGTGCTGATTACGGGCGAGCCGGCGGTCCACTTCGTCCCCCTGCAAACGAACGACGAGGTGATTACCACCCAGTTCCCCATGGGCGTGATCGAAAAGCTGGGCCTGCTCAAAATGGATTTTCTGGGCCTGAGGACGCTGACGGTGATTCGCGATACGCTGGACCTCATGCGCTCGCAGGGCATTGAGATGCAGCCGCAGGAGATCCCTTTGGACGATCTCAAGGTATACGCCATGATCTCCCAGGGCGATACCGACGGCGTGTTCCAGCTGGAAGGCGGGGGCATGCGCTCCTTCCTGACCAATATGCAGCCCGAAAATTTTGAGGATATCATCGCCGCCATCAGCCTGTACCGCCCGGGACCGATGGAATCCATTCCCCGTTATATCGCCGGCAAGCGCGACCGCGCCAGCGTGCATTATGAAACGCCGCTGCTCCAGCCCATCCTCGACGTAACCTACGGCTGCATGGTGTATCAGGAGCAGGTGATGCAGATTGTGCGCGATCTGGCGGGGTATTCCTATGGCCGCAGCGACCTGGTGCGCCGCGCTATGGCCAAAAAGAAAAAAGACGTGATGGCCAAGGAGCGCAAGAACTTTGTTTACGGTTCGCCCGAGGAAAACGTGCCCGGGGCCGTCAGCCGCGGCGTGCCTGCCGAGGTGGCCGAGCATATCTTTGACGAGATGACGGCCTTTGCCTCCTATGCTTTCAACAAGGCGCATGCCGCCTGCTACGCCGTGGTCGCCATGCAGACGGCCTGGCTGAAATACTATTATCCCAGCGAGTTCATGGCCGCCATGATGAACAGCGTGGTGGGCAACGCCGCCAAGGTGGCGGGGTATATCCAGTATTGCCGCGGCAAGGGCATTCCCGTGCTGCCGCCGCATATCAACCATTCCGCCCGCCGCTTTACGGTAGAAAAGAACGAGGCGGGCGTAAAATGCGTGCGCATGGGCATGAGCGGCGTGAAAAATGTGGGCAACGCGGCGGTGGACGCGATCGTTCGCGAGCGGACGCTGACCGGGCGTTACCGGGACGTATACGATTTTTGTCGCCGCGTGGATTCCGAACAGGTGAACAAGCGCGCGGTGGAAAGCCTGATTATGGCGGGCTGCTTTGACGGGATGGGCGCGACGCGCCTGCAATGCATGCGTGTGTTCATCCAAGCGCTGGACGCAAATGTCAACAAGCGGCGGCAGAACGTGGCCGGGCAGATTTCGCTGTTTGATATGGGCCAGCCTACCGCCGGTCTGGTAACGGAGGATACCTATCCGGACGTGGGCGAATATTCCCATAAGCAGCTGCTGGAAATGGAGAAGGAGATGACCGGCGTATATGTTTCCGGCCATCCGCTGGACGAATACCGCAAGGAACTGGAAGGGCTTGAGATCAATACGGCCTGGGTGCTGGAGCTCAAGGAGCGGCCGGACGGCGGGCTCAATGAGGACGGCCGGGCGGTCACGATGGGCGGGCTTTTGACGGCGCTGCGCCCCAAGGCCACCAAAAAGGGCAGCATGATGGGCTTTATTACCATCGAGGATCTGACCGGGCAGATCGAGTGTCTGCTGTTCCCGCGCATTTTTGAACGCTACAACAAGCTTTTGCAGCTGGACACGCCGCTGCTTTTGACCGGGCATTTGAGCGTGCGGGAAGAAGAGGATACAAAGCTCCTGGTGGATGTGGTGGAGCCGCTGACGCCCCTGCCGCCGCCGGAGGAAGAAATTTCGGATGTGGAGCGCGCCCGCCGCGCGCCTGTGCGGCTGTACCTGCGCCTTGCGCGCGCGCAGATGGAAACGGTGCGCGAGGTATTGCAGCGACAGCCCGGCAGCGTGCCGGTGTACATGAATCTGCCGGAGGAGAACGTGACGCTGCTGGCGCCGCGCTCCTGGTGGTGCGAGGACGCGGAGGATATGCTGGCCACGCTGATGACAACGCTTCCGCGCAAGGATATGAAAGTGGTGGAGAAAAAATGACGGATAATATCAGCTTCTCCTTTCCCGCTCGGCGGGATTACGGCGTTTTTGTGCGTATGGCGGTTGCGGGCGCGGCGGCGGCGCTGGATATGCCGGTGGACGCGCTGGAGGATCTGTGCGCGGCAGCCGAGGAAGCGCTGGATTATCTCCTGAGCGCGCCGGACGCGCAGCGGGAGACGGTCAACGCGGATCTCTACCGGCGCGACGGTGCAACGGTGGCGCTGTCGCTGCGCTTTTCCGGGCGCGCGGGCGTACCCTGCGGGGAGGACAGCGTGAGCCGGGCGATTCTGTCTACATTGATGAATGAGGTAACGCTCTTTGCCGATGCGCGCGGCGGCACGGGCGTGCGCATGGCGCTGCGTCTGGAGGGCTGAGCCCATGGATACAAAGGAGCTTGAACGCAGCGTGCGGGCCTGGCTGGAAAGACCGGACGCCGCGGCGCGGGAGGCGGTGGCGCAGGCCTGCGTTCCCCTGTGCGGGCGCATTGCCTACCGTTTTCGCGGCCGGGGGATGGAGCTGCATGATTTGCAGCAGGTGGCGCTGCTGGCCTGCATGCGGGCGCTGTCCCGCTATGCGCCGGATACGCAGGTGCCCTTTGCCGCCTGGGCGGCGCAGTGTGCAGCCGGCGCGGTGCGCAACGAGCTGCGCGACCATGCGCAGGCTGTGCGTGTGCCCCGCGCTCTCTATGAGGACGCCGCAAAGCTGACGGCAAAGCGGGCGGAGCTGACGCTGGCATGGCAGCGCGAGCCGGCTGTTTCAGAGCTGGCCGCGGCGCTTGGCTGGCCGGCGCGGCGCGTGCTGGAAGCGATTTTGGGCCGGAACGCGCAGGGGACGGTTTCCATGGACATGCTGGCCGGCGTGGGAAAGGAGCCATCCGGCGACGCGGACGCGCTGTTTGGCCGCCTTGAGGAACGGGCGGATCTGCGGCAGGCGCTGTCCGCTTTGGAGGAGCGGGACAGGCGGCTGATTGAACTGCGCTTTTTTGCGGCGCTCAGCCAGCGGGAAACGGCGGCGCGCCTGGATATGACGCAGATGCAGGTCAGCCGCGCGGAGCGGAGGATTCTGTCGTTTTTACGGGAAAGGTTGATGAACGCATGAAAATTGCGGCAAAACGAAAGGAAATCAACGTGCGCCGCACGGCGCTGTACGCGGTGATCGTCAATTCTCTGCAAATCGGCGCGGTGTGGATCCTGGCGGCGCTGCTGATGGTCGAGCAGGTGCGCATGCTTGATATTGTGACCTGCATCATCGCGCTGGTGGTGACGGTGGGCGCGCTGATTGACATCCGCGAGGCGCTGGCGGCGCGCCGCAAATCCGACGAGGCGGATACCCTGGGCGACATGGTGCGCCAGATGGATGAACTGAACCGGGCGCTGCGCGCGCAGCGGCACGACTTCCTCAATCATCTGCAAGTGGTGTTCTCCCTGATTGAAATGAACGAATATCAGGAGGCGGGGGATTACATCGAGCGCGTTTACGGCGATATGCAGTCGGTTTCCCGCACGATGCGTACCGATAGCCCGGCCATTAACGCGCTGCTGCGCGCCAAGATGGCGGATTGCGAGAACGCCGGGATTCTGACCGAGCTGGACGTGAATGGCCGGTGGAAGGATCCGCCCATTCCGGCCTGGGAGCTGTGCCGTGTGCTCTCCAACCTGATTGACAACGCCTGCGACGCGCTGGAGGGAATCGTAAATCCTCATATCAGCATCATGCTGCGCGAGGATGTGCATGGCTTTGCCTTTTCGGTTTCCAACAACGGGCCGGTGATCCCGCCCGAAAGCCAGCGCAGGATCTTTGACGCGGGCGTATCCAGCCATGGGGAGGGCCGGGGCATGGGACTTTACATTGTGCGCAAAACGCTGGAAAAGTACGGCGGCGAAATCCATTTGACCAGCGACGAGGAACGCACGATTTTTTCCGGTCTTGTGCCGCACGGAAGGGAAAACAATGGCAAAGAAAAGTAAGGCGCTGGAGCTTGTGCTCGCGCAGGGATTGTGTGATAATGAAAAAGAGGCGCGCGCCTGCATCATGGCCGGGGACGTGTTTGCCGGCACGCTTCGCGTGACGGGGGCGGGGCAGATGCTTCCCGCGGATACCGTACTGCGTCTGCGCGGCGGGCAAAAGCCCTATGTGGCCAAGGGCGGGCTGAAGCTGAGCGGCGCGATCTGCGACTTTGGCGTTACGGTGCAGGATCGCGTGTGCATTGACGCGGGGGCTTCGACAGGCGGGTTTACCGATTGTCTGGTCAAGCATGGTGCGCGCGCCGTTTACGCGGTGGATGTTGGGTATGGGCAGCTAATGGGGTCGCTGCGGCAAGATCCGCGTGTCGTCAATCTGGAGAAAACCAATATCTCCGATGAAAGGCTGCTTCATTTGGAACCGCGGCCGACGCTGGGCACGGTGGATCTGAGCTATCTGTCTCTGCGCAAGGGCATTCCGGCCTTTGCGGAGATTCTGCACCGGGAGGGCGAACTGATATGCCTGGTCAAGCCCCTCTTTGAGGTGGAGGATATGGAAGCGCGCCGCAGCGGCGTTTTGCCGGACGGGGCGTATGAAACGGTGCTTGATGACCTGATTCGGGATGTGAACGCGCTGCCCTATGCCCGCGCAATGCATGTAACGCATTCGCCGGTGACGGGAAACGCGGGCACGCGCGAGTTCTTTCTGCATGTTTGCCTTTCGGAAACGCCGCCCGACGCGCCCGATTTGCGCGCGGATGCGGCCGCGGCGGTGGAGCGGGCGCTGGCCCTTGCGGATTACGAAAAGAAAAAGTGAGAATGGATCATGTTTGAACGGGACGAGAGCATGCGTCATTTCGGCGCGACAACCATAGACAATGTTTTTATACAGGATTATCTGCCGGCGGCGCGTGGCGATTATGTAAAGGTTTACCTGTATGCGCTGTTTCTCAGCGCGCATGCGGGCGAGGAAACGTCCATGGCCTCGCTGGCGCATGATTTGGGCATGGGCGAGAACGAGGTGGAGAGCGCGCTGCGGTATTGGGAACGCCGCCGCCTGGTGACGCGCGTCAGCGATCAGCCGCCGGTATACCGCTTCCGCAGCGCGCTGCAGCTGCTGCTCACGGGCGAGGCGGATATGGAAGCCGATATGGCCTACGTGTCTTTCTCCGAGGATGTGTATGCGCTCTTTGGCGAGCGGCGCAAGGTACGCCCTGCCGATATTGCCCTGGCCTGGGAATGGGTGCAGGATCTGCATTTGCGCCAGGAAACGGTGCTGATGCTGCTGTCGCACTGCATTGCCACGCGCGGCGTACAGTTCTCTTTTCAGGCGGCGCAGGCCGAAGCGGTGCGCATGTGCGAGAACAACGTTGTCACGCTGGAGGACGCGGAGGATTATTTTGCCAACAGCCGCCGCGTTGAGGAGGGGGCGCGCGCCGTGCTGCGCCGGTTGGGCAAGCGCCGCGGTGCCAGCCAGGACGAGATGGAATTGTACCGCAAGTGGACGCAGGAGTGGCAATACACCGGGGAAGCGATCCTGGAAGCCTGCCGGGAGACGACCAAGGGCGAGCCGACCTTTGCCTATCTGGACGGCATTTTGCAGGGTATTCGTACCCGCGCGGCCAAGGGGAGCGATACGCCCAAAACGGGCGACGCGCTGCGCAGCCAGCTGGCGCAGGAAAAGGACGCTCATGCGGCGCTGCGCGCGTTCGCTCAGGCGCTGGGATACAAGGGCGCGCCAGCCCTGATCGCGCCGGTATATCAGCGCTTGACGGCAAGCTACCCCGCGGATTTTGTGCTGCTTGTGGCGCAGGAAACGCGCGCCGCCGGGGGCGATCTGGACGCCGTGGTCAAAACGTGCGAGGGGCTGAGCCGCCGCGGCATTGCCGCCGCGCAGACTGCGCGCGTCTATTTTGAAGAAATGCACGCCGTCAATCGCGCGCTGCAGCCGCTGTTTGAGGCGTTGGGCCTGTCCGGCAGGCCAACGGCAAGCGACCGCACGCTTTATAAAAAATGGCAGAGCTACGGCATGAGCGAGGAAATGCTGCTGCTGGCCGCGGAACAGTCGCGCGGAGCGGACAAAAAGCTGCCTTATATGGACAGAATTTTGCAAGCCTGGCACGAGGAGGGGATTACCTCTCCCGCGCAGGTCGCCGCCCGCAAAGAGCAGCGCGCCCCGGCGCAGGGAACGGCGCGCAGGGTGGCGGCGCAGCAGTATACCCAGCGGGAGTACAGCGATGAGGAGCTGAACGCCTTTACCGCCGATTTGATCAAGGAGGCGCGCAATCTGAATGAACAGTAATGTTTTGCAGAAGGTGCTGGAGGCGCTTGCGGAGCAGCGCATGCGCAACGAGCGCGAGGAAGAACGCCGCAGGCGGGAGGCGCTTGCGGCTTGCCCGGAGATCGGCAAAATCATGGACAGGCGGCGCGAGGCGGTCATGCGCGGGGTGTACAGCGCCTTTGCCGCGCCCAGCGACCCCGCTCTGCCTGCGCAGGTGGAGCGCTGGAATGCGGAAATCAAGCGGTTGCTGTCGCAAAACGGCTTTGCGGAGGATTATCTGGAGCCGGTATTCGCCTGCGCCCTGTGCGAGGATACGGGTTATACCGGCAGCGGGAAAAAAACGCTGTGCAGCTGCGCCCGCGCCATGTATGCCGCCATGCTGGAAACCGACCGCGGCTTTGAGGACGAGCAGACCTTTGCCGCCTATGACGACAGCGTGTTCCCCGATACGCCGCTGCCTGGAACGGACGTTACCCAGCGGCAGTACACGCGCATGCTGCGCGACAAGTGCCGCGCTTTTGCCGAGGCGCTGCCCGCCCCGCCGCAGCGCACGCTGCTGATGTTTGGCGGCAGCGGGCTGGGCAAAACCTTTCTGCTGCGCGCCATCCATGCGCAGGCGCGGGAGGAGGGCGTGCCCGCCCTGTGCATCACGGCCAATCAGCTGATCCGCACGGCGCGGCAGGCAATCTTTGCCCGCGCGCAGGAGGAGCTGGACGCGCTGTATGAAACCCAGCTGCTTTTGATCGACGATCTGGGCACCGAGCCCATGATCGAAAATATTACCGTGGAGCAGCTTTTCAACCTGATTAACGAGCGGCAGAGCGCCCGCCTGTGTACCGTAATCAGCACCAATCTGAGCCTGAACGAGCTGAAGGCACGCTATACGGAGCGCGTTTTCTCACGTTTGTATGACCAGCGCAACTGCCTGAAACTTCCCTTTCTCGGACAGGATATCCGGCAGTTGCCAAGAGGCTGAAAACACGCTATAATATAAATTATTCCAGCGGGAAGGAGGCGGAAGAAGTGAAAGGCAAGGCGCTGTTCGCGGCTTTGTTTGTGGCCGTGCTGTGGCTGTCGCTGCATATGCTGGCGCAGGCGCAGGCGGAGCGCGACGCTTCTATGCCGCTGCCGCGTACCGCTGTTCAGGCCGTGCTTCCGCCCGCGCCGCAAAAGAAGGACGCTGCCGGGGAGCCGGGAGCGTTGCCCGAGGCTTTGCCCCGGCAGGAACGGCGGGAGCTTCCGCCCGCGCCGGTATGCAGCCGCAACGGAACGCCGGTACTGAAAGCCTGCTACTTTCGGGCGGCGTATGAGGCATTCCATTTCAGTGATCGCGCCGGGTAACGGAGGTTTGCGCGTTTTCCGGCATAAAAAAATAAAAGGAGCGTATTCAGATGAAAAATGTGAACAAGATTATCAGCGCCGTGGTGCTGGTTGTGCTGCTGGCGGCCACCGTCGTGGGCGTGGTGCTGGGCATTTGCGGCCGCAACACGCAGTATGTGACCGTGACCGAGAACGGCGAGGAAGTGCGCCGCGCCCTGTACCGTCAGGTAGCTTATATTCCCAATACCATCAATGATAATTGGCAGGAGGCCATCCGTCCCGAGGCCAAGCTCGCCGGCGGTTACAGCTATACCCTGACGGCGGAGCAGGGCGACATGAGCGACGCCGACTTTGCCAAGGCGCTCAAAAAAGCGGCCAAGGTGATCAAAGCGCGCGCCGAGCTGGTCGTGGGCACGGCGGATGTGTAGGTGGAAAACAACGCCG
>JAHZHX010000026.1:0-1695 GCA_019420065.1 Clostridiales bacterium | reverse complement strand
GGAAAACGCCTATAACTCCCTGATCGCGACCCTGGTGTCCCCGGTGGGCGAATTTAATTTTGCCTTCTATAACGAAGCGGACAGTTCCTTTGGCGAGCCGGTGATGGACGCTTCCGCGATCAAGCAGGCGTACTATTACACGGGCGAAAACGGCGTCTATCAGATCCAGCTGCAGCTGACCAAGAAGGGCGCGAAGGCTTATAACGAACTGCTCAGCGCGCATGCGGGCGAATACGTTTACCTGATGATGGATGGCAGTTATGTGGCGGCCGTGCGTCTTGCGGCGCTGCAAAACAATGTGCTTTCCATTGCCACGCAGGATTGGAGCACGGCCTTCATTGTGGCCGACTGTCTGCGCTCCGGCGTGCTGCCCATGGCGATGACCGTAAGCGAGGAGGGCGCTGCCGCCGCATCTATGGAAGGCTTCCTGAACGGCGCGATCATCGGCGTGGCGGTTGCTTTGCTGCTGGTGTGTCTGTATCTGCTGGCGGTTGCCCGCTTTGGCGGCGTGGTTGGCGCTTGGACGGTGTGCGCGCAGGTGGTGCTGTTCTGCCTGGCGGTGGCTGTGACGGCCGTGAGCGCGAACTGGACGCTGACGCTGGGCGCGCTGATCGTGCTGATCGTGTGCGAAGCGCTGTTCGTCTTTGGCCTGGTGTCGCTTCTTGGCGCGATGGCGGGCAGCATCCGTGCCGGCATGGGCGCGCATGCGGCGCTGCGCGCAAGCTTTAAGAAGAATACCCGCATGCTGCTGGCGGTGTATGGCGTGACGCTGGCCGTGGGCCTGGTGCTCATGTTTGCCTTCCAGGGCGCGCTGTACGGCGTGCTGGGCCGCATGATCGCCCTGTCCGCGATTATCAGCGCGGCGATGCTGTTTGTGTTCCTGCGCGTGGCGCTCAGCTGCTGCTTCCGCGCGGTGGGCAGCCGCAGCAGCCTGTACGGCGCGGCGAAATAAACTCGCGGTTTGTTCCTGACAAAGCGTTCCCTCTCAACAAGGGGGAACGCTTTATCCTATCACAAAGGAGTTTTATGCATCGATTTACTTTTCGCGGCGCAAAGGGGAGTATCCCTGGCGTATCGGATATACTGGCTCCCTTGCTGATTGCCCGCGGCGCGGATACGCCGGAGGCTGCGCAGTCCTTTTTGTACCCGGCAGAAAGCGATCTGGCCGATCCCTTTCTGATTCAGGGGATGGAGCGGGCCTGCGCGCTGATACGCGACGCCATTGCCGCGCATGCGCCCATCGTCGTATATGGCGATTATGACTGCGACGGCGTGTGCGCCAGCGCCCTTTTGTGGGAAACGCTGCGTGATCTTGGCGCGCAGGCGCGGGTATATATTCCCGACCGTCAGGCCGAGGGGTATGGGCTTAACGCTGTCGCCATACGCGGTCTGGCACGCGCGGGCGGGCTGCTGATTACGGTGGACTGCGGCGTGACGGGTCAGACGGAAATTGCTCTGGCGCAGGAGCTGGGGATGCGCGTGATCGTGACCGATCACCATACGCTGCCCGACCCATTGCCTGGGGCGGATGCGCTGCTGCATCCCACGCTGGGGGATTTTCCCTGCAAGAACCTGTGTGGAGCGGGACTCGCGTATAAGCTGTGCTGCGCGCTGACAGGGCAGCAGATATTGCCTTGCCTGGAATTGGCGGGGTTGGCAACGGTTGCCGACATGGTGCCGCTGCTGGGGGAAAAC
>JAHZHX010000025.1:25119-25696 GCA_019420065.1 Clostridiales bacterium | reverse complement strand
TTCACAGGCAGCGACACCTTTGCGCGCTTATGGGAAAATCACCCGTTCCGGACGCTTTTCGCCATGAGGCAGTATTTACAGAAATTAGAATATAATACCATAGGGAAAATGTCAAGCTATTTTCAGGCACATATACATTTTTTATAGTAAAAAAATACAAAATGCATACAATCCTGGGCATGAAAAAACAGGGCGGGAAAATCTCTCCCGCCCTGACAGGCGCTTTGTTTCAGCGCGAAATCTCGTCCAGCGACATGCCAAAGCCCGGCACAAAATCATCCATGAAATCCTGCACCTCAGGCAGATTGATGGAACGGATGGAGGCAAGCGTGGTGCTCTCGGCCTGAATAAACTCGCGGTTGCCGCCCTTGCGCTCCTCCACGCATTTGATATAGGCGCTGATTTTGTCCGCCGCTTTGACGACACGCCAATCAGCGCTGGTCTCGTCGGCCATAATCAGCTTGGCAAAATCGGGCTGGATATCGGCAGGCAGCATGCTCACCAGGCGCTTGGCGGCGGCGTCCTCCAGCTTGTGATACTCATTTTTGATAGTGGGGTTGTTATGCTTGATGGGCGT
>JAHZHX010000025.1:12536-25109 GCA_019420065.1 Clostridiales bacterium | reverse complement strand
AGGCAGGTCGCCGGTGATGACCTCGCTGGCGTCATGATACATGGCCAGGGCCATGATATGCTCCGCGTCATACTCGCGGCGATAGCGGGCGTTGCCCAGCAGCGCGATGGCATGGGCGATCATCGCCGTCTGGAAGGCATGCTCCATATCGTTCTCCATCTGGGTGTTGCGCATCAGTCCCCAGCGGCGGATATACTTCATTCTGTTCATATATGCAAAAAAATGGTGCGGCATGGCTTTGGTACTCCTTGACAGTGTCGTTTTTTGTGTTATAATGCTTGCATACCCGCGGGGGCGTCGCAAAGCGGCTGAGATGGCTCGATCACGAGCCGGTCCCCTTGAACCTGTGTAGATCATCCTACCGTAGGGAAGCGGAAGCAGTAGAGCCTTTGGGGTTCTGCGCCGTTTCCCGCATGCAAGATCGCATGCGGGTTTTATATTGCGGGAAACAAAAGGAGGCTGAACCCCATGTTCAAAAAACTTGCCGAACTCCCCCTGAGCGGCTGGGCGTCCATCGCGGCGGTGGCGCTGCTGGGCGTCATTCTGCTCATCGTCCTGCGCGACCGTAAAAAGTGGACGGCGCAGATGGTTGCCTACGGCGCGCTGTGCGTGTCTCTTTCTGCGGTGCTGGCGCTGATCCGCCTGTTCCGCATGCCCTCGGGCGGCTCCGTCACGCCCGCGTCCATGCTGCCGGTCATGCTCTTCGCCGTTTCCTTCGGCACGGCTCCCGGCCTGCTGGCCGGCACGGCGCTGGGCCTTTTGCAGCTTCTCCAGGGCGCGTACATTCTCAATCCCTGGCAGGCGCTGCTGGACTATGTGCTGGCCTACGCGGTGCTGGGCTTTGCCGGTGTCGGCCCCAAGCTCAATAAAAAGTACGGCCTCTACATCGGCATTGCCATCGCGGCGCTGCTGCGCACGCTGTGCGCGGCGCTGGCGGGCGTGGTCTTCTGGGAAACGGCCTGGTGGGCCAGCGTGTGGTACAACCTGACCTATATGCTGCCTGACGCCGCCATCTGCGTGGTGGTATCGCTCCTGGTAGGCAAGCAGCTGCTCAAGCTGATGAAGCAGAAGTAACCCATCTTAAAGCGCAGAGATGCTCAGTCATCCTTGCGCTTTTTGATTTTGGCCTCATGCCCCTGGTCGGAAGGGCGATAATACACATCGTTTTTCCGCTCGTCGGGCAGGTACTGCTGCGCCACCCAGTGCCCGGGGAAATCATGGGGATACAGGTAGTCCTTCCCCGCCGCGCCGACGCGTTCGTTTCCTTTATAATGAGTATCGCGCAGATAGGCGGGCACATCTCCCCGCGCGTCCGAGGCCGCCGCCATGGCCGCGTCAATGGCGCATACCACACTGTTGCTTTTGGGGCTTTCGCACACGGCAATGATCGCCTGGGCAATGGACAGCCTGGCCTCGGGCATGCCCACCAGCTCCAGCGCCTGCCCGGCGGCCACCGCCTGCAGCATGGCAACCGGATTGGCCAGCCCCACATCCTCGCTGGCATGGGCGATAACGCGCCGCACCAGCAGCCGGGGATCGGCCCCCGCATAGATCAGGCGGCTGAACCAGAACAGCGCCGCGTCGCTGTCCGACCCGCGCAGGCTCTTGCAGAAGGCGGAAAGCATGTCGTAATACAGCGTATCGTCGCAGCGGATGACAGGCTTTTGGATGCTCTCCTCCGCGACCGCCAGCGTGATGCGGATCCCCTCGCGCGTGGTAGGGGTCGTCAGCGCCGCCAGCTCCAGGGCGTTGAGCGCCGAGCGCACGTCGCCATTGGCCACCGAAACGATATGGGAGAGTGCGTCTTCGTCAATGGTAACGTTCATCCCCCCCAGACCGCGCTCAGGATCGCTGACCGCGCGCAGCAGGATCTGGCGCACGTTCTGCGCCGACAGCGGGCGGAAGGCAAACACACGGCAGCGGCTGACGATGGCCGGCGTCATGGAGATCATGGGATTTTCGGTGGTCGAGCCGATAAAACGGATCAGCCCCTCCTCGATGGCAGGCAGAATGGAATCGGACTGGGCCTTGTTCCAGCGGTGGCATTCATCCAGCAAAAGATACGTGCTCTGCCCCGTAAGCGCGCGGCGCTCCCGTGCCTTTTCCAGCACCTCGCGCACATCGCCCACGCCGGAGGTCACGGCGTTCATGCGCGCAAAGGCAGACTTGGTCTGCGCGGCGATCACATGCGCCAGCGTGGTCTTGCCGCAGCCCGGCGGGCCGTAAAAAATGCTTGAGGTCAGGCGGTCGGCCTCCACGGCACGGCGCAGCAGCCGCCCCGGGCCCAGCAAATGCTCCTGCCCGCAAAATTCATCCAGCGTGCGCGCGCGCATACGCTCGGCCAAAGGAGCGTTCGCGCGCGCGTTTTTCTGTTCCAGCTGATCCAGCAGCGTCATGCCTCGTCATCCTCCACGGTCATGTGGGCAATGCACTTGCCTTCTCCCCACTGCCAATGGCGGCTGCCCTTGACCGCAGCGTCCATATGCAGCATGGCAATGCCCATATCCAGGGTGTTGCGCCTTTTCCCCAGCAGGCGCAGCGTGCGCTGGCCATAGTTCAGCCGCCAGGGCTGAAAATTAAGGGCCGACGGGGCGCGGCGCACGGCCTCGGCGGCATGATATGCCCACAGCGGCCAGGCGGAAGGATCGCTCAGGCAAATATCGCTGAGACTCTTGCGCTTCTGCGCGTGCTGACGCTCATGCACGGCAGCCTGTCCCAGCGCGATTACGGCCGCGACGCGCTCATGGGGTTCCACCGCCGTATTGACCGCGCGGCGGCGGTAGGTACCCGAAACCCAGCAGGTGGCAACGCCCATAGCTTCCGCCTCCAGCACAAATGCCTCGCCGCTAATCCCGCTCAGCAGCAGCGCATCCGCCTGTTCGCAAGAGGAAATCACATAGGCGACCTTCTCCGCGCCCCTGATCCCGCCTGCCGGCGGAATGGAAAAAAACAGCTTCCGCGGGCAATCGCCAATCACAATGCGCACGCCCGGCAGGCATACGCGGACGGCGGCATAATTGAGCGCAGCCAGCGCCGCGCTGTCCGGCGCGGCGGCAAAGCTGCGGCAGCTGTAACGCCGCGCAAGCGTCTCAGCATAGCGCGCACGCTGCGCAGGCGAAAAAAAACGGTTCAGCGGGCAGAGATCCATATGCCTACCTCCTTATAAACATAGTGTATCAGCCGCCCGCCGAAAAATCAAGGAAGCAAGTTAGCCGATTCGTTTACGAATCCATGACAAAATCATGAGCAGCAGGCACGCGCCCGCAACCGCGATCAAAAGGCTGTACAGGTTCAGCCCGCCGATGGGCCCCAGTCCCAGCATCACCGCCAGAAAACCGCCCAGTGCCGCGCCGATCATACCAACCAATATATTCCAAACCAGTCCCTTGCGGGGATAGTCCATCACCACGCATGCCAGATAGCCCGCCAGCGCGCCCAGCGCGATCCACAGAATCAGGTTCATGTGGTCTTTCCTCCCTTCTCTATCACCTTATGCCGCGCCGCATCAGGCGTGCGCGGCCGGCCCATAATAAAGCCGGAAGGGAGGGAGTTTTGATGAAAGACGAGCTGGACGCGCTGGACGCCATCGCTTCGGCCAGCGAATGGACAGGCATGCTGCCTGCCATCCCCTGGGACGGCGATACCGCGCCCGTGCGGCGCATGATGCACGTACACATGCAGCCGTGCAAAATCTACCGCCGCAAAAAGCATTGACAGCCTTGGGCAAATAAGGCATAATCAAAGCATATTCCGCAATACGAAAGGAAGCGATCCGTCATGGCCAAAGTAACGCTGGGCCGCACCGGCCTTGTCACCGAACAAAACGCCTTTGGCGCGCTGCCCATCCAGCGCGTGAGCTTTGAAGAGGCCGAGCGCCTTCTATGCCGCGCGCTGGACGGCGGCATGACCTTTTTCGACACCGCCCGCGCATACAGCGACAGCGAGGAAAAGATCGGCCGGGCAATCAGCCGCCGCCGAAACGAATTTATTCTTGCCAGCAAAACGGCCGCCAAAACGCCGGAAGGCTTTTGGAAAGATCTGGAGCAATCGCTGCGCAGCCTGAAAACCGACTGCATCGATATTTATCAGCTCCATTGCGCGGACCGCTGCTACCGGCCCGGCGACGGCGCCGGCCTCTATGAATGCATGCAGGAAGCCAAACGGCAGGGCAAGATCCGCTTTATCTCCATCACGGCGCACAAGATCGGCGTCGCGGAGGAAATTGTGGACAGCGGCCTGTACGACACGCTGCAATTCCCCTTCAGCTATCTGGCAAGCGACCGGGACGTGGCTTTGGTACAGCGCTGCGCGGAAAAGAACATCGGTTTCATCGCCATGAAAGCGCTCTCCGGCGGCCTGATTACCAACTCCGCCGCGGCCTATGCCTTCATCGCCCAATACGAAAACGTGGTCCCCATCTGGGGCGTGCAGCGGCAAAGCGAGCTGGACGAGTTCCTCTCCTACACGGCGCAGCCGCCGCGGATGACGGATGAAATGAAAGCGCTGATCGAAGAGGACCGCCGCGAGCTGTCGGGCGATTTCTGCCGCGGCTGCGGCTATTGCATGCCCTGCCCGGCCGGCATCCAGATCAACAACGCCGCCCGCATGATCCAGCTGATCCGCCGTTCGCCCTCGCAGAACTGGCTGGACGAGCAGGCGCAGGCCATGATGGGTAAAATCCCCGGCTGCCTGCACTGCAATCGCTGCATGAGCCGCTGCCCGTACAACCTGCCCATTCCCGCGCTGCTTGAAAAGAACTATGCTGATTACCAGCGCATTCTGGCGGGCGAAATCCATGTTTGACATGCCGCAGGGGCCAGCTTTGGCTCCTCAGTCTGTTGACAAAGTCAATAGAGTGGCAGAGGCTGAGAAAGTCCGCAAGGCAAGGAAACGAACTTGCAGATCAGGGAGCTTACACAGACGTAAGTGACCGCCATCTGCAAGTGAAGTTGACACAGCAAGCAAAAATTCCTTCGATTTTTTCTTTCTTCGAAGGAATTTTTGCGTTTGCGGGCTTTGTCAGCACTCTGAAGGGCCAGCTTTGGCTCCTGCGCTTATTTTTTGCGGCCGCGGATCTCCTCGCGCAGCCGCGCTTCCCTGCGCTTGAGCTCCAGGCGGATTTCCGCCCTGGCTTCATGCAGCCGCCGCAGCAAACGGCGGTTATACAGCCGCGCGTGCGGGAAGGCATGCAGCGCGCGCCGCGCCAGCATTCCCCGGTTTCGCAGCGCCTCGCGCACCCGGCGCGTCAGCTCCTCGGTATCGTCGCCGCCGGTCAGCTCGGCCATTTTGCGTATCCGGCCAAGCACCACGGTGGATACAACCGTATCGGCAAGCAGGATCAGCAGTATGCCCGCGCACACGGCATGCCGCAGCGTTTCGGGCCATTGGGCATAAAAGCGGAACAGCATGGGCCGCGCCAGATAAATCAGCGCCAGCCCCAGCAAGCCAAAGGGGATCAGCGTATTGGCGCACACGCGCCCGTTGAGATTAAAGCGACGCTGGCTGTAATCCCACCAGCGGGCATGAAACAGCTTTTCCATCAGATAGCTTGTCAGATATTCCAGCGTTCCGCAGATCACCATCGCCATCACAAATACCAGCAGCGGCGAATCCTCATAGCGGCTGAGCAGCAGCGTGACCGCCACCGCGCCCGTACCGTAAATGGGACAGTAAGGGCCGATCAGAAAACCGCGGTTGATAAAGCGGCCAAACTGGATCAGCTTGCATACAACCTCCATGATCCAGCCCAGCACGGCGCAGGTAAAAAACAAGAGCAGATAGCTTTCTCGTATCAGATCCATCTCCGCCGCCCCTTTCGTATTTCATCCTTTATTATATACGCTCTTCAACCGCATGGCAAGCCTCGTCCAACCTGCGGTTGGAATGCGTCCGCCTGTCTTCAACCGCGCCGTCATTGTCTCCCCCGCCGCCCTCCCGTACAATATAGGCATCAAGTCAAAGGAGGAATCCTCATGCAGGGAATCCGCATTCATGAACAAATCACCGTGCTGCGCAAAGCACGCGGCATGACGCAGGAGCAGTTGGCGCAGCGCCTCGGCGTCAGCAACCAGGCCGTTTCCAAGTGGGAGGCGGGGCAATGCTGCCCGGATATTCAGCTGCTGCCCGCCTTGGCGGACATCTTCGGCGTATCATGCGATATGCTGCTGGGCGTCGCGTCCGAAAACAAGGCCGAGGAGGCGCTGCGCGACCTGCGCCAGAGCGCGGCCGCCATGCCGCTGGAAACGGGCTTTCCCTTTCTGTGCCGGGCGGCGGCCGTTCTGCATTCCGTGATGCTGCTGCAAGCCTTCTCGGAGAAAAGCGCCTTTAGCGGTTTTGGCATGGAGCAAATGCTGGCAATGCTTGACAAGGGCGAATGGGGCAGCACCGTGCTCAGCGACGGTCGCTACGGCAGCGCCATGAACCATGGCGCGGTGCTCTTTGCCGACCGCAGCCGTCTTGCTATCGACGTGCAGCGCGTAGCCGCGCTGCTTGTCCCCTTCACCGATCCGCAAACGCTGAGCGTGGCCGCGGCGCTGGGCGAATTGACGGTGGAGGAAGACACCTACGCTTCGGTCGAAGAAATCGCCGCGCGCTGCCTGCTGCCGCCGGAAACGGTCAGCCATTGCCTGACGGTGTCGCTCCTTGGCTGCCTTGAAACCCAGCGGCAGGCCTATCGCCTCAAGGACGGCCACGCCATGCTGCTGCCGCTGCTTTCGCTTTTTGACTGCCACTGAACGGTTGCCTTTTGTTCCCATGTATGTTAAAATGCCTATAACATACGAAAGGACAACCGCTTATGCTTTTAACTGTCACAAAGCAGGTTCCCGTTGCGGGAGAATATGACGTCGTCGTGTGCGGCGGAGGCCCCTCGGGCTGGGTCGCCGCCGTGGCGGCCGCGCGCATGGGGCGCAAAACGGCGCTGATTGAGCGCAACAGCTTCCTGGGCGGCGCGGCCACCGCCTCGCTCGTTGTCCCCATCAGCGGATTTTATAAAAACGGCGAGCGCGTGGTGGGCGGCGTCGCCTGGGAACTGGTGCAGGAGCTGCTCCGTCAGGACGCGGCGCTGATTGAATTTCCCAAGGGACATGTATCGGTCAATCCCGAATATTACAAGCTGGCAGCGCAGCGCATGGCGCTGGAGGCGGGTGTTTCGCTTTATTGCGGCAGCGTCCTGTCGGGCGCGATCGTGGAAGACGGCGCTATCACAGCCGTCACCATGGAAAACCGCTCGGGCACGCAGGCGCTGACCGGCCGGTATTTTATTGACGCTACGGGCGACGGCGAACTGTGCGCCCGCGCCGGGATCCCCACCTATGAGGAGCCGCAGCCGCAGCCGCCAACGCTGTGCTTTGCCCTGACCGGCGTTGATGTGTCCACGCCGCTGCTGCGCGATTCCATCCATCATACCGGCAAAAACGGCACGGCCTCCTGCCAGGGCGAGATCCGCGCCTGTTTGAACGCGCTGTATCAGGCGGGCGAGGCTCCCGCCTTTGGCGGCCCATGGTTCAATACCCTGCTGTGCGGCGACCTGCTGGCCGTGAACATCACCCGCGGCGCGGCCCCTGCCAGCGACGCGGCGGCTTTCGCGCAGGCCGAGCGTGCCATGCGCGAGGACATGTTCCGTCTGGTAGAGCTGCTGCGTCAGCGCTATCCCGAATTCAAGAACTGCGCCATTGCCTATTCCGCCATGCAGACGGGCGTGCGCGAGGGGCGGCATTTGCACGGCGCGCACCGGCTTGCCGGCGAGGAGCTGCTTTCCGCCGTCCCCTTCCCCGACGCTATCGCCCGCGCCGCGCATCCGGTCGATCTGCACAAGGCTGTGGGCACCGAGCAGCAGCTCATCTACGCTCCCGAAGCGGGCTACATCCCCTACCGCTCTCTGATCGCGCCCGGCTGGCACAACTTCCTCGCCGCCGGCCGCCTTGTCTGCGCAGACGCGCAGGCGCATGCCTCGCTGCGCGTGCAGGCGACCGCCATGGCCATCGGACAGGCGGCGGGCACGGCGGCCGCGCTGTGCTGCGAGGACAGCCAGGCCGTACAGGCACTCAATACCGATCTATTGCGCGACACGCTGCGCTCCGCGGGCTGCGTTTTCTGATATTCCGATTGCTGAATGCTTCTCAGGCATTCAGCATTTTTTTACGCATAGCGCCGCGGCGTTCTGGTAATTTATCCCGTATATTGCATATATGCACAAAATATGATATACTTGCCTGAGCATAGGTTCGCTATGCCTGTTTAATGACGATTTGATACAGGAACAAGGAGACGCCATGGATCATTACAAGCTGCTGATTACGGGCGGAAATCCCCTGCGGGGAGAAACCAGCGTCTTTGGAGGCAAAAACACCTCCGTCGCCGTCTTGCCGGCAACGCTGCTATCCGACGAGCCCTGCGTGGTCGAAAATCTCCCTGATATAGAAGATATTCATGTAATGCGCGACATGCTGGAGCTGCTGGGCGCGAAGGTCGATTACGACCCGGCCGCGCGGCGCATGGCTGTCGATCCCCGACCGGTACAGGATTTTCATGTGCCCTATCAATTCACCCAGCGCATGCGCGCCAGCTATTACCTGTGGGGCGCGCTTCTGGGCCGCTGCGGCCAGTGCGAGGTGGGCTATCCCGGCGGCTGCGCCATCGGCAACCGCCCCTTTGAACAGCATGTGAAGGGCTTCCGCGCCCTGGGCGCGCAGGTGGACGATTACGGCGGCATGATCTTTGCCAAGGGGCTGCTCTCCGGCGCCGACGTGTTTTTCGACCGCATTACCGTGGGCGGCACGATCAACGTAATGCTGGCGGCCGCCAAGGCGCACGGCAACACCACCATTCATAATGCCGCCCGCGAACCGCATATCGTAGATCTGGCCAACTTCCTCAACTCCATGGGTGGACGCGTGCGCGGCGCGGGCACGGACACCATCCGTATCCGCGGCGTCAGTTACATGCACGGCAGCCGCTACTCGGTCATTCCCGACCAGATCGAGGCGGGCACGCTGATGATCGCCGCCGCCGCCACCCATGGCGATGTGACCATCCGCGGCTGCATTCCCACGCACATGGAGGCACTGACGGCCAAGCTGCTTGAAATGGGCGTATCGGTTACCGATACGGACGATACCATCCGCGTGCGGGCCGAGCGTCCGCACCGCGCCGTGAACCTGAAAACACAGGAATACCCCGGCTTCCCCACCGATCTGCAGCAGCCCATGAGCGCCATGCTCACCTGCGCGCAGGGAGACAGCCTGGTGGTGGAAACGATATTTGAAAACCGCTTTAAGCATCTGAACGAAATGCAGCGCATGGGCGCAAAGGTTCGCATCGTGGAGCAGACGGCCATTATCGAGGGCGTGAACGCGCTCTATGGCGCGCCCGTCACCGCCACCGACCTGCGCGCGGGCGCGGCGCTGGTCATCGCCGGACTGATGGCCAAAGGCACTACCGAGATTTACGAGCCGGGCTTTATCGAGCGCGGCTACGAGCACATTGAAGAAAAATTGCGCGGTCTGGGCGCGGAAATTGCCCGCGCGCCGCTGTAAAGTACAAGACAGACACAGGAAGGGGGGTGCTGCATGAACGCCTTTGAGGTGCTGGGGCTGAGCCAGAACGCGGATCAGTCCCAGGTGCGCGCGGCCTACCGCAGCAGCGTCAAGCGCTGCCATCCCGATCAGTTTCTCGACCCGGCGCAGCAGGACCGCGCCCAGGAGCAGCTGATCCGCCTGAACCTGGCCTATGAGGAAGCGCTGCGCATCACCACGCAGCGCCAGGTGGGATACAATACCGTATCGCTGGAGGACGCAAAGCAGCTCTGCCGCCGCCTGATCCAGCAGCAGCGCTATGAGAACGCCCTGCGCCAACTGATGCGCGCCGACCGCAAGGACGGCGAATGGTTCTTTTTGCAGGGCGAGATCCTGATGGGCATGCGGCAGTATGCCAGCGCGCATGACAGCTACCGCGAGGCTGTGCGGCGCGAGCAGGACAACCTGCAATACCGCCGCGGCGCTTTCGAAGCGGCCAAGGCCGTCAAAAAGCACAACCAGCCGGTGCAGCGCGCCGTGGATGCGCTGGGGAACCTTTTCCACCGCCGCTGAAGGAGTCGCCATGAACAGAAGCGAGATCCCCGCCTACGCGCAGACGCTGTGCGCGCTGGCGCTGGAAAAAGGCGCGGCCGAGGCCGTGCCCTTTGTGATAAGCGATATTGTCTTTGACGAGCGCACGTTGATGAAATGCATGTTCGGCTGCGCCGACTGGGGCAAGGGGCTGACCTGCCCCAGCCGTCCGGGCTTTCCCACCATGGAGCAGTGGCGGCGCATGCTGGAAAAATACAGCTGGGGCGTGATCGTTCACGCGCACGAAAAGCCTGCCTCGCAGCGCGCAAGCCTGGCGCTGGAATCGCGCGCCTTTCATGACGGCTATTATCTGGCCTTTTCGATGAGCGATTGCGGTCTGTGCAAGACGTGCGCCGGACAGGAGGGCTGCGCGCAGTGCCGCCATCCCGACAAGGCGCGGCCCGCTTTTCATTCTGTCGGCATTGACGTGTTCAAGACCGCTCGCGGCCTGGGGATGGAAATCTCTACCTTGCCCGACCGCGGCGCGCAGCCGCAGAACTGGTATTCCGCCGTGTGGGTCGAATAAAAATCAAATAAATCAGCGCTCAAGGCGGCGGCTTTATTGACAGTCTGCAATAGAGCATCATAAGAAGCTCTCAGGGGCTGAAAAAGTCTGCAAGTGAAGTTGACGCAGCAAGCAAAAATTCCTTCGATTTTCTCTCTTCGAAGGAATTTTTGCGTTTGCGGGCTTTGTCAACACGCTGAGCGCTTCATGAGAAGCTCAGTACTAATACACATAGATACTTCCTTTTTTATTCAGTGATGTATACATTGATATAATACAGCCCCGTTTTCTCATCATAGATATACCCGCGATACCTGAACGGGTTGAGCGTACCCAGTGTGGAGGCCATGGAGCCGGTCTTGCTCAGCTGCTTGGCTCAGGCACCGTATTCGTATACTACCACCTTGGTTCCGTTCAAGTCAACCAGCGCAGTCACATCGCCTTGTAAATTGTACATATAGGCATAGGCGATGCTGTTGAAGAACATCTCAGATGGCTTGCTTTGAACATCGTATCCTCTGTCTCTATTCTCTCGCAGTTTCTCTTTCGGGAATCCCCCAGGCAAATGCGCGCATCCTTCGCTGTCAAAAATATTTGACAGCCGAACGATTATTCAGCGCTTCGCGCACAGCCTCAATCAGCGTATCAGAGGTCGTTGTGGCGCCGCTGACCGCATCCACATTGGTTGTGTTCCCGGCAAGCATTGCCTCAAACAAACCATTTTCCGCATCGGCAATATACGGCTCGTCTTCCACATGTCCGGTACAGGCAATCTTTTGCAGTTTGCCTTCCTTTACCGTAACGGATACCGTCAGCCGCCCGTTGTATCCAATCGCCGCGCCCTTGAGCGGCCGTCCTTCCATGCGGCCGGTTCCATATAAACGTCATCCGCCGCTACGCGCCCATGTTCCATGGGCATAAAAATCAGCACCAGGATGCACGCCAGCAATGCGGAGCTGCACAGCTGCACGGCGGCATTCCAGTTTTCATGCCGGCGCTTTTGCAGCGCCTTGCCAATGCGCAGGCTGGCATATACCATATACAAAAGCGAGTACAGCGCCACATTGAGAATGGCCGAAGGCTTCCCTTCCCGCGCGCCGGTCATGTTAAGCAGCAGCACATGCGTATACATCAGCGCGTAAAAAACATAAGCCAAGCGCTGCAAACGCTTCCAGCGTTTGGGCTGCATCCGCCTGCGGACGCATAGAAAAGAAGTTACAAACAACGGCAGCATGATAGCGATCATCGCCAGGGAACACAGCGCCGCCAGCAGCACCTGGGTTCTGAGCGCTTCTGTCTGCGTGAACAGACGCGCAAAATACGTTTTGCCAAAGGCAATGTTATGCCCCAGCGTCAGGATACAGGCAATAATGGACATCTGCCCGCGCACGGGCATGATGATTTTGCACAGCATCGAGCGCTCCGGCATACATCACGGCAATAAACAGCGCCCCCGCCAGACCGCCCTGCAAAAAAACGTTGGCAAACAACGCGGCAGCGCCCGTAAGCCCCTGCGCCCTGCCGCTCCATACAAACGCGATTATCGCAGCCGATCCTGCGGCTGACAGCGCATAGCACAAGCCGGCGCGGCGGCGGAGCGCCCCGCGCCCCGCTGCCACCAGCGCCGTAAAAAAGAGAGAAATAAGCAAAACCATGGCTTTACTTTACAATATTGACCGTAAAGGTCAGCGTGTTTTCAAAACCAGTGGCCTTTGCGACGAGGGTATAAGCGCCGCTTTCGGCAAAAATGGGCGTTACGATGGCTTGCGCGCCCTTGCCGGAGGTAACGGCCGCCTCCGTATCCAGTTCGCCAATGTTGTTGATAATCACCGCGGCGCCGCGCCCGGACGCCTTGTATTCCGTACCGTTGACGGTCACGGTTTCCAGATTACTGATAAAGGCCTCCAGCATGGCCTCGTCCGCGCCGTCAGCGGCAACCAGCATCTGCTCCTTGTCGTCATA
>JAHZHX010000025.1:0-12526 GCA_019420065.1 Clostridiales bacterium | reverse complement strand
AGAGCACAAAATCCGCGCTCAATTTGGCATACTTGCCGTTTGCGTCATTCAGTACCAGCGTATACGCGCCGGGCAGGCCGGACTTCCAGACCAGCTTTCCCGCTTCCACCACAGCGTCCAGCCCTTCAGCGCTATAAGCCTGGGCGTAGTCCTCCGGCAGTCCCGTTACCGCCATCGCCGTTTCGCCCCCCGCGGCAGCCGCGTTTTCCACCGTCATGGAGGAAGGGAACTTGACGGGCAGGTAGGCGCCTTCGAAATCGTATACATATGCGTCGTTAGCGTTCAGAAAGACGATTTTCGTCACCGTCTCGCCCATCAGCTTATCCAGCTCGCTCAGATTCGCGTAAATCATTTCTTCATTGTGGGAATTATCCACCGTTACGTTCCAGGAAATCTCCCAGGGCTGCACCCAGATGCTCTGCAAATGCTGCATACCGATCTTGAGTCCGCTGGCCGTTTCCACAATGATCCCCTGGATGCCGCTGCCAATGGCAAAGTCGCCGTCCTCGCGGGTATTGCGAATATAGCGCGTGCTGATTTCCTTCACATTGAGCTGATAGTCGCCCCAGTGGGAATCGGTCACCACCTCAAGCTCCGCATCGGAAACGGTATCCGCAACATTGCGCACCATGGTGCCATACTCCGCCTTGTCTCCGGTCACCGTCACGGGCTTATACTGCGCCGGAACCCGCTCGCTTTCCGCAAAGGTAGGGTTGATGGCCCTGTACGCCTCCACATCCGCGGCAGGCACAGCCACGTTCACATTCTGAACCCCAGTGATATGATATCCATCCTTATTGGTTTCCTCGTCCACAAAGTCGGTAGCTGCCTGCTGAAAGGTATGCGCTTTGCCATGGGTCGCGCTGGTAACAGCATCGAGGCCGTCCGTGCTGCTTACATCGCCCGCATAGAATTCGGTATAGGTCAGCGTGGCCGTACCGTATACCATTCGGTCGGCGGCAGCGGCCGTTGCCGCCAGCGTCAGCAGCAATGCCGCAATCAGAAACAGAGAAGCAAATTTTTTCATGGTTCTTTCCTCCATTTTTTCTAAGCTGACGTTTTTCCTCTTTTTGATTAGTTTTAACTAACTACCACGGAAAATAAATAGTTAGCTTTAGCTAACTCATGGTAAAAAGAAAAGCGCCGCAAGGCACTTTTCTTTATAGCGATATCCTGCAATTTGTCAAGCCCCTTGGCAGATCATTTTTTTATCCCTGCAAGCCGCGCGACTGGCGGTCCATATCCTCTACCACTATATCGCAGATCTCACCCAAAGAAGCGCAGTATTCCAACACCTTCCACGGCTCGTTAGTATGGAAATGAATCTTCACCAGCTCGTCGTCGCCTACCGCCAGCAGGCAGTCGCCCTTGAAATTTTTGCCAAAATAGTCGCTGATCGCGTCGCTGTCCAGGTTTTGGCCCTCAATGAGCAGCTGCGTGTCATATCTGAATTCAATCATGTTCTTTTTCTCCTTTTAACGCTCTTCGCGGAAGAAATTGCTGCCGCTGCCGCTGGGCGCGGCGTCATGCCGGGAAGCCCTGCGGTTGGAAATGACCAGCGCCGCCAGCGTTACCACATACGGCAGCATGACCAGGAAGGCCTCGCAGCTGCTGGGCAAAAAGCTCAATTTCACATGCAGATACAGGCGCATCAGCACGCCAAAGAAGAACGATCCCCAAATGGCGCGCGCGGGGTTCCAGTAAGCAAAGATGACCAGCGCCACCGCCAGCCAGCCCTGGCCGTTAATCAGGTTGTATTCCCATTTGCCGCCCACATTCATGCACACGAACAGTCCGGCCAGGCCCATCATCGCCCCGCCAACCACCGAAGCGATATAGCGGTATCTGGCCACGCTGATGCCCATGGAATCCGCCGTCTGCGGGTTCTCGCCCACCGCGCGCAGGCTCAAGCCTGAACGCGTGCGGTAAAAATATACCCACATGCCGACGGCCAGCACCAGCCCCACGATCACGAAAAAGTTAAAGCCGTTCAGCAGCTTGTCCAGGTACACATAGAAGGGGATCGGGCCCTCGCTGGGCACCGTCAGGCCCCGGTCAAAGCCGGCGTAGAGCTTCATCACATGGCTGCTCAGGCGCGCGGTCGTCTTGGCGGCCTTGGCAGCGTTATTGAGCAGCGCGCCCATCATATTGCAGACGCCGCCGCCCAGAATGCTGATGCTCAGTCCCGTAATCAGCTGATTGGCCTTGAGCGTTACCGTCAGAAAGCTGTAAATCAGCGCCGCCAGCATGCCCGCGCCCACGGCGGCCAGCAGCGTCAGCGCAATGCTGTCGGTATAAAAGCCCACCGCCAGCCCGGCCACGCCCGCAATGCCCATGATGCCTTCCACGCCCATGTTCAAACCGCCGGATTTTTCCGTGAGGATCTCGCCCAGGGTCGCCAACAGCAGCGGCGCGCCCGCCTTGATCCCTGCCGCAACCAGCGCGATCAGGATATACAGCGTCATGCCTTTACGCCCCCTTTGTGTTCAGCCTTGCGATAGACCATCCGGTAAGAAATGAAGAATTCGCACCCCAGCACAAACAATAGAATAATGCCGATAATCACCGTGGCCGAGGCCGAGGGAATGCTGACCGAATTCACGCGCAGCGCGGTAGACATGGACAGGCTCTCGCAACCCTTGTTCATGGCGCTGAAGAGCAGCGCCACCACCGTGCCCACAATGGGATTGAGCTTGGACAGCCACGCCACCGTGATAACGCTGAAGGTAATGTCGCCGGCAATCGTTTCATTGAGTTTGAAGTCCGCGCCGCAGATTTTGAGCATACCGGCCATCCCGGCGATCGCGCCGGAAATCAGCATGGTACGCAGGATGACCTTTTTCACATTAACACCCACATACTGCGCGGTCACGCTCTGCTCGCCCACCACCGTGATTTCAAAACCGTGCTTGGTATAACGCAGGTACACCGCGACCAGCGCCAAGATAACGACCGCCACGATCCAGCCCGAGGAGACGCCCAGCACCTTTCCCAGGCGGGCGTTGGCGTCAAACATGGCGCACTGACCAAAGGAGGGCATCATGGGATCCTCCCAGGGGCCGCGGCGCAGGAACTGCACAAGGTAGGTGGACACATAGTTAAGCATCAGGGCAAAAAGCGTTTCGCTCGTCCCCCAGCGGATTTTGGCAATGGCGGGCAGCAGCCCCCACAGCGCGCCGCCTGCCGCGCCCGCGACAAACATGACCGCCAGCAGCACGCCATGCGGCAAGGAGGAAGCAAAATGATAGGCAAAGAAGGAAGCGAAAATCGCGCCCATCGTCAGCTGCCCGGCCACGCCCACATTCCAGAAATGCATGCGGAAGGCGACGATGACCGCCATCGTGCCCAGCACCATGGGAATGCTGCGCTCCAGCGTGATTTTCAGCGCCGCGGGCGTGCCAATAGAGCCGACATAAATCTGCCTGAACACCGCCAGCGGATCGTAGCCAATCATCAGGATCATCAGCATGCTCGCCAGCACCGCCGCCATTATGGCTGTCAGGCGAATCAGCATGCTTTTTCCCGCCGGCATATCGTCACGCTTGGCAATGCGCTCCAGCCGCAGCGCCAGCACCAGCGCCAGCGCCATGCCGTCCAGCAGCATCAGCAGATATCCGCCCATGCCAAAAGCCGCTTTTTCCACCGCAAACGCGCCCGCAACCACCGGGACGTTCCCCACGCACAGCCAGCTGAGCACCAGAAGCGTGATGAGCGCAAGCGTATGCGATACGGTATTGAGCCGCGCCGTCCGCTTATCCTCCAGCCCCAAAAAGGCAGCCGCGGCTCCCGCCGCGCATCCGCCTGCCGCTGCGATCATGGCCAGCGCCAGCAGCGTCCCGCCTGCGCTCCGTCCCAGCAGTTTCAGGGCGGCCGCACCATAGGACGCTCCGCAGCACGCGGGCAGCAACAGCAGCAGCAGCGTCTGCAACGCGCCCAGCACGCCCAGCGCCATGCGCACCGCCTTCAATTCTCGCGTTTTCACGCCTGGCCCACCTCCGCCTTCTGTTTATCGTCCATCATCATCAGGCCCACGTCGTTCCGGCTGACCTGCCGGGGATCGACCAGCCCCGCCACGCGCCCGTTGCACAGCACCAGCAGCCGATCGCATAAGCTCATCAGCGTATCCAGATCCTCTCCGACAAAAATCACGCAGGAGCCGCGCAGCTTTTCCTCGTTCATCATTTCATAGATTTTCTGCGTTGCGCCAATGTCCAGGCCGCGCACGGGATACGCGGCGATCAGCACGTCGGGCTTGCCATGAATCTCGCGCCCCAGCAACACCTTCTGCACGTTGCCGCCGGACAGGCGCCGCACCGGCGTTTTCAGATCGGGGGTGGAAACATCCAGCTGCTTCACGATATCGCCGCATACCCGCGCCGGGGTTTTGCGGTCCAGCAGCATGCCTTTGCCGCTGCGGTAAGAACGCAGCATCACGTTATCCACCATGCCCAGGCTGGGAACCAGGCCCATGCCCAAACGGTCTTCCGGCACATAGGCCACGCGGATCCCCGCATCGGCTACGGCCTGCGCCGTTTGTCCTACGATCTCTTTGCCCTTGACGCGGATGCTGCCCGTCTCCGGCTGCGCCAGCCCGGCCAGCGCGTCGCACAATTCCTTTTGGCCGCTGCCGGCAATGCCTGCCACGCCCAGGATCTCGCCGCCGCGCGCGTCAAAGGTCACATGGTCGAGGTTGAGCACGCCGTCCGCGTTGCGCACGCTCAGATCCTGAACCGAAAGCATGTCAAACTGATTGGGATTTGGCGCGCAGGTCAGCGACAGGTCCACCGCATGGCCCACCATATCGCCCGTCAGCTGCTCCACGGTCGCCTCGTTCATGGGCACTTCCTCAATGAAGGCGCCCTTGCGCAGAATGGTAACGCGATCGGCCACGGCAAACAGCTCGTTCATTTTATGGCTGATGAGCACAATGCATTTTCCCTCGTCGCGCATGGCGCGCAGCACGCTGAACAGCCGCTCGGTCTCCTGCGGAGTCAGCACGGCGGTCGGCTCGTCCAGGATCAGGATCTCCGCGCCGCGGTAGAGCGCCTTGACGATCTCCACCGTCTGCTTCTCCGATACCGACATAGAGGACACCCGCTGCTCGGGCACAATACCGGGGAAGCCATAGGTATCGGCAATGCGGCGAATCTCATCGCTGATTTTCTGATGGTCCAGGAACATGCCGCCCTTAAGTCCCAGCACAATGTTCTCGGCCGCAGTAAGCACGTCCACCAGCATAAAGTGCTGATGGATCATGCCGATGCCCAGACGGTAGGCGTCCTTGGGCGAAGTGATGCTGACCCTTTCCCCATCCACCGTGATTTCGCCCTCGTCGGGCTGATAGATGCCCGCCAGCATATTGACCAGCGTGGTCTTGCCGCTGCCGTTTTCCCCTAACAGCGCATGAATCTCGCCCCAGCGCAGATCCAGATGCACATCATCGTTGGCCACGACCTTGCCAAAGGTCTTGGTGCAATGGCGCACCTGCACCGCGAAGGGAGATTTATGTTGCTTTTGCATGCTTGTTATCCGTCCAATCCTTTGTCAGCCCTGCGCTTTGCGCCAGGCGGGAACACGCACGCGCGCACCGCCGTCCACAAGGCAGGTATCGGTCATGGCCATGCCGGGCATGACCGTCAGCGCCAGCAGCGACAACTTGAGGAGCGAGGGGGTTTCCTCACTCCACAATTCCTTCAGCCGCTCCGCCAGCACATCCAGCCGCTCCACCAGCTCCTTGCAGGGCAATACGGACATCAGCCCCGCCACGGGCAGCTGCACCTCGCCGATGACCTGTCCCTCCTTCACCGCCACGATGCCGCCGCCCGTTTCACGCAGGCGGTTCACGGCCACGGCCGCGTCGCGCGCGTCGCGGTACGCCACAATGATGTTATGGCAGTCGTGCGAAATAGTGGTCGCCATCGCGCCCTGCTTGAGACCGAACTCATGGTACACCGCCACGCACTTGGTCTCCCGGCCAAAACGATTAAACACCGTCACATAGCAGTAATCCGGGCAAGTCGTCAAATCAACATGACCGTCTTTCCACGGCAGCTTCTGCCAGCTCAGGCCAAAGGTCAGACGGTTGCCGCTGGCGCACTCCACCACGGCGATCTCCGCGTCCTGCTCAGGCACGCGCAGCTCGCAGTCCTGCGCCGTAATCTCATGCAGATCGACGGTATCGCCAAAGGGCACGACGGCAAAAGGCTCGGCCGCGGGAAGCGTCAGCACGCCGTCCTCCACCATCATTTCTCCGCCGACAAACACCGCCTGCGGATCACGCCCGTCCAGCGCGTCCACCAGCTGCATATCGGCCGCAAAGCCGGGCGCAATCGCGCCAATGTCCTCAAAGCCCGTTTCGCGGCCCGGATTATAGGTGCAGCAACGGATCGCATCCATCGGATCGGTTCCCAGCGCCAGCATCTGCTTGAGGATGGCGTTGATATGGCCGTTATTCTGCATATCCTTGGCATGCACGTCGTCCGTGCAGACCGAAAGGAAATCCTGATACCTCATGCCCTCCGTGCCGCGCAGCATGTCCCTGAGGCCAAACATGGTAGACAGCGAGGAGGACTGCATGTTGGCATGCATGCCGATGCGCATGCACTCGCGCACGTCCGCCGCGCTCATCACGGTATGCGTATTCATGATGCCCGACAGCCGGTAGGCCGACATCGCGCGCCCGCTCACGCCGGGGGCATGCCCCTGCATCACCACGCCGCGCTTGCGGCCTTCGTCCAGGATCTCGCGCATAAAGGGCTTGTCCTCAATCACGGCGTTGGAATCCATCACCTCGGCAACGCCCACCACGCCGTCCATATCAAGCATCTTGCCCATTTCGGCCGCGCGCACGGGATAGGGCACCGTTTCAAACTCGGAATCGGCCGGAATGCAGGAGGAGGCCAGGTTGAACTGGCGCACAGGCGATTTGCGGGCGTTTTCGATCATGAACGCAATACCGTCCATGCCGCTGACATTGCCGATCTCGTGCGGATCGACCATCACGGTCGTCGTGCCGTGCAAAATCGCCTCGCGGCCAAAGTTTTCGGGCGTGAGCATGGAGGATTCCACATGCATGTGGATCTCCACAAAGCCGGGCAGCAGATAGCGGCCTTTGCCGTCATAAACACGTTTGCTGTTCGAATCGCACCGCTCGCCGGGCTGCACGTGGACGATCACGCCGTCCTTCACATCCACGCTGGCGGGATAAATCTCGCCCGTAAGCACGTTGACAAGCTTTACGTTCGTTATGGTCAGATCGCAGGGAATCTTTTGGGTCGCCGCCGCGATCAGGCGGGAATAATCACGGTTTTCAATCGCTTTCATGTTTTGTTGCTCCTTCCCGTTCCGCTGCGCAGACGCAGCGCCTTATTGCAAAGAAGAGGGGGCTGCGGCCGTACTCGCCGTGCCCCCTTGAAAATCAGAAATCGAATCAGCGTTCAAAAACGCCCTTAACCAGCAGATCGGTCATGCCGGAATAGAGATAGGAATCGGTAAACGTTTCGGCGGGAATCAGATTGCCGTTGTTGTCATATACATCCTGCTGGAACACATCCCATTCGCCGGAGGCCATCTTGTCCATGGCCGCCTGCACAGCCGCCTCAGTGCCTTCGACGATGTTCTTGCTGTACGGGGTCAGGTACAGGGTGCCGTCGCCCACGTCGCCATAGATCAGGCCGCCCTTGAACTCGCCGTCCACGATGGTCTTGATCACCTTGGTGTAGATCGCGCCCCAGTTCATGCAGGCGGCAAACAGATGCGCGTCGGGAGCAAACTCGGTCATATCGGAGTCGGCGCCCAGGCCCCACACGCCGCGGTTCTGCGCGGCCACCTGCGGGCCGGTGGTGTTCACGTACTGGCAGATCACGTCGCAGCCCAGGTCGATCAGGGCGTTGGCCGCGGCGGATTCGCCGTCGGGATCATACCAGCTGTTGGTGTACTTGACATAGACCTCGATATCGGGATTGACGCTCTGCGCGCCCAGGCAATAGGCGTTCAGGGAAACGTTGACCTCGGCGTTTTTGAACGCGCCGACAAAGCCGATCTTGCCGCTGGCGCTGCGCATGGCAGCCGCGATGCCCTGCAGATAACGGGTCTGGTAGTTGCGGGCGTTGAAGCGGCAGAAGTTGGTATCGTTCTCCAGCATGCCGCTGTAATGGCAGAAATACACGTTCGGGTTCTGCGCGGCCGCCTCGTACATATAGGTCTGGAAGCCAAAGCTGTTGCCGATGATGACGTTGCAGCCGTTGCTGATGAGCTCCAGAATGGCTTCGGCGCAGCTGTTGTCATCCGCCACGTTTTCCAGGATAATCAGCTGATCGTCATTCACGCCCAGGTTCTTCTGCATATCCTGCAGGCCAACCAGATGGCTGTAGTTGAAGCCCATATCGCTGGTATCGCCGATCATGATAACGCCGATTTTCAGATCCGCCGCGGCAATCGCGCCCTCGGCGGAAGCGGCAGCCGCCATGCCCAGCAACATGGTCAGGGACAGCAAAATGGCAACCAGTTTCTTCATGTTGATTCCTTCTCCCCTCGAATGTTCGTGTTTTTGATGGTTTTAAGAAAAAAACCATTTTTATTATACGTTATTTCGTTGTCCATGTCAATAAAAAACGAATATTTTTTATTTCGTTTATCAAAATATTGCGTTTTAGTATTATGCCGCCTGAAAACGGAAAAAGCGGGGCCACAAAAGCCCCGCCTCCAGTTATTCGATTTATTCCAGCTCGAACGCGCCGGTATACAGCTGGTAGTACTGCCCCTTCTGGGCAATCAGCTGCTCATGGCTGCCGCGCTCGATGATGCGGCCGTGGTCGAGCACCATGATTACGTCGGAGTTCTGCACTGTGGACAGGCGGTGCGCAATCACGAACACCGTGCGTCCCTGCATCAGCCGGTCCATACCGCGCTGCACCAGCGCCTCGGTACGGGTGTCGATGGAGGAGGTAGCCTCGTCCAGGATCATCACCGGCGGGTCTGCCACCGCCGCGCGGGCAATGGAAATCAGCTGCCGCTGTCCCTGGGACAGGCCGCCGCCGTCGCCCGAAAGGAGGGTGTCGTACCCGTCCGGCAGGCGGGTGATAAAATCGTGCGCGTTGGCCAGTTTGGCGGCTTCGATGCACTCCTCGTCGGTCGCGTCCAGCTTGCCGTAGCGGATATTCTCCATCACCGTGCCGGTAAAGAGGTTGACGTCCTGCAGCACCACGCCCAGCGAGCGGCGCAGGTCGCTCTTGCGGATCTTGTTGATATTGATGCCGTCGTAGCGGATCTTGCCGTCAGCGATATCATAGAAGCGGTTAATCAGGTTGGTGATCGTGGTCTTGCCCGCGCCCGTCGCGCCCACAAAGGCCACCTTCTGCCCGGGCTTGGCATACAGGGAAATGTCATGCAGCACAGGCTTTTCCGGCTCGTAGGCAAAATCCACGTTCTCCAACACCACGTCGCCCTCAAGTTTGGTATAGGTCACCGTGCCGTCCTGATGCGGATGCTTCCACGCCCACATGCCGGTATGGCCTTCCGCCTCGACCAGACGTCCGTTTTCCTCGCGTGCGTCCACCAGCGTCACGTAGCCGTCGTCCTCCTCCGGCTTCTCGTCCAGCATGCTGAAAATGCGCTCCGCGCCGGCCATGGCCATGGCGACAAAGTTGATCTGCTGCGCCATCTGGCTGATGGGCTGCATAAAGTTGCGCGACAGGGTCAGGAAGGAAGCGATCGCGCCCAGCGACAGCACGCCAAACCCGCCCGTCAGGCTCAGGTTGGTCACGTTGCCGATGGCCATCGCGCCGCCGATGATCGCCAGCACCACGTAGGCGATATGCCCCAGGTTGTTGTTGACAGGGCCCAGCACGTTGGCAAACTGGTTGGCGCTGGTCGCGTTTTCACACAGCTCGTCGTTGCGTCGGTCAAACTCCGCCTTGGCCTTTTCCTCATGGTTAAAGACCTTGATGACCTTCTGACCGTTGACCATTTCCTCAACATAGCCGTTCAGGCTGGCCAGCGAGCGCTGCTGCTTGACAAAAAAGGAGGCGCTGCGGCCGCCCAGCTTGGCCGTAACCTGAAGCATGGCAGCCACGCAGAGCAGCATCACCAGCGTCAGCCACACGCTGCACCCCAGCATGGAGAAGAACACCACCACCAACGAAATGACCGAGGAAAACACGTTGGGCAGCGACTGGCTGACCATCTGCCGCAGCGTATCGGTATCGTTGGTATAGTAGCTCATGACCTCGCCGTGGGTATGCGTGTCAAAATAGCGGATGGGCAGCGTCTGCATATGGGCAAACATTTCGTTGCGCATGCGGCGCAGCACGCTGTGGGACACCACCGCCATGATGCGGCTTTGAAAGAGCGTGGCAAACATGGCCACAACGTACAGACAGGCCATGCGCAGGATCGCCCGGATCAGGCCGCTGTAATCAGGGGGCAGCCCCTGCATGGCCTGCGCCAGCAGCGGACCGATGTAATCGTCTATGATCGTACCCAGGAAGGTGGCGGCCGATACGCTGGCGATGGCGCTGATGACAATGCATACCAGCACCAGCAGCAGGCGCGGCCAGTAGGGCTTGAGATAGCTCAGCACGCGCAGCATGGTTTTTTTATTGATCGGCTGGCGGGGGCCCATGGCGCGCGGGCCGCGGGGGCCGCCTCCCATGGGCCGCATGGGCATGGCTTCTTTTTTCGGCGCGTTACTCATTTGCCTTCCCTCCCTTCGTCTGCGATTCGTACACCTCGCGGTAAATGCCGCAGCGCGCAAGCAGCTCTTCATGCGTGCCGCAGTCCGCGACGGCGCCGTTATCCAGCACGACAATCATGTCGGCGTCCTGCACCGAGGACACGCGCTGGGCAATGATGATCTTGGTGGTATCGGGGATATAATCGCGGAAGCCCTCGCGGATCAGCGCGTCCGTGCGGGTATCCACGGCGCTGGTGGAATCATCCAGAATCAGGATCTTGGGCTTTCTCAGCAGCGCGCGGGCGATGCACAGGCGCTGCTTTTGCCCGCCGGAAACGTTGGTTCCGCCCTGCTCGATCCAGGTATCGTATCCGTCCGGGAAGTCGCGGATAAAGCCGTCCGCCTGCGCCAGGCGGCAGGCCTGCGCAATCTCCTCGTCCGTCGCGTTTTCGTTGCCCCAGCGCAGGTTGTCCTTGATCGTACCGCTGAACAGCTCGTTCTTTTGCAGCACCATGGCCACCGCGTCGCGCAGCGCCGTCAGGTCATAATCGCGCACATCCACCCCGCCCACGCGCACGACGCCCCGGGTGGGGTCGTACAGACGCGGGATCAGCTGCACCAGCGTGGATTTGCCCGAGCCCGTGCCGCCCAGCACGCCGACCACCGCGCCCGCGGGAATATGCAGATCAATATGGCTCAGGCAGTCGCGTTCGCTGCGCCGGGCATAGCTGAAATCCACATTCTCAAAATCGACCGCGCCGTCTTTGATGGTTTTGACCGCCCGCTCCGGGCTTTCGATATCCGTTTTCTCCTCCAGCACCTCGACAATGCGCTGCGCCGAGGCGCGGGAGATGGTAATCATCACAAACACCATCGACAGCATCATCAGGCTGCTGAGGATCTGGATCACATAGGTAATCAGGCTCATGAGCTGACCGGTGGTCATGCCCAGGTCGGGATTGTTGCCGGAGGCGACGATGGCCCGGGCCCCCAGCCAGGAAATCACCAGTACGCAGGTATACACGCAGGCCATCATCAGGGGCGAGTTATAGGCCAGATTCTTTTCCGCGCGGGTAAAATCCTGGTAAATCGACTCGGAAATGCCGTTGAACTTTTCCACCTCGTGCTCCTGGCGCACAAAGCTTTTGACCACGCGCACGCCGCGCAGGTTTTCCTGCACGACATTGTTGAGCCTGTCGTATGTCTTGAACACCCGGCGGAAAACGGGATGCGTCCGGCTCATGATCAGATACAGGCCCAGGGCCAGCACCGGCATGCACAGCAGGAACACCATGGAAATACGCGCGTTGATGCTCAGCGCCATCACCATGGAAAAAATCATCATCATCGGCGCGCGCACCGCCATGCGGATCAGCATCTGAAAAGCGTTCTGCACGTTGGTCACGTCGGTCGTCAGGCGGGTGATGATGGACGAGGTGCTGAATTTGTCGATGCTTGAAAAAGAATACGTCTGAATATTATAGTACATATCGTGGCGCAGATTGCGGGCAAAGCCGCTGGAGGCCTTGGCCGCCGTGCGGCCGCCCATTACGCCAAAAAACAAAGAAATAAAGGCGGCACACAGCAGGATCGCGCCGTTGATCCATATCTGCGTCATGTCGCCGCGTTCGATGCCGCGGTCGATCAGGTACGCCATCACCATGGGGATCAGCACCTCCATGGCAACCTCGCCCACCATAAACAGCGGCGTGGCAATGGCTTGCTTTTTGTACTGGCGTATGCAGACCGACAGTCGCTTAATCATTTTTTGTCCCTTCCTTCCTTTCCGCTCATGCGTTTGAGATTTTCCTGCATGCGGTCGATCAGGGCAAAAAGCATATCCAGCTCCTCTTT
>JAHZHX010000024.1:26548-26830 GCA_019420065.1 Clostridiales bacterium | reverse complement strand
AAACGCGGTGCAGCGCACGGCGGCGCAGGTGGTGAGCAATCCCATCAGCAGCGAAACGTCGGCAACCATGCGCGGTCTGCTGGAAAACGTGGTCAGCAAGGGCGGCGGCAAAAATGCCTATATCGAGGGCTACCGCGTGGGTGGAAAAACGGGCACGGCGCAGGTCTATATAGACGGAAAGGTATCAAGCAGCGTGCATATCGGTTCCTTTATCGGCTTTGCGCCGGCCGATCAGCCGCGCTTTGCGGTGCTGGTGATCGTGGATGCTGCCGACGTCCCCGT
>JAHZHX010000024.1:0-26538 GCA_019420065.1 Clostridiales bacterium | reverse complement strand
GCAGATCATTGCGGATACCCTAGCCTATATGGGCTACGAAAAAGAGACCGGCGCGGAGCAGAAAAAGGTTGGGGTGCCCGACGTTGTGGGCATGACGCTGGAAGAGGCCAAAAAGCTTTTGCGCGCCGCCCCTTTAAGCTGGGAAACCGATGGGGTCAGCAATGTGGTTACGGCGCAGATGCCCGCCGCGGGCGCGCAGATGATTTCAGGCGGGCAGGTGATGCTCTATACCGATGATCGGGAGGCGGCGACGCCTGAGATCATGGTGGCCGTGCCTGATGTGGCGGGGATGAGCGTGGTGGAGGCCAGCCGCGCGCTGCGGGCCAGAGGACTCGAGCTTGAGCTGGAGGGCAGCGGCGTCGCCGTATCGCAAAGCCCGGCGGCCGGTATGTATGCAGCCCAGGGAACGGCGGTAAAAGTGCGCTTTGCCGTACCTGAGTAGTTGTCATTTGGGCAGTTTTTGTATATAATATGGAGGTTGCCAGGGGCGACGGAAGGAGCAGGCATGAAGTTAAGTGAATTGAAGCGCGAATGCGCGCAATATGTGATAGAAGCTACCGGCGACTGCCAGGTTGCCGTGCCGTTTATGGACAGCCGGAAGAAACAGCCGCAGGGGCTGTTCTTCTGTATCTCCGGCGCGCATTTTGACGCGCATGATTTTGCGCAGCAGGCGGTCGATAATGGCGCGGCGGCGCTGGTTGTGGAGCGGCGGCTGCCCTGCGATGTGCCGCAGTTGATTGTCAAAAGCACGCGCGAGGCCTTTGGCCCCATGTGCAGCGCACTGTATGGTCATCCCTCAAGGCAGATGAAAATGATCGGCGTGACCGGTACCAAGGGAAAGACGACCTCCAGCTACCTGATGAAGGCCATCCTGGAAGTCGCGGGCATGAAGTGCGGCTTGGTGGGCACGACGGGCAACATGATCGGCCATACCTTTATCCACGGCGATATGACCACGCCCGAGGCGCATGAATTGCAGGCGCTTCTGCGCCGGATGGCGGATGAAAAGGTGCAGGCGGTGATTATGGAGGTTTCCGCTCACGCGACGGCCATGCACCGCGTGGATGGCATTGTGTACGACGTAGGGTGCTATACCAACCTCTCCCAGGATCATCTGGACTATTTTGGCACGATGGACAAGTATTTCGAGGCCAAAAAAGCGTTCTTTGATCCGCGGTATACGCGCCGCGCCGCGCTGAATGTGGATGAGGAAAGCACGGCGAAGATTCTTTCCGATATTCGGATCCCCTACAAGCGCTACGGCATTTGCACCAATGCGGATGTGTATGCCCGCGATATTGAGATCACGGAAAACGGCGTTTCCTTCCGCATGTGCGCGGCGGGATTGGGCGAGCGCAGCGTGCATCTGCGCATGACGGGGATATTCAATGTTTATAATGCCCTGACGGCGGCAACGGCAGCACTGCAGCTGGACGTGGGCCTTGACGATATTGTGCGCGGACTGGAAAGCGTGAGCGCCGTTCCCGGACGGGCGGAAATGCTGGACACGCATACGCCCTACAAGGTCATTCTGGACTATTCGCATTCGCCCGAGGCGCTGGAAAACATTCTTAAAACGGTGCGCGATTTTGCCCGCGGGCGGGTGATTGCCCTCTTTGGCTGCGGCGGCGACCGCGATCATGGCAAGCGGCCCATCATGGGCGAAATCGGCGGCCGACTGGCGGATTATTCCATCTTGACAAGCGACAACCCGCGCAGCGAGGATCCCTATCAGATCCTGGCCGCCGTGGAGGAGGGCATTCGCCATACCGCCGGAAAGTATACGGTGATTGAAAACCGGCGCGAGGCCATCCGCCATGCGCTGACCGTAGCGCGCGAGGGCGATATTGTGGTACTGGCCGGTAAAGGGCATGAAACCTATCAGGAAATCATGGGGGTCAAGCGTCCCTTTGATGAAAAGGTCATCGTTCGCGAACTGCTGGAGGAGCTTCGGCGGTAATGGGAAGAACAGAAGGAGACAATGCACATGGATGAGAAAACGATGGTACTGATATGCGCGCTGGCGGCGGCGGCGCTGGCGGCAGTGCTGATGCTCGTGCTGATGCCCGGCTGCATTCTTAGGCTCAAAAAACTCAAATTCGGTCAAACCATGTACGAGCTTGGCCCGCAAAGCCATTTGAGCAAAAAGGGAACGCCGAACATGGGCGGGATTGTGACCGGTTTTGTAACGGTGGTATGCACCGTGCTGCTGACGGCCTACTGCTTTGCCAGAGTACCGTCGGCGGCTTCCTTCTGGAGCCTGGATAACGGGCTGTGGGCGCTGCTGTTCGTATGCCTGGGGTCAATGGCCGTGGGCTTTACCGACGATTATATCAAGGACGTGAAAAAGAACCATGAGGGCCTCAAGCCCATGCAGAAAATTGCCGGGCAGCTGCTCGTGGGTCTTGTTTTTTCAGTCTGGACCTATGCGAAGCTGGGCAGCCAGGTGATTTTGCCTTTTACGAACAAAACCTGGGATTTAGGCGTTTTCTACATTCCGCTGATTACGCTGACGGTGCTGTTCATGACCAACAGCTCCAATTTGCAGGACGGGCTGGACGGGCTTCTTTCCTCCGTCACGGTGACGGGCATGCCGGCCTTTGGCATTATCGCCCTGCTGGGCGCAGCGGGGCAGGCGGCGGGAGGCCAGTATGCGGTGGCGATCCTGTGCTTTGCGCTTTCGGGGGCAAGCATTGGCTTTCTGCGCTTTAACCACTATCCGGCGCAGATTTTTATGGGCGATACGGGCAGCATGTTTATTGGCGGTGCGATGGTCGGCGCCGCGGTGCTGCTGCGCTGTCAATTTTTGCTTTTGACGGTGTGCTTCACCTGCGTGATGAGCTCGGTCTCGGTCATGATGCAAACGGCATATTTCAAATATACCCGCAAAAAGACCGGCAAGGGCAAGCGCATTTTCAAAATGGCGCCGATTCATCATCATTTTGAAATGTGCGGCATGAAGGAGACGCAGATCGTGCGCATGTATGCGCTGCTTACATTGGCATTGGCAGTAGCTGCTGTTTTGTCCGTGCGCAGCTTTCTGTAAAATATTTTGAGAACAACACGGTTACGAGGAGGTGCGGAAAATGGCGGAAAAGGGAATACAAACGAATAGCGCGCAGGATGCGCGCCGGGCTTTCTGGCAGCATAAGCGCGTGCTGATTATAGGCATGGCGCGCAGCGGCATTGCCGCGGCGCAGCTTTTGTGCCGGTATGGCGCAATTCCCCTGCTGAACGACCGGAAAACGGCGGAGGAACTGGGGGAAGGGATGACGGCGCTTCGCGCTCTGCCCTGCGAATGGCACCTGGGCGAAGCCCCGGAAGCGCTGCTGGAGCAAAGCGACGTATTGCTCATCAGCCCGGGTATTGCCATTGACGCGCCCATCGTTCGTCTGGCGAAGGAAAAGGGCATTATGGTCACGGGCGAGCTGGAAACGGCGGCGCTTTTGGCCGAAGGAACGCTGGTGGCCTTGACCGGCACCAATGGTAAAACAACCACCGTTTCTTTGCTGGGCGAGATTTACCGCGCGGCCGGGCGCATCGCCTACGTGGCGGGCAATATCGGGTATCCGCTGTCCGCGGCGGCGATGCAGAGCCGCAAAGAGGACGTGCTGGTCGCGGAGGTGTCCTCCTTCCAGCTGGAGACGACCCGGGATTTCCATCCCAGCGTGGCGGCGGTACTCAATGTGACGGAAGATCATCTCAACCGCCATTATACCCTGGAAAACTATGCGGCGGTGAAGCGTCATATTTTTGACGCGCAGACGGCGCGCGATACGGCGGTACTAAATTTCGACGATCCTGCCTGTCGGGCGATGGCGGAAGGGCTGAAGGCCCGCGTCGCCTGGTTCTCGCGTACACAGGAGGTGCCGCAGGGCGCGTATGTAAGCGGCGGCAAGGTGACGGTTCGCTGGGAGGGAAAGGAACAGCCCATTTGCGCCGCGGAAGAGATTTATATTCCCGGCCCGCATAATTTGGAAAACGCGCTGGCCGCGGCCATGATGGCTTATGCCTCCGGCGTGCCCGCGGCGGTGATCCGCCATGCGCTGCGTACCTTCAAGGGCGTGGAACACCGTATTGAATTTGTGCGCGAGCTGGACGGCGTGAAATGGTATAATGACAGCAAGGGAACCAATGTGGATTCTACGGTGAAAGCGGTGCAGACGATGCGAGCGCCTACGGTACTGATCCTGGGCGGCTCGGATAAACATGTATCCTTTGACGGTCTGGCGCGGGAGATCCTCCACAGTGGTCAGATCGTCAGCGTGGTGCTTTGCGGAGCGACGGCGCCGCAGATCGAAAAAGCGCTGCGGGAAGCAGGCTATACTGCTCTCTATCAGGCGGAGCGCTATCCGGAAGCTGTGGCGCTGTGCCGCAGGCTTGCGGTTCCCGGAGGGAATGTGCTGCTGTCGCCTGCCTGCGCGTCTTTTGACCAATTCAGCGATTATGAGCAGCGCGGGCGCGTATTCAAGGAGCTGGTAAACGCTTTGGCGTAAGCGATTTTAGGAAAGGGTAAGTGCAGGTATGGCAAACGCTGTCGTCCTGCCAAAGAGAAAACGCAGGCCCGTGGATAAAACCCTGCCTGTGATCATGACGATGCTGCTGATTATGGGGCTGGTTACTTTGTTCAGCGCCACGTACTATACCGCGCAGGATCGGGGCGATGCTCTGTCCGAGGTGAAAAAGCAGCTGTTTGGCGTGGCCATCGGCGCGATGGCCATGTTTTTTACTTCCAGGATCCCTTACTGGTTCTGGGGCAGGCACAACATTGCCCTGGCCGGGCTCGGAATCAGCGCGGTGCTGCTGATCCTGGTGATCATTCCTGGCGTAGGCGTGTACATCAACGGCTCGCGCCGCTGGCTGCGGCTGGGGCCGCTGTCCTTTCAGCCCAGCGAGCTGGCCAAATATGCCGTGGTGCTGTTTGTTTCCCTGGCGCTGGCGGCGCGGGGCAAGCGTGTGGAACGCTTTTTCAGCGGGATTGTTCCGGTACTGATTGCGCCGGGCGTCATGTTTTTGCTCATTCTGGAGCAGCCCAACCTCTCCACAGCCGGTACGATTATTATCGTCAGCGTGATTCTGGTCATGCTTGCGGGAGCAAAGTGGCGGCATATGGCGGTGCTGGGAGCCGGGGGCCTGGTGCTGGGCGCGTATTATGCCTGGAGCGAGCCGTACCGCCGGGAAAGGCTGCTTTCCTTTACCAACCCGTTTGCCAAAATGAGCGATGAAGGGTATCAGCTTTCACAGTCGCTGATTGCCTTTGGCTCGGGCGGACTGTTCGGCATGGGCTTGGGGCGCGGCAGGCAAAAATACGCGTACCTTCCGTATCCGGAAAGCGACTTTATTTTTGCCATTGTGGGCGAGGATTTCGGTCTGCTTGGCTGCATGGTAGTGATTCTTCTGTTTATGGCGTTTTTGTTTGCCGGTATGCGTATTGCCTTGACCTGTCCGGATCGGTTTGGCTGCCTGCTGGCGGCGGGCATTACCTGCCTGATCTGCGTGCAGGCGTTCATCAATATGGGAGTGGTGGTGGGCGTGCTGCCGACGACCGGACTGCCGCTTCCCTTCTTCAGCGCCGGCGGAACGTCGATTTCCATCACCATGGCGGCGGTGGGGGTGGTGCTTTCCATCAGCCGGACATGCGATAAAACCATGGCCGGATAAAAATCAATCACGCCGTTTTCCCTGCGGCATAGCATGGAAGCATGGAAAACGGAGGTGAGCGCATGGAAGGATTTTTAGTGCGCGGCGGCGAAAGAATAAATGGGGAGATGCGCGTTGCTGCGGCAAAGAATGCTGTTCTGCCTATCATGGCTGCGTCGATTATGCAAAGCGGAGCGACAAACATCATTGGCTGTCCCCGGATCGGCGATGTGGAGAGCATGCGCGGCATTTTGAGCTGCCTTGGCTGCGCCACGGCCTGGACGGAAAACGGGCTTATGATTGACAGCGCGGCGCTTTGCAGCGGCGAAATGCCGGAGTATCTGAGCAAGCGGATCCGTTCGTCGATCTTCCTGCTGGGGCCGATCCTGGGCCGTCTGCGCCGCGCGACGATGGTATATCCGGGTGGCTGCGAGATCGGTCTGCGCCCGATTGACCTGCATCTGAACGGTTTGCGGAAAATGGGCGTTGAGATCCGCGAGGCAGGCGGCATTCTGCATTGCGACGGGTCGCGGATGCATGCCGGGGATATTCATCTGGACTATCCTTCCGTGGGCGCGACGGAAAATGTGATGATGGCGGCGGTGCTGCTGCCTGGGCGCACCACGATCAGCAACGCCGCCCGCGAGCCTGAAATCGAGGATTTGCAGAATTACATCAACGCCATGGGCGGACGCGTCCAGGGCGCGGGGTCTCAAACCATTGTGATCGAGGGCGTTGAAGGACTGCATGCGGCGGACTACGCGCCCATGCCGGACCGTATCGCGGCGGGCACTTATCTGTGCGCGGCGGCGATCAGCGGCGGCGAGATCAGGCTGAACAATGTGCGCACGCTTGATTTGCGGGCGGTCATCGATAAACTGCGCGAGATGAACTGCGACATTGCCGAACAGGGGGAAACGCTGTTCCTGCGTGCGCCGCAAAAGCTGAGGGCCTTTAATAACCTGCAAACGCAGCCGCATCCGGGCTTTCCGACAGATATGCAGTCGCAGATGCTGGCGCTGGCGACGGTAGCGCGCGGCAGCAGCGTGATTGTGGAAAACGTGTTTGAAAACCGTTTTACGCTGGCGGGCGATCTTTGCCGGATGGGGGCGGACGTTCAGGTATCGGGGCGCGCGGCGTTCATTCGCGGCGTGGAGCGCCTGCATGGCGTACATACCGTAGCGCGCGATCTGCGCGGCGGCGCGGCCCTGGTGCTGGCCGGTCTGTGCGCGCAGGGTGAAACGCTGATTGAAGGCGTGGAGCTGATCGACCGCGGATATGAAAAAATGGAGGAGCAGCTTGGGCGTCTTGGGGCCGATATCCGCCGCATTCAGCTGCCGGACGCTTGACCAAACAAAGAAGATGGAGAACAGGGATATGCAGCCGCAGGATGAAATGATCTATGAAAACAGCAACGGATATGACGCGCCGGGGCGTCCGGCGCGCCGCGGCCGCATCACATTGATCGCAGTGATTGCCCTGCTGGCGATTGCTGCCTTCTTTGCGCGCGATCAGCTGCTGAAAATCCGCAATGCCGAAGTGATGGGGCTGGTGTCGTTCACCAAGGAGGAGGTGCTGGAGCTGGCTGGCATCAGCGGCAGCACCACCTATTTTTCACTGAATGAGGAGAAAATCCGCACGCGGATCAACGCTAATCGTTATCTGGAGTTTGTCAGCCTGGAGCGCGTGTGGCCAAGCGGCGTGATCCTGGTGGTCAACGAGCGGCGGCCGGAGGCAAACGTTTTGCATATGGGCGTGCAGTATGTGGTTTCGCAGGATGGCATGGTGCTGGAAAGCACATCAAAAATCGCGCTGGACAACGGCTGCATTAAAGTGACGGGGATGAATGTGCGCGATATCCGCGTAGGCAGCGTGATGGTGTGCCAGCGCGCGGAACGGCTGGAAGCCATGCAAGAGCTGCTGCTGGAATTGCGGCTTCAGCAGGTGGAAGACAAGGTTTCCGAATTGAATCTGGCTTCTTTGGACAGTATATATTTGGTGACTGTGGACGGATACACGGCCAATCTCGGCGACGCGCAGGAGCTGCGCGCCAAAGTGGGCACGGTGCGCGCCGTTGTGCAGGAACTGCGCAGGCGGGGTCTGTCGGGCGGAATGATTGAGGCCACGGTGCCGGGACAGGCCTCCTATCGGCCATAAACAGAATTTACATGCGGAAGAAAAAAATTATTAAAAAAATTAGCCCAAAGCCCCTTGAAACACTTGCCAAATTATCACAAAAAGGTTACAATTAAGTATCCTAATAACATTGGGCGCATTTGGCTTTATGCTATGCGATCGCGCGGCAGCGGGTGCTGTACGACGGTTGGGGGATGAAGGGCAGAATGAAGAACACTGTAACGGCAATTGACTTTGGCACAAGCAAAATTGTGGCGCTGGTTGCGGAAACAAGCGGCAGGCAGCGCTGCGATATTATTGGCGCGGGCACAAGGCCGTACAGCGGCTTTGCTGACGGGCAGTGGAACGAGCCCGGCAAGCTGAACGATGAAATTGCCGCTGCTGTACATGAGGCTGAAGCACAGGCGCGCACCCGGATCCGTGAGGTAAACGTAGGCGTGCCCGGAGAGTTTTCCCGCGTATATACGGTGAAGACCAAATTAGCGCTGCAAGGAACGGATCCGCGCGTTACCGTGCGCAATATTGAAGATCTTTTCCGCCAGGCGACGGACGAGTTGGGAACGGTGCGCGGCGTGATTATTCACCGCAGCCCTGCCTGGTTCATGGTTGGAGACGGCAAAAAAACACTGGAGCCCATGGGCATGCGCGGCAGTGAGCTGAGCGCCCAGGTTTCCTTTGTGGTGGCGGATCAGTTTTTTCTGGACGATATCAGCGAACGCTTCCGCGCGCTGAACATTGTGGTCAACAGCTTTTTCTCAACGCCTACGGGACAGGCCATGCTGTTTATTCCTGAAGAGGAGCGCGACCGGACCACGCTGCTGATTGATATGGGCTACCTCAACACCGAAGTGATGGCCGTTGAGGGCGACGCGCTGATTTTCCACAGCGTGCTGCCGATGGGCGGCGGCAATATCACGGCCGATCTGGCCTATGGGCTGAAGATTCCCATGAAGTCGGCCGAGGAGATCAAAAAGACCTATGTGTTTGGCGTATCGGCCGGGGAGGAAAGCTATACCGTTCCCGACCGGGATGGCATCAATCAGACCTTTACGCACGACGAGGTCGCCGAGGTGCTGGAGCCGCGCGTGGAAGAGATTGCCGAAGCCGTGCAGGAGGCGATCAAGAACAGCGGCGTGAGCCTGAGCAATTTTTCTGTGGCGTATCTGACGGGCGGCGGTTTGGCCATCAACCGCGGCGGGCGCGATTATCTCAGCAACAAGCTGGATCGTCCTGTGCGCGAGCTGCCGCGAAAGACCAGCAATATGTCAAGTCCCATTTATACCAGCGCGCTGGGCGTACTTGACCTGATGATCGATACCATCATCAACACCAATGCAAATCATGGTTTGCGCGCATTTTTCAACAACCTTTTCGGCGGTTGATGGACTGCCGTTTGCAAATATAAGAGAGATACCGGGAGGAACATTATGCTTGGACTCCAGATGGAACAGGATCAGGGATTTGCTTCGATCAAGGTAGTTGGCTGCGGCGGCGGCGGCAACAATGCGGTCAACCGCATGGTGGATGCCGGACTGCGCGGCGTGGAATTTATTTCGGTCAATACGGACAAGCAGGCGCTTGGCATGTCCAAGGCCGGCGTGAAAATTCAGATTGGCGAGAAGTTGACCAAGGGGCTTGGCGCGGGCGCCGTGCCTGATATCGGTCGCCGCGCGGCGGAAGAAAGCCGCGAGGAAATCGCTTCTGCCCTGAAGGGCTCTGACCTGGTGTTTGTTACTGCCGGTATGGGCGGCGGCACGGGCACGGGCGCTGCGCCAGTGGTGGCCGAAATTGCCCGTGAGCTGGGGTGCCTTACCATCGCCGTGGTGACCAAGCCCTTCCTTTTTGAAGGCAAACAGCGTATGAAGAACGCTGAACTGGGCATTGGCGAGCTTAAGCAGAGCGTGGATACGCTGGTTGTGATTCCAAATGACCGTCTGCTGCAGGTGGTCAGCAAGGGCACAACGATGCTTGAAGCCTTCCGTAAGGCGGATGACGTGCTTCGTCAGGGCATTCAGGGCATTTCGGATCTGATTGCTGTTCCGGCCGTAATCAACCTGGACTTTGCCGACGTCCGCACGGTGATGGAATCGGGCGGCATGGCGCACATGGGTATTGGCACGGGATCCGGCGAAAACGGCATGGTCAACGCCGCGAAGGAGGCCATTTCCAGCCCGTTGCTCGAAACCAAGATCGATGGCGCGCGCGCCGTGCTGATTAACGTGTCCGGCGGCAACGACATGAACATCATGGATGTGAATGAGGCGGCCAGCCTGGTGATGCAGGCAGCGGACAGCGAGGCGAACATCATCTTTGGCGCGAACATCGATGAATCGCTGGGCGAGGAGGTGCGCATCACCGTTATCGCAACCGGCTTTGAGAAAACGCCCTTCCCCACGCGCGAAGCAAAGGGCAAGCGTTCGGGCAATCGCCCGGCTGTTGGCCCCTATGGCACGGCCAGCGCCGCGGTCAATCCCTATGAGCATCGCATGCCTGCCGAATTTTCTGTTGAGGATGCGCCTGTACCGCTGAATACCTATGATGCCGATTCCTTTGCGCCGGGCGGCGCTCGTCCCGCGCCGGGTCAGCGTCCTGCCGCATCGCCTTTTGCGGCTCCATACGGTATGCCGACCTATAACGCACCGCAGCAGCCTGCTGCTCCGGCTTACAATATGCCGCAGTATCAGACGCCTGCCGCGCCTGCCGCTCCGGCCAAGAATGAGCCGGTCGGCAGCGAAACGGATGATTTGGGTGTGCCGGCCTATCTGCGCCGCAAAAAGTAAATCATTGTTTTTAGGGAGACGGCAAACGCTTGTCTCCCTGATTTTATGCAAAGAGGATAGCGAAACATGCCGTTTGATTATAAAAAAGAGTACAAAGCGTTTTATATGCCGGCAAAAAAACCGGAGATCATTACAATCCCGGCGATGAACTTTATTGCGGTGCGCGGCAAGGGAGATCCTAATGTTGCCGATGGCGCGTACCAAACCGCTTTGGGGAAGCTGTATGCTGTTGCATTTACGATCAAAATGAGCAAAATGGGTGATCATCGTATTGACGGCTATTTTGATTATGTTGTGCCGCCGCTGGAAGGGCTGTGGCGGCAGGAAGGTGCAGCAGAAATTGATTATGCCCATAAGGAACGTTTTGAATGGGTTTCAATGATTCGCTTGCCGGACTTTGTAGGCGAGGCGGACTTTCTTTGGGCAGTGCGGGAAGCGGAACGCAAAAAAGAGGCAGATTTTTCCTGCGTTGAATTTTTTTCTTATGACGAGGGCTTGTGCGTGCAGTGTATGCATGTTGGCCCTTATGACAGTGAGCCAGCAACAATCGAAAATATGACGCTTTATGCGCAGCAGCAAGGCTATCAAACGGATATTAGCGGCATGCGGCAGCACCATGAGATTTATTTGAGCGACGCACGCCGTACCGCGCCTGCGCGGCTGCGCACGGTGATACGCCATCCCATCCGTCCAGTTTAAAAACCGGCGTCATTCCAGGATGCCAAGAAGGCATCCCGAATCAGGGCGTAACCGGCGGCGTTGGGGTGGATACCGTCATTTGACATCAGATCGCCGTAGCTGCGCTGATTGAGAAAAAGGCCGCGCATATCGAAGATACTGCAATGCTCCTGATATGCAACACGCTGGGCCGAAAAAGCATAACGCTCTTGCCAGCGATAAATGTGCTCCACACTGCCCAGGTAGCGCAGGATGGATTCGCGTATCAACCCCTTGGAGATCCAGTTGAAATAACGGTCGGGCACAACAGGCAGGGGAAGGGAGACAACGGGTGTCATCAGCCGGGAACGTGCTTGCCGGATCAGCGAGCGCATCGCGTTTTCAAACTCCGGGATGGGCACCAGGGCGGAATGCGGGTCATCCGGCCGGTTGGAAACTTCAGCCCATTTGAGATCGGAATCATTGCCGCCGAATTCAATCAGCGCAATTCCGCCGGGCAGCGGTTCGCTTTTTGCGGCAACGTCCAGCCCCATGGCGGAGGTACAGCCGGGCTTGGCGTAGTTTTTTACCGTTACCCCCTGGGCGCGCAAAACACGGTCAAAGGTTCCACGAAACAGGGTATAGCGCGCGGCTTGCGCATTGTACATTACGCCGCAGGAAATGGAGTCGCCTAAAATATAAAGCTGATTTGCAATCATGGTGAATTCCTCCTGATGGTTATCAGTATATCATAAAGTGTGCTGATCGCGCTCTACTCGTCATGACGGCGGCCTAACGGGCTGCGATAGTATGCTTCTACGATAGAGAGAGCGAGAAAATGAAATCTACTGTGAGTAGAGAACCAAAATAAACAAAATTTTAGAATATTAAAGCCGTTTTCGGGCATTTAACATGCAAAAGCGGCTTTTTATTTTGTATCCGCCATGTTATAATATGAATGTATTCATTTGCAATTGCGCCCGCAGGAGGATAGACAGGTGGATTTTATTGCAGTTTTGTCAAGCGAATTTTCGCTGCGCCCGCAGCAGGTGCAGGCTGTTATAGAATTGCTGGATGCCGGAAATACCATTCCCTTTATTGCGCGTTATCGCAAGGAAGCGACCGGCGCGCTGGACGACCAGGTGCTGCGCGAGCTGTGCGAGCGGCTGGAGTATCTGCGCAATTTGGAAAAACGGCGGCAGGAAATTGAGAAGGCATTGAGCGAACAGGAAGCGCTTAATGACGAGCTTCGTCAGCGTCTTTTGGCGGCGGCAACGCTGGCAGAACTGGAGGACATTTACCGTCCGTTTCGCCCCAAACGCCGCACGCGCGCAACGATTGCCAAGGAGCGCGGTCTGGAGCCGCTGGCCATGTGGCTGCGTTTGCAGCGCCCCGGCGACATGAACGGGCAGGCGGCGCGCTTTGTCAATCCCGACAAAGAGGTTCCCGATGCGGAGAGCGCTTTGGCGGGAGCACGCGATATTATTGCGGAAGCGATCAGCGATGACGCGGCGCTGCGCAAGGGACTGCGCGGCATGATGCTGCGCGAAGGCGTGCTTGAAACCCGTGCGCTGAAGGATGAGGAAAGCGTTTACAGCATGTATTATGAGTACAGCGAGGCAGTGCCCCGTATGGCGGCGCATCGTGTTTTGGCGGTGAATCGCGGCGAACGGGAAGCGTTTTTGAAGGTAACGCTGCGCGTGCCGGAAGAAAAGGCGCTGCTTCAGATCAGAAACGCGTTTGTGCGCCCGGGAAGTCAGGCGGCCGAACAGGTTGAAATGGCTGGCCAGGACGCTTGGATGCGGCTGCTTTTCCCGTCTTTGGAACGCGAGATCCGCAACGAACTGACCGATCGCGCCAACGCGGGGGCGATCCGCGTTTTTTCACAAAACCTGCATCAGCTGCTGATGCAGCCGCCAGTTAAAGGCAAAGTAACGTTGGGCGTGGATCCGGGCTTTCGCACCGGATGCAAGCTGGCGATCGTTGACGAAAATGGCAAAGTGCTGGAAACGGGCGTGGGCCATTTTACATTGCCTGGCCAGGAACGGCAAAAGGCGCAGGCGGCAGAATGGATTAAATGCATGGCGGCCCGCCATCATGTAACGGCGATTGCGATTGGCAACGGTACTGCCTCGCGCGAAAGCGAGCAGTTCATTGCCTCGCTTTTGCCGGAGATGCCGGGGGTTGCCTACGTGATTGTGAGCGAAGCAGGCGCTTCGGTATACTCTGCCAGCAAGCTGGCGGCACAGGAATTTCCGGAGTATGATGTTTCTTTGCGCAGCGCGGTATCCATTGCCCGGCGTATGCAGGATCCGCTGGCAGAACTGGTCAAGATCGATCCCAAGGCGATTGGCGTAGGCCAGTATCAGCATGATTTGAAGCAGAATGAGCTGACCGCGGCGCTGGACGGCGTGGTGGAGCAGTGCGTGAACCTGGTAGGGGTCGAAGTGTCTACCGCCTCGGCCGAGCTGCTTTCCCATGTGGCGGGAATCGGCCCGGCGCTTGCGCAGAATATCGTTGCCTATCGGGATGAAAACGGCATTGCATCCCGCGCTGCGCTCAAAAAAGTTCCCAAGCTGGGGCCGCGCGCGTTTGAACAGTGCGCAGGGTTTCTGCGCGTTTCGAACAGCAAAAATCCGCTGGATGCGACCGCGGTGCATCCGGAAAGCTATGAAAAAGCAAAAAAACTGCTGGAAATTTTACATTGCGATCTGAAAAAGATCAAAAATGGCGGCATTCCCGGCATTGCGGCCGCGGCGGAAAGCTATGGGCTGGAAAAGCTGGCCGGGGAACTGGAAATTGGCCTGCCGACGCTGCGGGATATGCTGTCGGAGCTGCAAAAGCCGGGGCGTGACCCACGCGAGGAGCTGCCTGCGCCGGTGCTGCGGACGGATGTGCTGGATATCAAGGATCTGACGCCCGGCATGGAGCTGACGGGGACAGTGCGCAACGTGATCGACTTTGGCGCGTTTGTAGATATTGGCGTGCATCAGGATGGGCTGGTGCATATTTCACGCATGGCAGAACGGTTTATCCGCCATCCCTCCGAGGTGGTAAAGGTTGGCGATGTGGTCAAGGTGTGGGTTGTCAGTGTTGATGAAAAGAAGAAGCGGATTGCTTTGACCATGGTTAAGGGCCGTGTTTGAGAGGGAGGAACGAAAGATGAAGATTTCGAAAAAGGATGCGCTGCTGTGGTTCCGCTTTTTTGCCGCGCTGCCCGAGGACGAGGAGCTGATGCCGCATCAGCAGGAAATCGTATATGCAGTATTGGCGCAGATCGAACGCGCGGAAGAAGCGCGCCGCGCGCCGCTGATGGCGGGGGTTCCGGGGCTGAAAACGTTGGCGAATCGTACCTATTATGTGGGCGAGGATGAGCGCTTTCCCCGCGGCTGCCGTTCCTGCCTGTTGGGATCGGGATTAAGCGCGGTGCGCAAAACCAACAAATGTAATATTCAATGCCGATTTTGCTATAATTATGGAGAGCTGGATTGTCAGCCGCCGATTGGCGAAGGTATGTGGGAAATTGGCGGTACCAAGTTTTATGAGGACGATCTGGAGCTGCTGCTGTCCATCCAGAAAAAGCCCACGGGCGTTGCCTACGTCTACTTGGAACCGTTCATGGAGATAGAACAATACTATTCGGTGATCCGTAAATTCCATGCGGCAGGCGTTCATCAGCATATGTATACCAATGGGACGCTGGCCGATGATAACAATTTGCGCGCGCTGGGGGAAGCGGGGTTGGACGAACTGCGCTTTAACCTGGGCGCCAGCGGCTGTGCTGATTCGGTGATCGAGAATATGCGTTTGGCAAAAAAATATATCCCCTATGTGGGTATTGAAACCCCGATGACGCCCGAGCTGTACGCCGCGTTTCAGGCAAAAAAAGAGCAAATCCTTGCTGCCGGGATCGATTTTATCAACTGCGCGGAGCTGCACCTGAATCCCAATAACATTGGTAACTATGCCGGCGAACCGCTTTATATGGCGCGACAAGGATATATATCCCCCATTTGGAGCCGGGAGCTGACGCTGAAATTGATGAAGCAGGCGTCCTGCGAGGGCTGGCGCCCTGTGGTGCATGACTGCTCCAATCGTACTAAATTTGCCCGTGATTTGAATTTGCGCGCCAAAGAGGGCGGCTGGTTTGGCTCCAGCAGCTATGCCTGCGAATTCCCGCAAATTCCCTATGCAGCTTTTTTGCCCGTGCTTGAAAACGAGGATTTTCATTTCGTTGAGGAAGAAGAGCTTCCTTATGGCTATCGCGTAGGGGATATCGTGCTTTAAGTTTGAGAAAGAAAGCAGGATTGCATATGCTGGGAACGCTTGTGAATACACTGGTGGTCGTTGCCGGTGCGCTCATAGGGATCGTCTTCCGCCGCTGGCTGACGGAAAAATACAGCGCTGCGGTGACGCAGGGGCTGGGGCTGTGCGTCATTGTCATTGGCATGTCCACGGCGCTGGAAACAAGCAATATGATGATTGTCTTGATATCGGTAGCGCTTGGGGCTATGATCGGAACCATGCTGCGGATTGAGAACGTTTTGAACCGGCTGGGAGAACGGCTGCAAGCACGGTTTGACAAGGAAAATGGGAATGGAAGCTTTGCCAAAGGGTTTGTTTCCGCTTCGCTTCTTTTCTGCGTAGGGGCGATGAGCATTGTCGGCGCGCTGGATTCAGGGCTGCGCGGGGATCACAGTACGCTGTACGCGAAGTCGGTTCTGGATTTTATTTCGTCCATATTCCTGGCGGGAACGTATGGCGTTGGCGTGCTGCTGTCCGCTGTGACGGTGCTGGTATATCAGGGAGCAATCACGCTGCTGGCGCGTGTGATCGCGCCGGTTCTTACGGATGCTGTTATCACGGAGATGAGCGCGGTTGGCGGCGTGCTGATTATGGGCATCGGTCTGAACATGCTGCGTAAGGAGCATATTCCGATAGGGGATCTGCTGCCGGGTGTGCTGCTGCCGCTGCTGCTCATGCGGGTGTTCTGATGAGAATTATTATTGAAAAAGAAAAACGGCTGCTGACGGTATCCAATGCGGCGGGCGCTTGCGTGCTGCAATGCCGCGTGGCGTTGGGCCGTAATCCACTGGGCGGCAAGCGTGCTGAAGGAGACGGAAAAACGCCCGAAGGGGCGTACTATGTTTGCCTGAAGCGGGAAACGGGGAAGTTTGGCGCGGCGCTGGGGCTGAGTTATCCCTCGGCGCGGGATGCGCGGCGGGCGGCAAAAGAAGGCAGACTGGATCAAGCACTGCTGCCCCTGTTTGAGACAGCCGAGAAAGCGAAAAAAAGGCCGCCCTGGGGAACGCCCCTGGGCGGTGAAATTTATCTGCATGGAGGAGGCACGGCCAGCGACTGGACGGCGGGCTGTATCGCCCTGGAACAGGCGGACATGAACCGCCTTTTCGCTATGATGAACGAGGGCGACAGCGTTCTCATTGTTCCGTAACACGGTAAATGGCAAGGAACAGCGCGCCGTCCTGCGATGACGCTTCAAACCGGATGGGAAAGTCATAATCGTTGCGGAAGATCATATTGATGCCTTTGGATTCGTTGCCGACGGCAGCATCCATATCCAGGGGCAGATATTCTGCCCCATCATTGCCGTGCGAGCGGCGCAGGGGAATAGAAATGCCGGGCAGCTGCAACAAAACATTGTACAGCGTGCTAGAAACCTGGCATACGCCGCCGCCATATCCCAAGCCCCAGCCGCTCTCGATCAGCACAGGCCCTTTGACATAGCCTTTGGAGGAGGAGAAGGGGCCAAAGTAATTGTTGTAGTTCAGCGTTTTGCCCGGTTCGAGCACGTCGCCGTTCATATACTGGCAGTTGACGCCGATATTGGTTTCCTTGCCGCTTTCGCTCACATCCTCCGAACCGGAAACGTAATATGAGGTAAAGGTGGCAATGGGAGCGTCATCCGTGCCGGAAAAAGCGTCTGTGCATACGGGCAGCAGTTCTTTGAGCTCGTTGGTGTCAACATATCCGTACTGACGGTAGTAGCCCAGGCGCGCCCAGCCGTCTTCAATATCAATGATGGAGATGCGAGCGTTTTCACCCAGGGAGATCAGTACAGCGCTTTCATGGCTGGCTTCGCTGTAAATGCGCAGGCCATCCCTGCCGGCTGTGCCGACATAATGATAAAAGCTCACGCCCCAAGGAGGAGTGGAGGCTTTATCGACGGCCTTGCCGATTTCCAGATGCTTGCGCCGTGCATAGCCGGTATCGCCATTGCAGCTGACGTAGGCCCATTCCGGATACAGTGCATATACCTTGACGGGATAGCCCTGGTTGACTCGCCCCACTGTTTTGGAATCGACGTCCATTTCGGCATAGATGGGAGCACTGATCTTCCCAGTGGTGGTATACAGCGCGGCTTTTTCTCCCAGAACGTGTGCAAACGGCAAAAGAATCAGCACGGTTAACAGGCAAATGAATCTCTTCATGCGTTTTCTCCCAATACTTGGCTGGTAATATCGGCGCCATTCAGAGCGCAGGCAATCAGACAGTCGTTTTTATAAGTCAGCTTCAGCGAGAAAAAGGCGGATCCCTCACACAGCAGGGGGAGAAAAATGCGGTCTCCCGGCCACAGATCCAGACCAGCGACTTCCTCAATGGGGATCCAGGCAAGCACGCCTTCGTTGCAGTCAGGCCGTATTTCGCCTTCGGCTTCGGCCGTATAAAGAAAGGTGATCTCATTTTCCGGTAAAATGAAGGTGATTACGCCGCGCATGCGCGGATGCGTCAGGCGCAGTCCGGTTTCCTCCCAGACTTCGCGGACAATACAATCGTCTGGGGATTCACCCTCTTCCAGCTTGCCGCCCACGCCAATCCATTTTCCGGCGTTGATATCCTGCTTCTTTTTCACGCGGTGCAGCATCAAATACTTGCCGTCGCGTTCAATGTAGCACAAAGTGGTCAGGCGCATGGATCAATGCCGCACCTTTCCGGTCAGCTTTTCCTTGCGGCCGTCCTCATACTGGATATAGGTGTTATCCAGCTGCTGGCGTAGTCCCTCGCGGAAATCCTTGAGATACTGAGCGCGCAGCGCGGCCTGCTCAGCCAGTTCGCCTTCGGTCAGACCGATGGTCTTTTTTTTGCGCGCCAGTTCATTGATGCGCGCGACCTGTTCTTTCGTCATTATTTCAGACTCCTTTTGCGGAAAGTCAGCGCCAGGACGGCGGGCAAGGACAAGAGCAGTGCATAAACCAGATAAAGCAGCAGGCGGCTGATCCCGGAGCGGTCGATCATGAATTCCAGGCCGATGATAGCAGCTGTGAGCAGAACCAGCAGCGCAATAGAACAGACAAGCGGCCTTTTGCTGGGCATTTTTCTGCCTGCGCGCGCCGCGTAGATCAGCAGCGGCGCAGCGAACATGCAGGCGTAGAGAATCTGCTGCATGCTGATAAAGGACTGGCGCATATGCGCGTCAAAGCGCAGGCTTTCCCACAGTACCTGCGTGCAGCCCAGCAGCAGCATGCCGATGAGCAGAACGTCGCCATGGGGAAGAGAACGACGCAGCAGGAAAAGCATCACCATGGACAGCGCCAGCGCCGTGACAGCCTCAAACAGATAGGTTTTGAGGTATGCGTCATAGCCGTCGCTGGAGGCCAGGAAGCTGTTTTTTAGCCCTTCCATCACCAGGGGACGGCTGCGGCCCAGAAGCTCGGTGTACTGTTCGCCAATGCGGGCAAAGGCGATGAACAGCAAGAGCGCCGGCGCAAGCAAGTCAAGGAAGGCAAGCGTATGGACTCCCTGAATGCGCGCGGTCAAGCAGGCGGCGCCAACAGCGCCCAGCAGCACGCCGGTCATCGACAGACCGCCGCCCCAGAAGGAAAGCAGCGCCCGCAGCGAAAAATAGCTGTGAAAGCGAAAATCCAGCAGACAGAAAAGCAGACGGCCGCATGCAATGGACAGCGGCAGCGCCAGCACGCCAAAGAGGGCAACGGTGCCCGCGGGCAGGCGCATCCGGCGGCTCAGGATGGCAAGCAGCCCCAGCGCCAGCGCGGCGCCGATGGCGGCATACAGGCCGTAATAGAATACCTGCATCCCCAGAAAGGTAAAGCTCAAAGCATCTTCGTACATTTTAATTGCTCCAGGAGGCAGGATCGACCGCAGTGGCAAAGTAAATAAAATCACTCTGCGCGCGTTCGTTGTTGACGGTCTTTTGCTGATAGTAGTTACCGTTGAATACCATAGTGGCAGTGTTGCCGCCGTCCAGATTGAACGCTTGCAGGCAGCCCAGGTCATACATGTAATCCGCCAGCTCCTGATGCGTTACGCCCTTGGAATCCTCTGTGCGGCCTTCAGCCAGAGCCAGAACATAAGAAAGCGTATCCAACTGTCCAATGGCCATGCGCGGTTCGCGCCCGGTGGGGTTATAGCCGTAACCGGTATCCATGGTGAGCAGATTGCCGTCGCTGACCAGCGCGGGGCCGAAGGTAAAGGCGTTTACAATGGTATGCCCGGAGGCGTTAAAGGCGTCCATCCTGGCTTTGTCGGACTTGACAAACAGATGAAAATCGCCGTTTTCATCAATGATAAGGATGTCCTTTTTCTTGTTGGATTTGCTGCGGATCTTGTTGCCCATACGGTATTCAAAGGTGGTCTTGGCAGGGTCGTTGGCGTAGTAGTCGCCGCTGATAGCGATAACGGCGTTGTACTTATCCGCCATGGAGGAGACGAGCGCCACACGGCTGGAGGAGACGCTGCTGCCCGCAATGCCGGTGCGCAGCTGGGAGGGGGACTTGACCTGCACAAAAGCCAGCCGCCAGATCACGCCGTCCTCCTCGCGGGTTTCCAGACGGACGCTGATGGAATCATCCTGATAGCCATCCGCCGTGTAACCGGCAGGATTGGGAGTCATACCGGGCGTGAAATCAAGCGGCAGATCATAGCTGGGCGCTTCCTCGGCCAGCGCGCGGGGGAACAGCAGCTTGACCAGTGCTTCGCTGTCCCACGTCCAGTCCAGCCAGCGGGACTGGTATTCCGCCAGCATGCTGCCGGAGGGAACAAGCAGGGGGAGCGACAGGAGCATGAGCGCAAGCAGAACACAGAGCAGAGAACGGATTGATTTTTTCATTGGTTTTCTCCATTTTATATGATTTATTTACATCAGCGTATCAAGATAATCAACCATCAGCGCCTTCAGATCCATGCCGGTGAAAGCATTCAGCAGCGTTTCAAATTCGGCACGGGAGGCAATCCGGAAGGCAAAGGTGTCGCAATAGGCGCGCAGGAACGCGTCGGCCTGGCCGGTAAGCTCCTCAATGGCCAATAGCAGCGCCGCGCCGCGGCCGTAAACGACGCTGCTGTATACGTCCAGCGAGCCAAAATATGAAACGGGCGAGCCTGGAGTAACGGCCTGCGGAATGTGCTCCTGCATCGGGGCCTGTACCCGGGTGACGAGCAGGTTTTCATAGGCGCTTTGTCCGTACACGGCCTTGGCGTAGCGCAGCATGGCATACTCGCTCAGCGCTTCATCCTGCCAGGGCTGGTTGAATTGGTCGCTTCCCACCAGGGCATAAAACCACTGATGAGCGGTTTCGTGCGCGACGACCAACTCCAGCGTATCGCGCATTTCCTGATAAAAATAAGAGGATGAAAGAAAAATCAGCCCGGGATATTCCATGCCGCCAAAGGGGAAATTCACGGCGCACAGCGTAAGGGAGGCATAAGGATATTCGCCATATAGCCCGGAAAATACCTTGAGCGCCTTGGCGGCATTTTTGGCGCTGCGCCGCGCGCTTTCGCTGTCGGCGGCATAGGAAACAACGGTAACGCCATTTGCTTTGACTTGCGCGCGGCTCCAGCTTTTGCTCAAAGCAAAGGAAAAGTCGCGCATGGCCTGCCCGTCCATCCGGAACATCACCCGGCCGTCGCCGGTTTCCTCGCTGGCGCAGAGCGTGCTTGTGGCGCAGGCATAACCCTCCGGCGCGATCAGAAGCACGCTGTAATTGGCGCATTCGGATACAAACGGATCACCGATGGGATGGTATTCGTCTGCGCGCCACGCGCCATTTTCGTAGACCGAAAGAACAGGCAGCGCGTTGCCAAACTGCCAAACGCCGCGGGAATAACCATAGCGATGGGCGCAGTGCGGGATGGTCAAGGTGCATCGCAGAAGCAGCGTTCCCTGTTCCGCGGGGGCAAGCGCCGTGATGGGAACACGCAAAACGGTTTGCGCCTCATCTTCAAAGACAGCGTTGGCCAGCTGACCGTTCCACCATGCGCCGTCCAGCATAATGCCGCCTGCGGAAAAACCGTCAGGATAGCATTGGTCGTACAGCACGTCAATGGCAGCCGGGCTGGTTTCCTCGCGCGCATACGCGCCTGCCCAGGTGCGCAGCGTAAGGGAGTCGAGCGCATCAGGCGTGCGGTTGGTGTAATCAAGCGTCATGGTGATGGAGAGCGTGCCGTCCTCAGGCAGAAAGAGCAGCTGGTAGTTATAATTGTTCAGACCTTCAGCGACGGCTGCCGCCCGCGCGCCGGCTGACGGACGCGGCGAAAAGAAGATTGCGCCCAGCGCTAATGCGGATACGAACAGGAAGAAGGCGCAAAGATATTTTCGCTTTCTTATTATACTACGCATTCGCATCTGCTGTCACCCCCGCACATCGTAAACTTTTTATAAAAGTGGAAAAAACTTTTCCAAATACATGATACAATACTCCCGTGCCGTCTGTAAAGATGAAAAAAAGGTTGTAATTATGAACTTTTTGCGGTATGCTGTATCCACGTTCTACCATATTACGGGAGGGGTTTGCGTGACGGAGTATCGATTGGCAGTGCCGGCGGACGAAGAGAATATCCTTGATTTTATCAATATGGTGTTCAGCCAGGCACACGAGCCGCACGATTTTGCCCGCCTGCTGCCCAAGGTATACGGGCATGCGGGCTTTTCGCAATATCATTGGGTTGCCGCGCGCGATGGGCGCGTCCGCGCCACGGTGGCGCTGCTGCCGTTGGAGCTGCGTATCGACGCGCATTGTGCGCTCAAGGTTGGGTTTGTGGGATCGGTTTCTTCGCATCCCGCGGAACGCGGCGCGGGGCATATGCGGGCGCTGATGCGCCTGGCGGTTGAAACGGCGGAGGCACAGGGCTATGATTTTCTGGCGCTGGGAGGGCAGCGGCAGCGCTATGGCTATTTCGGCTTTGAGCGCGGCGGCTCCAGCCTGCGCTTTACCATCAACAACGCTAATATTCATCATACCATGGATCATGTAAATGAAAGCAGCGTGAACATTCGCCGGATTACGGCGGCGGAAGATCCGGCGCTGCGGGCCATGGCGGAGATCGGCAGCCGTCAGATGATGACCTGCGTGCGGCCGGGCGAACGTTTTTTTGATATTATGCGCAGTTGGGAGGGGCAGCTCTACGCGCTGGAGGATATGCGGGCGCGAGGAATGGTCATGGGGTATCTTTACGCTCTGGGGGACGATATTCTGGAGTTGGCGCTCAATGACGAATGCCGCGTGCGGGAAACGCTGAAAAGCTGGATGAACGGCCGCAGGAAGGCGCGCGTCAGCGTACCGGTACATAACCGTGTGCGGGCCAATTTTATCAAGAGCTTTGCCGAAAGCTATACGATTGAGGATGCGCATATGGTGCGAATTTTCAACTGGCGGCATACCCTGGAATCGCTTTTGAACTTCAAGGCGGGCTATCAGCCGCTGTGCGACGGCCAGCTGGTGTTTGAGGTGGAAGGCGCCGGACGCTATAAAATCCGTGTATGCGAGCATGAAGCGACGGTGACCGACACGCAGGAGACACCTGACATTGTTTTTTCACAGCAGCATGCGGTGGAATTCTTCTTTTCACCCTTTACGGATTTGATGACTTCATCGCCTATGCTGCGTTCCTGGCTGCCTGTTCCGCTGTGTATTCCCGAGGCGGATCAATTCTGAACTTGACAGGCAATGGCGGCAGTGCTACAATAGCAATGATTTAATTTGAAAGGGATGAAAAAATGCGCAACTGATCCGGATTTGACAGGGCAAGAGTATGCTGCGAAAACAGTGTGCGTGTAATTGGCATGTCAAAACGGATCAGCTGCGCATCATACAGGCGGCTTTTTTGCGTTGCCGTCTTGCTATGCCTTCCGTTTGGACTGCTTTGAACGGAGGGGATTTTTATATGCTGTCGGTAAACGAACTGAGCATTGTTCATCATAAGGATTTGCGGGAGCTGGTGCGGAACCTGTCCTTCAGCGTATCCGGCAGTGACCGGCTGGCGCTCATTGGCGAAGAAGGAAACGGCAAATCAACGCTGCTCAAGGCGATTTGCGACCCGTCGGGCGTGGCGGGATACTGTACGGTTACCGGGCATATCAGCGCAAGCGGAGAAAAGATGGGGTATCTGCCCCAGGAGATCGCTTTTGCTAAGCGGGAAATGCCGGTTTATGAATTCTGCCAGGCGGAAAGCGCTTTTCTGGATTGTCCGCCAAAGCTGCTGAATGGTTTGTGCGCCAAGGTTCGCCTGAATCCGGAGATTTGTTATGCGGACTGCGCGGTCAAAGCGCTTTCGGGCGGGGAAAAGGTGAAGCTTCAGCTGCTGCTGGCGCTGTGCGCGGAGCCGACCATGCTGCTGCTGGACGAGCCGTCCAACGATCTGGATTTGAGCACGCTGCGCTTTTTGGAGCAGTTTATCTGCGAATGTGGCTTGCCGGTGATTTATATCTCGCACGACGAAACACTGCTTTCGCGCACGGCTACGCGCGTTCTGCATCTCGAACAGGCCTATCATAAGCAGGAACCGCGCTGGACGCTGGCGAATGTTCCCTACGATGTATACATGGAGCAGCGAGGTAGAGCGCTGGCGCAGCAGGAGCGGCAGGCGCAGATGGAGCGGCGGCAGGAACGGGCCCGGCAGGAGAAATTTGACCGGATTTACCAGGCGGTGGACGCGGCGCAGGAGAACATTTCCCGCGGCGATCCGCACGGGGCGCGGCTGCTGAAAAAGAAGATGAAGGCCGTAAAATCTCTGGAGAAGCGCTTCGAGCGCGAGCGGGAAGACGCTACGCAGCGCCCGAATATCGAATATGCCATGGATGCTTCTTTTCAGGGCGATCATGGCTTGCCGGCGGGCAAACGCGTGCTGGATTTTACTTTGCCGGAGCTTCGGGCAGGCGGGCGCGTGCTGGCGCAAAACATTTCTTTGCGGATGACAGGGCCGGAGAAGGTGCTTATTATCGGAGAGAATGGCTGTGGCAAAACCACGCTGATGCACTGGCTGTGCGGACGGATGCAGGAAAGAAGCGACGTTCGTTTCATGTGGATGCCGCAGCGGTACGAAGAGGCGCTTGACGAGGAGAAAACGGCGATTGATTTTCTGCATACGCGCGGAGACAAAGAACAGCTGACGCAGATCCGCCTGTATCTGGGCGCGTTCAAGTTTACGCGGGAGGAAATGATGCATCCGATTTCCGCCTTGTCCGGCGGACAAAAGGCAAAGCTGCTGTGGCTGCGGATACTCCTGTCCGACGCGAACGTGCTTTTGCTGGACGAGCCGACGCGCAACCTTTCTCCGCTGTCCGCACCGGTTGTACGGGAGCTGATGCGCTCCTTTGACGGGGCATTGCTTGCCATCACTCACGACCGCATGCTGATTTCATCCTGGCCGGGACGTGTACTGCGTCTGACGGCGGATGGACTGTCGCCGCTGTCCCGCGCGGAAATAGAGGCGCTGTAAGCGCGGTTCCTGTGGAAAGACAAATAGCGAGGAGAATGTATTATGGATGCCAAAACGGTCGAAAAATTCATTGTGGATTATATGGCGCTGCCTGAGCATAACAGCATGCGCGAGATAGACGAACCAGCCTTTGATACGCCGTTGGTCGGCTTCAGCAGCGCGGCGGATCCGTTGTATCCGTTTTACAAAGAGCATATTGACGCGCGGTTTTATCGCTTGCCGGTCGAATGGCTTGCCGCGGCCTACGGGCATGAATTTGATCCGAAGAACGTCAGCGTTATCAGCTGGGCGCTGCCGCAGACGGCGCATACCCGCGCCCTGAGCGCGGCGCAAAGCGATTGTCCCACCATGGAATGGCAGATGGTGCGCGTGCATGGCGAGGAATGCAACCGTGAGCTTGCATCGGCGGTGGCGGCGTTTTTCCAGGAAAAAGGGATCGAGGCGGTCGCGCCGATGTGTTCGCCGGAGTTCTCATGGGGAGAAAGCGCGCGCTTTACGTTGATTTCCAACTGGTCTGAGCGGCATACGGCCTTTATATCCGGCTTGGGCACGTTTGGATTGTGCGATGGGCTGATATCGAAAAAAGGCAAGGCGGCGCGCTACGGCTCGGTGATTGTCAATACGCCGCTTACGCCAACCAGGCGTACCTATACCGCCTACAATGAATACTGCCAGGCGAAAAACGGCTGCACGGCCTGTATGCGCCGCTGTCCGGCCGGGGCGATCACGCCGGAGGGGCATGACAAAAATAAATGCCGTGCCTATCATAAGGCGGTCATTGCACCCGTCTGCCGCGAGCGGTACGGTTACGAAGGATATTCGGTTTGCGGCCTGTGTCAGACCGGTGTTCCCTGCGAAGCAGGCATTCCCGGGGAGAAAAACGAATAAAGTATTCCAGCATAATACGAAAAATAGATTTTTTTACACAAAATTATGTAGAAAATGTTTCAATTCACTTGATTGATTGAAATATTTGTTGTAATATAATAGGTGTAGACGTTTGAAGGGTAATGCGCCCTATACGCAGGAAGGACTGAAAAACAGTGGCTAAACGAATTTTACTGGTTGACGATGAACCGCTGATTATCAAAGGATTGAAATATACATTGGAGCAGGAGGGATATGAGACGGTTTCCGCCGTGGATGGCGAGGAAGCGCTCGATCTGTTTTTCTCCAATTCCATCGATCTTGTGCTGCTGGATGTGATGCTGCCCAAGCTCGACGGCATTCAGGTGTGTCAGCGTATTCGTGAATCCAGCAACGTGCCCATTATCATGCTGACTGCCAAGGGCGAGGATATGGACAAGATCCTGGGCCTGGAATATGGCGCGGATGACTATATGACCAAACCCTTTAACATTCTTGAGGTAAAGGCGCGGATCAAAAACATTCTGCGCCGCGCCAGCCAGCCTGCGGCTGCCGAGGAAAAAAAGATCGTGCGGGTGCGCGACCTGGTGGTCAATGTTGTCAACCGCTCGGTCACGCTGGGCGGCAAGGAAGTGCGCCTGACCGCCAAGGAATTTGACCTGCTGCTTTTGTTCATCAACAATCGCGGCAAGGTGTTCAGCCGCGAAGCCATGCTGGAAACGGTATGGAAGTACGACTATATGGGCGACGCCCGCACGGTAGATGT
>JAHZHX010000023.1:22103-27606 GCA_019420065.1 Clostridiales bacterium | reverse complement strand
TCCGGGCAACAATACGGTGCCCGTGCCGCAGATCGAGGGCTACACGACGGATGCAGCCGAAGTGACTGTCTATGTGGACGAAAACGGGGCGACCCCGGCGGCGGTGGAGTTCTATTACACCAAGGATATCGCGTCCGTGGAAGTGCCGGTGATGTGCTATTGCAACGGCGAAGTTATTTATAGCACGTCGCAGAAGTGCAATCCGGGCAACAATACGGTGCCCGTGCCGCAGATCGAGGGCTACACGACGGATGCAACTGAAGCGACCGTGTATGTGGACGAAAACGGGGCGACCCCGGCCGAGGTTGTCTTTGAATATGCGCTGCTCGTGACTGAGCCGCCGGCTCCGGTCATTGTGGAAACGCAGATCGACGTGTTCTATACCGATCATCTGGGCAATGTGTTTGCGCAGACGAGCGAGAAGGTGTATACGGGCGAGAACTTTGTCAAGCTTCGCGCGGAACTGACGCCCGCCATGTATACCGCTTATGGCGACAGCACCGTGCGGGTCATGGTGGATGAAAACGGCGTTTGCACGCCGGAGAATGTTACCTTTACCTTTATTGCCCCGGTGGACGTAACGGTGCATTACCGTGACGAACAGGACCAGAACGTGGCCAGCAGCACGGTGATTCGCTGCGCGGCGGGCGCCACGCCCATCAGCGCCGAACCGCAGGATCTGCGCGAGGGCTATGAGCTGGACGACGAGGCGGTGAAATATGTCACGGTCGATCAGAACGGAGCGGACTATGCGGAGATCGTGTTCCGTTATCGCAAGACGGAAACGCCGACCGAGGAGCCGCCCGCGCCGACCGAGGAGCCAAAGCTTGTACTGGTTTCCGCGCAGTACCGCCTGGTGAACAGCGATGTGCCTTTCCATGTGGACAACAGCGTCAAATGTTTTACCGGCGAAAATACCGTTTATGAGAATACCGAGTTTGTGCCCGCGGAATACCGCCGCGTCAGCGCCGACCGTGTGCAGGTAACCGTGGACGAGAACGGCGCGGCTACGCCGGCATACGTGGAATTCCTCTATGAAGCGCCCGTGCGCGAGGCCGAAATCATGGTGTATTACCGCAGCACGGCGGGCGAGAATGTGGCGACGCCCCAGTCCGTTCTCTGCAAGGCAGGCATTACCACGGTGATTTGCGCGCCTGGTGATCTACGCGAAGGCTATCGTCTGACGGGCAGCGACCGTGTTGACGTGACGCTGAGCGAGACGGGCGTGCTGACCCCGGAATATGTGGTCTTTACCTATGAAGCGGCGCCGACGCCCAAGCCCACCATTGAGCCGGTGGACTATCCCATTCATGATATGGATACCTATTGCTATCCCAAACAGGACGGCACGCAGCTGCGTTCGACTCCCGCCGCGGACAACGACGGCAATGTGATCGGCATAATGGCCCAGAAGGAGCTGGGGCACATTGAAGGCTATGTTGTCAACAGCGCCAACGAGGTGTGGTATGTGGTTACCTTTGGAGATCAGACGGGCTTTGTGCGCGATACCGCCGTGCGCTTGCTGAGCGAGGAAGAAATCGCCGCTCTCTTTGGCTATACGCCTGTGCCGACCGATACCCCCGCGCCGACCGAAACGCCCATTCCCGACGGGGCGATCATTGACCGCTGGGGTCAGCTTAACAAGGACAGCGTGAATTTCCGCACCAAAATGAGCACGGACAGTGATACGCGCGGCCGCTATAACCGCGGCACGAAGATCTTTGTATATGATTCGGATACCGTGAAAGAGGAAAAATGGTATCGCGGCATGATCGACGGCAAGGAAGGCTACATGATGGCCGAGTATATTACGCTGATGACGGGAGCGGAATCCGACGAATATCAGCGCTCGCTGTCTTCTCCCATGCCGGTGCGCACGCCCGAACCCACCCCGTCGCCCGTTCCGGAAACGCCTACGCCCGCGCCCGAAACGCCTACGCCCACCGTCCAGATTACGCCCACGCCTACGCCCGCGCCTTATGCCGGGTATGCGCTGACGCTGCAATCGGTTGACCTGCGCACGGGCGTGTCGCTGAGCGATACCACGCTGCTGACGCTGCGCGCCAACGAGCTGGTCTATCTCTACGGTCAGGCGTATATCGACGGCGTTTGCTGGAACAGCGCCGAAGCGCTGGCAAGCGGCGTGAGCGGTTATCTGCCCGATCATGTGCTGCGCCATATCAGCGCCGAGGAGGCCGCGCCCTATCTGGCTGCCATACAGCCGCAGCAGACGGCCACCCCCACGCCGACCGCGCGCCCGGCCCATTACGAGGGTTATGCCGTTACCCGCGGCGGCAACGTGATGCTTCGCGTTTATACGGATGAGAAAGCGCAGATCCTGGAGATCCTGGGTGAGGGCGAAGTGGTTTATGTGCTGGGCCAGGAGTACCAGGAGGGCAGCAGCTATTACTGGGAGACCGTGCGCTTCGGCAGCCTTTACGGCTTTATCCGCAACGACCAGCTGCGCATGATGAGCGCTGAGGAGCAGGCGGAGTACGAAAAGAATCTGCGCACGCCTACGCCCGCGCCCCAGGAAACGCCCACCGTGCCTCCGGTTACGCAAAACAGCCTGTCGAGCTATGGTTATGTGACCACCGATAACGTGCGCCTGCGCAGCGGCGCGGGCACCAATAACAACTATATCCGTATGATGAACAAGTACGCCTTTGCTCTGGTGCTGGGCACCGAAGAGGTAAGCGGAAAGACCTGGTACCATATCAATCAGGCCGGCACGCAGGGCTATGTGATGGGCGATTACTTCAAGGTGCTGAGCATGGGCGAGCTGACCGAGTTCCTTACCAGCGACGAGTACCGCCAGTCCACCGCCAATAACAGCGGCAGCGGCGCCAACGGCGGCATCCTCTCCGCGGAGGACTTCAACTCCGGTATCTGGAAGAATCCCGGCGCAACCTATACCTTCAATCCCTCTGCATTGCAGGCAACGCCCACGCCCAACGTGGAGCTGGTACCGCCCGTTTGGAATCAGACCGGCTTGCCCAATACGACCTACGAGCCCTTTGGCAACCTGATCGCCACGCCAACGCCGTCGAACGGTCAGACCACGGCAACGCCTTCGGCGGCGCCTATGCCGACGACGGACTTCAGCGACTTTACGCCTGGCGAGCCCAATACCGGCGAATCGGGCGGCGGGCTTGGCTGGATCATTGGCCTGACCGCGGTGGCGGCCATGGCTGGCGGCGGCGCGTATGCCTATTCCATCTACCGCAGCAATCAGCGCCGCGCGGCGCAGCGCGCAGCCCAGCGGCGTGCGCAGCAGCAAAATGCGCGCGCGTCCGCAAACGGATATGCAAAGCCTACGCAGCAGTATCCGCAGCAGAATTCTCCCTTCACGCCGCCGGCGCCGCGGCAGGGCGCGCCCACGCAGGGAACACCCTCTCAGGGGACGGCGAATCCGCCGGCGCAGGATCCTTCGGGACAGTCTCAGGCAAGCGCGCAGACGCGCAAACGCCGTTCTGACCGTCATCAGGGCTAAAACAAATGCAAAATGGGCCTGCATCCATGCTTTATGGATGCAGGCCCGATTTATTTTTTTTTCGATCTGCTGACAAGACGCGAAAGGTGTGTTATAATGACATGGTGGTTTTTTATGCAAAGGAGGAATGTTTTTTCATGACGGCGATCCGGTTTGCGCTGCGATATGTCAAAAAACATGCCTGGCAGTATGCTCTGGGCATTGCGGCGCTGTTCATCGTGGATGCTGCCAACGTGTATGTGCCCCAGTTCTCCGGCGAGATTACCGACGGGCTGACGGCGGGGGCGCTGGGCATGGACGGGGTGATGAGCATTGTATGGAAGCTGCTGCTCATTGGCCTGACCATTGCGGCGGGGCGCTTTTTCTGGCGCTATTTTATTTTCGGCGCGGCGCGCTCGATTGAAAAAGAGATCCGCAACGACATGTTTGCCCACCTGACAACGCTGTCCATGCGCTATTTCAACGAGCATAAAACGGGCGATCTGATGGCGCATTTCACCAACGACCTGATGAGCGTGCGCCAGCTGCTGGGCATGACGGTGATTACGGCCTTTGACGCTTCGGTCATGCTGGTGCTGGTGCTGGGCAAAATGATCCAGTATGTCAGCGTGAAGCTGACGCTGGTGGCGGTCATTCCTCTGATTATCATCATCTTTGGAGATTATTTTTACGGCAAGGCCATGCACAAGCGTTTCCGCGAGCGGCAGGAGGCCTTTTCGACCCTGACCGACCAAACGCAGGAGACGATATCGGGCATCCGCGTAATCAAGGCCTTTGTGCAGGAGCACAAGGAGCTGGCGGCCTTTGCGCTGACCAATCGGGGCGCGCAGGAGAAAAACCTGCGGGTGGTGCGCCTCCAGGCGCTGGTAATCCCGCTGCTGGATTTGATCATTGGTATTTCCAGCCTTTTGACGCTGCTGTACGGCGGCTATCTGGCCATTGCCGGGGAGATCACTCTGGGACAGTTTATCGCCTTCAACAGCTATATCGGCATGCTGGTATGGCCGATGATGGCCGTGGGCGAGTGTATTACCTCGATCTCCCAGGGCCTGGCCTCCATTGGCCGTATCCAGAAGATCTTTGACGAGCAGCCCGACATTGTTGACGGCGCGGGCGTGCTGCCCATCCGGGCGCTGGAAGGCGAAATTGAGCTGCGCGATCTCAGCTTTGCTTATCCCGACCAGCAGGAGGTGGAGGTGCTGCGCCATGTGTCGGTCAAGGTGAAAAAGGGCGAATCCCTGGCCATCCTGGGCCGCACGGGCAGCGGCAAAACGACCATTCCGAACCTCTTGTTGCGCCTGTATGACGCGCCGGAGCAGCGCATCCTCATCGACGGGCACCCGCTTAGGGAGATCCCCCTGGATACGCTGCGGCAAAGCATTGCCTATGTGCCGCAGGACAGCTTCCTCTTTTCGGATACACTGGAAAACAACATTGCCTTTGGCGTGCAGCAGATGCGGCATGAGGCCGTGGAGGCGGCAGCCAAAGCCGCCTGCATTCACGACAGCATTATGGAGTTCCCCGAAGGATATCAAACGCTGGTGGGCGAGCGCGGCGTAACGCTTTCGGGCGGGCAGAAACAGCGCAGCGCCATTGCCCGCGCGCTGATGAAGGACGCGCCCATCCTGATCCTGGACGACGCGCTTTCCGCCGTGGATACCGATACCGAGCGGCAGATCCTGCAAAATCTGCACGAGAATCGGCAGGGGCGCACCACGATCATCATTGCCCACCGCATTTCCACCATCCAGGACGCCGACCATATTCTGGTGCTGGACGACGGCCAGGCGGTCGAGTATGGCGATCACGCCTCGCTTTTGCAAAAGCAGGGATTGTATGCGCGCCTGTATGAAAAGCAGCAGTTGGAAAAGCAGCTCAATGAGGAAGGGGGAGCGCGTGATGAATGATAAGCGGAAGCGGCAGGAAAACAGCGATGTTCATTACAAGGGCAATGCCTTTCTGCGCCTGATGGGCTATGTAAAGCCGTACTGGAAAACGGTATTGATCGTG
>JAHZHX010000023.1:0-22093 GCA_019420065.1 Clostridiales bacterium | reverse complement strand
TGGCGCTGGTGCTGGCCCTGACGGGGCTGGAGCTGTACCGTCCTATTCTGATCGGCGACGCCATTGACCGCTACATTACCGGCGATTATGCCCCGGGCGAGCAGATAAGCGAGCGTTTCATGGGCGTGCTGAAGGCGGCGGCGATCTATGTGGGCGTGCTGCTGGCGGTGTTTTTGTGCAACCGCACCCAGTATCTGATGATCCAGGAACTGGGCCAGAAAATCGTCTACACCCTGCGCAACGAGCTGATGGCCCATGTGCAGCGGCTCAGCATGCGCTTTTTTGACCTTACGCCCGTGGGGCGCATCGTTACGCGCATCACCAACGATACCGAGGCCATTAACGAGCTGTACGCCAACATTCTGGTAAAGCTGTTCAAAAACGTGGTCATGATTATCGGTCTTGGCGCGGTGATGCTCTTTATCAATGCGCGCATGGCGCTGCTTTCCTTTATACTTACGCCGCTGGTGGTAGCGCTGACGATCGTATTCCGCAAAATGTCCCGCGTGGCGTACCAGATGACAAAAACGCGTGTGACGGCGCTCAATACTTTTCTTTCCGAGCATATTTCGGGCATGAAAATCATCCAGATCTTTGTGCGCGAGAAGGAAAAACGCGAAGAATTCAACGCCAAAAGCGAGCATCTGTATCAGGCTGGCTATCGGGAGATGATGGTGTATGCCATTTTCCGCCCCTGCCTGTATCTGGCTTCGATCGTGGGTCTGGCCATTATTCTGGGCGGCGGCAGCCGTCTGGTACTGGGGAACGCCATCTCCATCGGCACGCTCTACGTTTTTGTGCAGTATATCAACAATCTGTACAATCCCATCCAGGAGCTGGCCGAGCAGTTTTCCACCCTGCAATCGGCCATTGCCTCGGCGGAGAAAATCTTTACCCTGCTGGACGAGGAGCCGCTCATCCGCGATGCGCAGGAGCCGGTGCGCCTGCCCGAGGTGCGCGGCCGCATTGAGTTTGACCATGTGTGGTTTGCTTATGATAACGAGCATTATATCCTCAAGGACGTGACCTTCACCATCGAGCCGGGACAGAAAGTGGCCTTTGTGGGCGCGACGGGCGCGGGCAAGTCCTCCATCCTGAATCTGATCGGCCGCTATTACGATATCCAGAAGGGCGCGATCCGCATTGACGGGGTGGATATCAGCATGCTTTCGCGCGAGCAGATCCGCCGCGCCATCGGCCAGGTGCAGCAGGATGTGTTCATCTTTACCGGCGATATCAAAAGCAACATCCGTCTGCGGGACGAGAGCATCAGCGACGAGGTCATCCGCGAGGCGGCGCGCAACACCAATGCCAGCCGCTTTATCGAGCGTCTGCCCCATGGGTATGACGAACGGGTGACCGAGCGCGGCTCCACCTTCTCCGCCGGGCAGCGGCAGCTGCTTTCCTTTGCCCGCACGCTGGCGTATGATCCCAGCATCCTGATCCTGGACGAGGCCACGGCCAATATTGATACCGAGACCGAATTGTGGATCCAGGAGGCACTGGAGCATTTGATGCAGGGGCGCACCACCATCATGGTGGCGCACCGCCTGTCTACCATCCAGCATGCCGACCGCATCATCGTCATGCATCATGGGCGCATCCGCGAGAGCGGCACGCATCAGGAGCTATTGGAGCTCAACGGCATCTATAAAAAGCTGTATCAGCTGCAGCTGGCGTAAGACAAAAGGGAGCGATTCAGCAAGGGATCGGCTCCCTCTTGTTTTGGTTGTATTTTTGTTTGCCCTGTGATATACTGTATGACGCATAACATGGAAAGAAGGCCGAAAGATGAATTATTTGCAGCAGATGAACGAACAGTTTCCCATCCGCAAAAATTTGGAGCAGAAGGATGCGTTCCTGAAATGGGCGCTGGCGCAGGCCAAGGCCATGGGGTATACCGCGCGCGTGGAGGAGAATGGGCGCAACGGGGCGCACCGCAACCTGGTAGCGGGCGATCCGGAAACGGCCAAAGCCGTCTTTACCGCCCATTATGATACGCCCGCCGTTATGCCTTTTCCGAATTTGATGCTGCCGCGCAATCTGCCGCTGTACTTTCTGTATCAGTTTCTGATCGTGGGCGTGCTGATCGTCCTCAGCTTCATTCCGGCGGTGGGGATACAGGCGGCCTTTGGCGAGCCGGGGCTGACACGGCTGATTTTTATGATCCTGTATTTCGGCTTGCTGCTGCTGATCCTCCTGGGGCCGGCCAATAAGCATAACGTAAACGACAATACCTCCGGCGTGGCGGCGGTGATGGAGCTGATGGCGTCGCTGTCCGGGAGCGAGCGGGACAGCGTGGCCTTTATCCTTTTTGACAATGAGGAAAAGGGCAAGCTGGGCTCCAAAGCCTATGCGCAGGCGCATCCGCAGGTGAAAAAGAATACCTTGATTGTCAACATGGACTGCGTTGGCGTGGGCAAGCATATCCTGCTCATCGGCAAAAATTACGCGCGCGCGTATAACGATTATGCGCTTTTGCAGAACAGCTTTTTGGTGGAAGGGGGCTTTGAGCCGCACTTTTATGGCACGGCGGGCAGCACCTGCAATTCCGATCAGCATTCCTTCCGCCGCGGCGTGGTGATCTGCGCCTGCAAAAAGGCGCCGGTGGCGGGCTTTTATACCGCTCGCATCCATACCCGGCATGATACTGAGGCCAGTGAGATGAATATTGCCTATTTGGCGCTGAGCCTGACAAAGTTTGTAAAAGCATTGCAGGAAAATTGACACGCGGCGCCTTCGTGGGGTAAAATAAAGTACCGAAACGGAGGTGAACGTATGCGTAAATTTGTTGCTTGCATGATGGCCTTTTTGCTTTTAACGGCTTCTGCTCAGGCGCTGGAGCTGGAACTGAAAAGCGAAACCTGGGACAATGCGGAGCTGATATATCCCTTTTGCGAGGAGAAGACGGTCAATGCCGCGCTGGAGGAGGCGCTGGGCCTTGCGCAAACGCGGGCGTTGATGGCGGGCGGCGCGCAGGCCAGGGGCGAAACGCGGCTGCATGCGTTTTCGCTGCCGGACGGCAGGCGCTTTGCCTCCCTGTGCTGCACGGTGAAGGGGAATATTCATTTTGGCCGCTATGGGTCGGAGACACATACGGCGCTGCTTGCGCTGGACAGCGGCGAAATCACGGGTCTGGAAGCGGTTTTTTCCGACTTGGACGGGCTGGGGCAATGGCTGGATGCGTATGTGGAGGCGCATGTACTGGAAAGCATCAATACCTATATGGACGCAGGAGAGCTGCTGCCCGTGCCGCTCGATGCGGCGTGCCTGGACGGGCAGGGGCTGACGATCCATTATCCGGCGGAGCGCTTTCGCGCGTTTTCGGGCGAGAGCGGCGCGGTGCAGATCAACTATGCCGAAATGATTGCGCTTTTGCCGCAGGGCCTGTATGCGTCGCCCAATCGCGAGGCCGTTTTTGCCGCCGCCGCCCAGGGGACGCTGCCGGGCGTGGCGCTTTGCGCGGGAGACTCCCTGCATGAGGCGATTGCCGATTACGGCGCGATGAATGAACCGGATTATATTGCCGGCGGCGAGATTTATTCCTTTGAGGCGGCTGCCCTGCGCGGCGTAACGGCATTGGCTGAGCGCGGCGCGGAAACGGATGATGCGGCCTTGATTACCGGCGTGCGCAGCGTGCGTTTTGACCTGGGCGGCATAGTCCCGGGGGATAGCCTTGCGGCGGCGCGTGCGGCGCTGGGCGAGCCGGAAGCCAGCGTGGCGCTGGATGCGGCCGCGGCCGAGGAAATGCGTTTGCGCCCCGGCGGGGCGGATATATACCCGGCCGGCGCGTATACGCTGACTCTGTATTACGATGATACGGACGCCTGCGGCGTTTATGCTGTGCAGGTGAGCCGCTGAAAGTGAGAGATATATGGCGCAAACAAAAAAAACGCAGTACAAAACCACGGAACGCGGCGGCGTGGCGCGGCTGATTGCCGGGAGCGTGCTGCTGGTTTTAGGGCTGGGCTGGGCGCTGGCGCTGCTGATGAGCACTGTTTCGGCGTGGAGCATGCTGCGTCTGCTGCGCGATACCGCGCATGGGCTGGGCGGCGTGCTCTGTCCGCTGCTGCCGGTGTTTGCCATGGCCGGCGGCGTGCTTTTGTGCGCCTCGGCCCGGCGGCGGGTGTCCATGCGCGCGTATTTTGCCATGCTGGGGATCTACCTGTGCCTGCTGGCGATGATTACGCTGATGACCAGCGTTTCCAGCCGGGATACCTCGCTGATGGACTATATTGCCAACAATAACCGCGCCGCGCTGGGCATGGTGGATAACACGTCGTACAGCGCATATTTGACGGGCGCGTACCATCTGCGCGGCTTCAACGGCGGCCATCTGGCGGGCGGAGGACTGCTGGGTATGCTGCTTGCCTATCCTGTGTACCGTTTTTTGAACATAGTTGGCGGCGCAACGATGCTGACGCTGGCAATACTGGCGCTGGCGCTGGTGGCTTTCAGGATCAACCCGGCGGAAATCATTGGTATCTGGGCGGAAAAACGCTATCAGCGCCGGGTGGCGCGTGCAATGCAGCGCGAACAGCAGGAGACGGCGCAGCCTGAGCAAAAGCCTGCAACCTGCCAGCCGCCGCCGGTGGAACCGCTGATTCGCGGGCAGAACGTGAATTATACCACAACCAGCGTGCAAACCGATCCTACGCCCAGCTATCTGGTGCCGGAGGAGGAGGTTCCGCCCGTGCCTGCGGAAGGCCCGGCGGCCCGCGGCTTTGTGCCGGTGGAATCGGGCGAGCTGTATCAGGAATATATCCCTGTGGGGGACGAGGCCAAGCTACCGTCCCGGCAGGAAAAGCGCCGCGCGCGCCGCAGCCGCGCGGAGCAGGAGGGGCAGCCTCCTGTACAGGCGGAAGCGCCTTTGGCAGAGGCTTCGCCCGCTGCCGTGGCGGAGGAAAAGCCGCAGGAGGATGTGCCCTGGTATACCGATGCGGAAATGCCCGCGCCGGAAGCGCTTGCGGAGCAGCCGGTCCGGCAGGAAGAAGCGCCTGTTCGGGAAGCCGAAAAAGCGCCTGCTACGCGAATCAGCAGCGGCGGGCATACCTCGGGCGAGGTGCGCCAGGTATATACCGATCCTGCCGTACCGCTGACGGGGGAGCGCATTCCCATTTCGCAGTCTGCCAGCGCGCCTGCGCAGCCGGATCCGCTGGCCGTCAAGCATACGGCGGCGGCCATCCGCGCGGTCAAAGGCGAGTATGCCTTCCCGCCAATGGAGATGCTGCATGAATCCAGCCATGAAAAGATCGACACGACGCAGGAGGATCGGGAACGCGCCGCGACGCTTGAACATACGCTGGCTTCCTTTAATGTGGAAGCGCGGGTGGAGTATGTGGTGCATGGCCCGGCAATCACCCGCTTTGCCCTGCGCCTGGCGGACGGCGTGAATGTGAACCGGATCAACAACATTGCCAATAACCTGTCCATGAATATGAAAGCGGTGGGCCTGCGCATTGAAATCCCCATCCCCGGCACATCGCTGGTGGGCATTGAGGTGCCTAACCAGAAGGTGAGCAAGGTCACGCTGCGCGACGTGTTGGACAGCCCGGTCATGCGCGCCAATCCCTCGCCCACGGCGGTTGCCATCGGCAAGGATATCACCGGCACGCCCATTATGTGTGAGCTGTCCGAAATGCCGCATATGCTTATTGCCGGCGCGACCGGCAGCGGCAAATCGGTGTGCATCAACTCCATCATTCAGAGCATTCTTTATCGCGCCACGCCGCGCCAAGTACGCATGATTATGATCGACCCCAAGCTGGTGGAATTGCAGCCTTACAATGGGATTCCGCACCTGCTGACCGAGGTGGTGTCCGATCCCAAGAAGGCGGCCGCCGCGCTGGACTGGGCGGTGCAGGAAATGGGCGATCGCTACCGCCGTTTCCAGCAGGTGGGCGCGCGCAATATCGGCGGCTATAACCAGAAGATGAAAAATGAGGACGATCATATGCCGCAGATCGTGCTCATCATTGACGAGTTCAGCGATCTGATGGTGCAGTGCCGCAAGAGCGTGGAGGAATCCATTCAGCGCCTGGCGGCGCTGGCGCGCGCGGCGGGCATTTATATGATTGTGGCGACGCAGCGTCCGTCCGTGGATGTGATTACCGGCGTAATCAAGGCAAACATTCCCAGCCGCATTGCTTTTGCCGTAGCCAATAACGTGGACAGCCGCACGATCATCGATTCTGTCGGCGCGGAAAAGCTGCTGGGCAGGGGTGATATGCTGTACTTTCCCAAGAGCGAGTTCCGTCCCCTGCGTGTGCAGGGCTGTTTCGTTACTGACGACGAGGTGCAGCGCATTGCTGATTATATTAAAGAAAACAATGACGCGCTGTATGACGAGCGTATAGACGAGCATATGGAGCGTGCCACGGCGGAGGCGGAACAGCAGGCGAACGGCAAGGAAAAGGATCCCGAATTCCAGACCAATACGGAGAACGAGATGCTCCAGCGGGCCATTGAAATGGCGGTGGAGAGCGGGCAGATGTCCATCAGTATGCTGCGCCGCCGGTTGGGATTGGGACATTCCCGCGCCGGAAAGCTGCTTGACACCATGGCGGATATGGGTATCGTGTCCCAGGATGAAGGCCCCAAGCCGCGCCGAACGCTGATTACGCGCGAGGATTACATCAAAATGCAGGCGCAGATCCTGGACGAATAAGAGGCTCAAAAAGGAAAAAGCGAGAAGCGCGCCTTTTCCCGCGTCAGAGCAAACGAATGCAGAGCTGATAAACCGAAAATAACGATCGGTTCATCGGCTCTGCATTTTAAATGTTTGGATCTTTTAACGCGGATAATACCAGGGAAAATTTTTGCATTTATGCGGCGGTAAATCTGCGGTATTGTTTTTGATTTTTGCGAAAGAAGCCACGAATGGTCAGCAGTACAAACGCTGCGACAGCGATATAATAGGCAGGCAGAGCATACGTCCACATATTTTGCGGGAGCAGCTTCCGGACAACAGCGGCATCCAGCAGGATATAGATCAGAAGCCGATTGCTGCCCACGACAAAAGGACGAAGAACTGCCGCCCGCAGGGTCACACGACCTTGCGGGCGTTTTTGATTGCAAAAATAACAAAGAAATGGGAAAAGCTTTTCAAAAAAGTATTGGCATACTAATATTAGTATGGCATAATAGAACCCTCAAAGAGGAAAGGAGGTGAGCAGCATGGAGGACATCAAAAAAGCCCTGCTGGCGCTGGCAGAAGCGATTGACGGTAACGACACGGTGGAACGGGTCAAGGTTACAATCACGCTGACAAAGCCAAAGCCCGGCAAGGCCAAACCCCAGCCCACAAAATGAGCGGGGCAGGGAGCGGGAAACCGCTCCCTTATCCTCACATTATAGCAGCAGGGATGCAAAAAAGCAAGGAGGAAAAGAATCATGATAATTACCAAGGGTGAAAAAGCCTATATGGTAACGGAGCTTGAAAGTTGCTGGCGTGTTGTACGCGACATGGGCGGTTTGCAGATTGAATACAAGGTAGATAAAGCGCTTGCGCCGGATGCAGCGGCGCTTGAAGCTTATATGATTGAAAATGGCTTACTGGTTTGAGCGGAGGAAAGCATGGACGGGCAAAAGAAACGGAAAACAACGACCTCCACGGCGGTGAAGCGCCGCTATAACGAAAAGATGTACAGCGTGATCTCCTTCAGCGCGCCCAAAGAAATGGCCGCCGCTTTCAAGGCCAAATGCGCCGAAAAGGGAGAACCGCAGGCGCAGGTGCTCAAACGCGCGATCGAAGCCTATCTGCGTGAAGAGGAAACCGCCCTGTAAAAAGCAGCCCGCCGGATGACACCATCCTGCGGGCGTTTTTGAATGCAAAAATATCAAAAAAAACAGCAAAATTTTTTAAAAAGTGTTGACAAAGTTATGGCGCTTATGATATAATATAACCACAACAAGGGCGAAAAGCCCCAGCGAGTACACCAGGCAGGAGGAGAAAGGAAATGTGCTGCGAGGGCATGACAAACGCTGAATTGACCGCTCTGCTTGAAACACTGGCGAAGCTGGTGGAAGCAACGGCAACGGACGCGAAGGACGCCGCGCGGATCATCCGCGAGGCCATCCCGAACGGTAAATAAATAGCCGCCCACTTTTGAGAGCAGCGGCTATGACCCCGATTGGGCGCAGGACTTTTTTGCGGCCGGCCTGCTCCCCTATGACGCGGATAACGACGTATATACCGTGCAGGACGTGGACTACTGCATTGAGATGGCGCTGGATTGGAAATCTGAGGATGAAAACAATACCGTGTTTGTCAACGATGAGGCCGTGGAATCCATGGGCGATTACCGCGCCCTGGTTGGAAAGGAGTAACGGGATGGCGCTCAAGGAAAACGGCAATAAGCAAAAGGTAACATTTATCCTGGAGAAACCGCAGGTTGAATTTTTGGAGCGTGAGGCATCCAGAATCGGCCTGACCGTATCGGCATACCTCAGGATGCTGGTTGCCGAAAAAATGATTGAAAAAGGCGAAAGATAACAACAAAAAAAGCCTGGGCTGCAATAGACCGCCCCAGTAAAAACGTACAATAGACAAAAAGGCCCCCTATATAGGATAATAACTACATAGGGGGTATTGCGATGTCAAAGAGGAGCTATACACACGTAAAGGAACTGCTACCAGAAATATTAGAGATGGTAGAGCAAGGGATGATGCAGCGAGAGATCGCGGAATACTACGGCTTCAAAGACAAGATGGTGGTCAAGCGACTGTTGAAACGGGCGAGAAAGAAGGAAAGGACAATTCCTAAGCTTTGAGGCAGAAAGCCCTCCAAGACGCTGCAAGAGAATAAGTACGAGAATAAGCGGTTGAAGATGGAAGTTGAGTTGCTGCGGGATTTTCTCTTGCGCACAGAAAGGATGTGAGAGCAAAGTTCAAATATGACGTCATATACAGCTACAGAGAGGAATATCCGGTTGCAGCGATGTGCAGATACTTTGGTGTGTCCAAGAGCGGCTACTACGACTATGTCAGACGGATAGGCCGCGTGGAGAAAGATGCACAGTTGGCTGAGAAGATCAAGCAGCATCAGGAACATTGTTTTCAAACCTACGGTTATCGGCGCATGCACATCTGGCTGGAGAATCAGGGGATTCACCATAATCCCAAGACGATTCTGCGAGTGATGAAGAAGTATGGCCTGCTGGCGGAAATCCGCAGAAGACGCAAGTGACAGAACCTTGGTCAGCAGCTCCACCGCTATGAAAACCTGCTGAATCGTCAGTTCACAGCAGACAGGCCTAACAGCAAATGGGTAACTGATATTTCTTACATTCACACCAAGGAAGGGATTCTGTATCTGTCGATGATTCGTGATCTGTATGACAATAGCATCGTGGCATACAAGACCGCTGCCAATCAGGCGGTCAACCTCGTCCAGGACACGTTACGCTTGGCGATGCGCAGGGAAAAGAAGAAGGTCGCCGGAGAGTTGCAGCTCCACAGCGACCAAGGCTTTCAATACACCTCTCAAGCATACTTCAAGCTAACTCAATCTTACAGGATTACGCCTTCCATGTCAAGACGCGGTAATCCCTACGACAATGTCATGGCGGAAAATTTCTTTTCTATCCATAAAACTGAATGCATCTACCGCCACAAGCCCAAGTCTCTCCGCGAGGCTAATCTCATGATTGACCGCTACATTGACTTCTACAACAACGAGCGCATCCAGACAAAATCAGGAGTGGCTCCACTTTCGCTTCGCTACTCCTGTTAGACACTTTTCCTTACATAGGGTCCTTTTTGTGCAGTCCGTACATTCTGGGGCGGTCTACTCGCGAGGCAGCCCCTTGATATGGAGCGAATCAGGTTTCGTCTTCTTCGCCAAAGTTGGCCATGGCCTTGCCGTATTTATCGGAGAAATAGAGGGAGGAATACAGATAGGGCACACCGTTGAAGGCATTGCACCGCTTGATGTCCTGATATTCAGGCTTGCGGGCGATTTCATCCAGCGCGCGCGCAATCTGCGCTTCGGTCATAAAATAGGGATGGCGGGTGAAATACGCCTCCGGCGTGGAGGAAGGATAGGTTTTGCAGTTGAAGCGCACCATTTCCGCGATGGTCCGCGCCATATCCTTTTCTTCCACCAGCATGGCGATGCCGGCATAGTTTTTGGTCATGAAGGTAACGGAATAGAAATATACATCCTTTTTGCCGACGATCTGCTGAATGTCGGCGCAGGATTCCAGCCCCTTCATTTCTTCCAGAATGGCGTCCATATTTTCATCCTCGGCGGCCAAACTGCGCTTGGAAGTAAGAAGCGCGCCGCGACTGCGCTCGCGAATATAATCCGCCAGGATTTCCGCCGCGGACTTTTCTTTGGGTTCGGGCTTAGGCTCCTCTTCCGGGAAGGGCGGGAAGGTGTCCTCGACCTCGGGCAGGGAATCCAGATAGTTCAGGAGATCGGGCTTTTCCGCCGCTTCCTCCTCCTTATGCATAGCGGGATCCAGCTTGTCGCTGAATTCACCGGGAATTTCATTTTTATTGACGATTTCTTCCTTGGCAAAGCCGGGCTTGCGCCGTCCAAATAAAGGCATATATTGATCCTCCGGGTTTATAAAGAAGTCACGGGAAAACCGCGCCTTGCGGAGCGGTTTCCCCGTGTATCGATGAAAATTACTTGATCAGACCCAGCTCGGCCAGTTTATCGGCCATGTCGCCCAGGTTGAACTTTTCAAGCGTCGCACGGGTCGGGATACCGGTTTCCTTGTCCCAGCCGAACGCTTCGTACCACATATCCAGGGACTTCTCCCAGTCTTCGCGGTCCATCTTCACAGTGCCCTTTTCGAAGGCCTTGAAGTCGGGCTCCTTGTCGAACACCCAGGCGGGAACCGCATCGTGATCCTTGCGCAGGTTGTCGCAGCCGGCGTTGAGCTTGAAGGCGATGGCGGTCATGCCGCGCAGCATGTTGGAGATGCGCTCCATGTCGAACAGCACATCGTCCATCGTCCAGTTTTCACCGGTCACGGCGGTCATGTACTTGGCGTCCAGATCGATATCGCCGGCATAGCCGCGCGCTTTGGAGGTGGACAGGGTCATGGGGTACATCCAGTTGCACAGGGTGGCGCTGTCATGCCACTGCTTCTGCAGGAAGGCCCACTTGGCCAGCTTGATCTTGTTTTCGTTGATGGGGGTGTAGGCCTTGGGCGCATCCACGCAGCCTTCGCCAAACCACTTTTCGAGCGTGGGCTTGATGACCTCTTCAAACGGAGAGCCGGAGCGCACAAAGTTGGTCATTACGTGATCCATGCAGTCGCGGTTGTACATCACGTTGTACAGAAGGCCCGCCTGCCAGCAGTCTTCCGCAGAGTGATGCTTGGGGAAGCCGCAGTAGGTCACGTTCTGGTTGTTGGAATCGATGATGTCATAGAAGTTGATGCCCTCGTCGTTCTTGGCGGGATCATCCAGGCCCCAGGCATGCAGCACGCTGTAAGTGCCCTCGCCCAGACGGCTGATTTCGCCTTCCTTGCAGGCGATGCGGCGGATGATCTCGTCCAGCCAGCGGGGATCGCCATCCTTCATCAGATCCCACGGAATGGCGTCGTATTCTTCCTTGGGCAGGACCTTCTCGAAGATGCCGTGCTTCCAGCAGTAGTTGAACTCGCGGCTGATGCTGCCGTAGTTGCACCACAGACCAAAGTCATCCAGCACGTAGGAGCCGTGCAGGCCGATGACCACCTTGGCGTCACCCTTGTCCTTAAAGTCCTTGATACCCTCGCCATAGAAGCCGGTAGGCACGCTGCCGGAAGGAGCGCAGGTGTTGGAAACCTTGGTGGGCAGGTCGTAATCGGCCAGGATGTCTACATCATATTCAGAGTAGCAGCGAACGGGGCAGGAGGAGCAGCCGCCGGACTTGACGATGTACTGCTGCACAACGCTGCCGAAGTCGAACACGCCCTTGGTGGCGCGGTAAGCGGCCACGTTGATGTTGCCGGAGGGCTGTTCGCCGGTATCGATGGCGCCGTTGGGAGCCTTGCCCCACATAACGCCAGGGGCGCCCTGCCAGCGGTTCTTGGAGGTAGCGGAGTATTCCGCCCAGGACTGGGGCGTGAAGGGCACGTTGTGGTTGTTGTTGCCGCCCACCAGGTCGCGGATCATGTAGTCGCACAGTTCCTTGTGCTCGACGGGGTTGGCGATCTTCACTGCGCCCGTGCCGCGGATGGCGATGCCCTTCATGTTCTTGGCGCCCAGCGCCGCGCCCACACCCGCGCCGGCGGCGTTGCCAACGCTGGTGATGATGCAGGACATGTTTACCAGGTTCTCACCGGCCTGACCGATGGTGGCTACGTCAAATTCGGGGCCGCATTCCTTGGCGATGACCTTGTTGGAGTTGAAGGTGCCGGTGCCCCAAACATGGGAGGCGTCCTCCAGGGTGACCTTGTCGTCATCGATCTTGACGTAAACGGGCTTGTCGCTCTTGCCCTCGATGATGATGGCGTCATAGCCGGCATACTTCATGTTGTGCGCGAAGTGGCCGCCCATATGGGAGTCCAGAATGGCTTTGCCCTTGGACCAGGAAGACAAAAGGGTGATGTTGGTACGGCCGGAGCAGGGAACGCCGGAGGCCGTCAGCGGGCCGACGTTGAAGATGACCTTTGCCGCTTCGCTGTACGGATCGGTATCCAGCGGAACCTCGTCCCACATGATCTTGTAGCCGATGCCCATGCCGCCGACATAATCCTTGTACTTGGGGAGGGTATCTTCGAAGCTAACGTTGCCGGTGGTCAGGTTGATGCGCAGAATCGTACCCGCCCAACCGTTGATGCCATTTTTAACAGACATTGATTATTTCCTCCTTCTCGCTTAGATTGCCTGGGCAGCGGCGGTAATCGCATCCCAGGGAATGATGGACAGCGCGCCGGAGGGGCAGCCTGCCGCGCAAGCGCCGCACTGAATGCACTTAGACGACTTTTTGGTTACGGGATTGACGGTGGGCATATGCCAGGGGCATGCCTGGACGCACGCGCCGCAGCCCACGCACTTTTCCTGATCGATGATCTTTATGCCCTGCTCGTTGGCGCTGATGGCCTTCATGGGGCAGGCGTTGGCGCAGGCGGGATTCTCGCACTGACGGCAGGTATCGGGGAAGTACGTCCACTTGTCATCGGTGTACAGGCCCTGGCCGTTGCGGCTGGAGAACAGGTTGCGGGTGACCTTTACGCGGGAGATATAGCTGCTGACGCAGCCGTCGTTGACCAGGGTGCAGTTGATTTCGCAGCGCTGGCAGCCCACGCACTTGTCGGCGTTTACAACCAGCAGCCCCTGCGGCATGGCCCAGGTGCTGACGGCGCCGGAATCAACCTCGGCCTGCGTAACGCCCAAAACATTCAGCATGGAGGCGGACAGCGCAAGGCCGGCCAAACCTTTGCCTGAAATTTTGAGGAACTGCCGCCGGGTCATTTCCTTTGATTGGAAGCCCTTGTTCAGGTTTTCGGACATGGTCATTTCCCTCTTTCTTTCTTAATAGAGACGATGATCTCCATGTTCAAAAAACGCACGCAAAAAAAGAATCGTCTTTTTTTGCATGCACCCCTTCGCAAAGATGGCGGGCGGGAGAATTGCTTCTCCAACCTAATGGCCAAAGCAGCCCCGAGGGTCACAGTGGCTTGGAGGCGTTTTTTGAAGTGATCGGTATGATTATAGCATATTATATCGATAATATGCAAGGTGCATTTCTGCTGTTACAGGGGATATAACATATAAATTTTGCCTGGCGCTATATAAATATTTACGTTATTTCTGCATTTCGGATGTGAAATGCGGCATTTTTCTGGAACAAATTGTTAATTGAAGAGCTTATATCGCCTAACCGATGGGAGGCATTCGTCTGCTGCCGCGCGTCGCGCGGGGATGTCAAGGGGGGCGCCGGACCGACGCGATATTTCAGCGAACGATCATCACCGTTTGCGGCGCGCGAGGAGATCATGGGAACATAGGCTGGGATGCGCGGTAAATTTACGGCAGGCGGCGTCCTTGCGCATTCAAAACCTTGACAGGCGGATCGTTTCGCGGTATAATATATAAGCTGTCAAGGCATATGCACCCGTAGCTCAGCTGGATAGAGCGTCAGACTCCGACTCTGAAGGCCATGCGTTCGAATCGCACCGGGTGTACCACCAAAAAACCGCCATTCGGCGGTTTTTTTATGTATTTTTTGATGTTTTCCGCGTTTTTTGGTATTTTATTTTTCATCCACAGTATGGAAAAAAAGGAAAAAAAGGAAAGAAAAGAAAATATAGTGTCGTAAAAATGTCGTAATTTACAGGCGCTCGCGCCGTTTGCAGATGGCGCGGTAGATTGCTACGCCCAGAAGGCTTATCAGGGCGGTGGCGGCGAAGACGATCACGCCAAACCACAGCTTTCCCGTTCCCAGCGCGTCGCCGCTGACGGTGGAGGTGAGCAGCGAGGGGATGCGCGCCACGCCGGAAATCAGCAAAAACAGCGGCATCCGCATGTTTGTCAGCGGCACAAAATAGGTCAGAATGTCCTTGGGCGTGCCGGGAATAAAAAACAAAATGAAAACCCACAGATGCAGCCGCTTTTCGTTCTGCAAAAAACGCAGCGATTGCAGCTTTTCCGGCGGAAAGAATACCTCGGCCGCCTTGCGCCCGCATTTGTGGACAAATAGATAGACCAGCGCCGTGCCCAGCAGGATCCCCAGCTCGCACAGCAGCGTGCCTTCCCAGAAGCCGAAGGCATAGCCCGCCCCCAGCTCCAGCGGTTCGCCGGGAATGATGGCAATGATGACCTGAAGGGCAACCATGCCGGTAAAGAGCAGCCGCCCCCACAGGCCGTGGCCGTCCACCCACTGGCGGAACTGCTCCGGCTCGCGCATATAACGGATCAGCGGGCGGCCAATGAACCAGGCAATCAGCAGCGAAAGCAGAAAAAACAGTATGATGGCGGCGAGAGTCAGCCGCTTTTTATTTTTTTCACTCATGGCCGTTTTGCAGGTAAGCCATGAAGCGCTGCTTGTTTTCCATGGCGGTCGTGGTGGGGCGGCCGAGATCGCTGCGTGCGCCCACCTGGCACAGCGCCTCGATGAAGCACAGCTCATGAGAAAGGCGCGCCTGCCTCAGCGCCGCGTCCAGCTCCTCGCGGTTTGCGGCCCGCAGCGCGCAGGGATAGCCGCAGGCCCGGGCGACGGCGGGCAAATCCATGCCGCCCGCCACGGTGGGCATGCCGCCGACCGTTTCATGCGATTCATTGTTGATAACAATATGAACCAGATTTTGAGGCTTCCGGCTGCCGATGACGGCCATCGCGCCCAGATGCATCAGCGCCGCGCCGTCGCCGTCAATGCACCATACCCGGCGGTGCGGGGCGTGCAGCGCCGCGCCCAAAGCGATGGAGGAAGCGTGCCCCATGGAGCCGACGGTAAGAAAGTCGCGCGCGTGGATGTCGTTTTCCTGCGCGCGGATCTCAAACAGCTCGCGGCTGGCCTTGCCGGTGGTGGAAACGATCACATCCTTCCCGGCGGCATGGGCGATATGGCGGATAGCCTCCTCGCGCAGCAGCGTATGCGCATTGCGGAAGGCAAGCGCGCCGTCGTATTCCAGCGCGCCTTTTTTCACGACGAAGGCCGCCTGCTTTCCGGCGGCAAACAAGGGCTGCCAGGCGCGCAGGCAGGCGGTCACGTCGGCCTCGGCGGTGGATTTGTCAATCACAAAGGCGGCAATGCCCATGTCTTCCAGCAAGCGCAGCGTGATTTGTCCCTGGTATACGTGCTGCGGCTCATCGTGCACGCCGGGCTCGCCGCGCCAGCCGATGATGAACAGGCAAGGAATCCCGTATACCTGATCGTTCATCAGCGAGGCCACGGGGTTGATGATGTTGCCTTCGCCGCTGTTTTGCAGGTAGACCACGGGCACCTTGCCGGTGGCCAGGTGGTAGCCGGCGGCCAGCGCTGCGGCGTTGCCCTCGTTGGCGGCCACGATGTGCCGGTCGGAAATGCCAAAGCGCTGATAAAGATAGGCGCACAGCGGATTCAGCAGCGAGTCGGGTACGCCGGTAAAAAAGTCAAACGCGTTCAGAAAATCGAGTTTCATACGAATAAGGTTCCTTTCCCTGCGGTTTTTACGCGCGTTTCCTATTATATATAAGGAAACGCGGCTTGACAAGGGAAAGGAACCAATTCTAATGCATGTTTAAGAATTATCCAGGCCATCAACAAAGCGGCGACACTCTGAATTATCGGACCTCCTGCATGATCTTGGCAACGTGCTGTTGGCACGCTTCCGCAAAGCCCTCCAGCGTTAGTCCGCCGACGAGATACCGCCCGGCATACTGCCGCAGCACGCTGTCGTAGGTTAGGGGAGAGCCTTCATTGACATAGAGGTTCTGCGCCAGACAGGCATAATGGGCAATGTCCTCGGGCGAAACGAGGTAGCGCTGCTTTTCATAACGGGGGATCATGACCTCCTCCAGCTGCGTAACGCGATCCTGCTGCTCCTGCGTCAGCGTTTCCAATGCACGGTAGCCTTCCAACTCCTTGACCAGCCGGTCATACGCGCTCATGGCCGCGGGGTTTTCGATCGGCTCGGTCATGGTCCTATCGTAAAAATAGGCGTTTTCATCGGCATGCGTGGCGCAGTATTCGAGAAATTCAATGGCGGCTTCCTTGTTCTTGGAATAGGGATTGACGACGGCTACCGTGGCGTAGGTTTCAATAGCGGTTTCATGCTTGCTGAATATCCGGGGAAGGGGCATCATGTCAGTAGAAATATATTGATAAGCCATCGTGAATTCAAAAACCGGAATTTTTTCATCAAAGGCAAAGCCAAGCTGCTGCTGAACGGGTAGTTCTGTTTTGATGCGCTGCACGGTATGGAGGAAATCGGCGTGATAGAAGTCAGGAGTATTTCCAAGAATTTGCCAGGTCATAATGTAGCGGTGCATATAAAAATCCAGCATTTCTTGCTGCGTATAAGTAGGAATATCCATTAGACAATGATGAATGTCTAATAAATCGTTATCAAGAATGACATTACAGACATCAAGCAGTTCGTTGAATGTTTCTGGAAAGGCGAGATGGTTTGCTTCAAGGAGCGAAATATCTCCTAATGATTGTACAATAGGTTGTATATTTAAGACCCAACCTACTAAATGCTCATTGTCTGTTAGTGCATTTTTAATAGGCGAATATAAATTTGCATGGTATTTACGTAATGTAGTGTTTTCATCCAATGGCTCATAATAACCTTTTTCCTTTATCAGATATAATCCTTCATATGCGGGAAAAATAAACAAATCTATACGATCATCTTTAATTGCAAGAGCGGTTGAGATGGTATCAATGATGCTTTCGCTATGAGGTTGGATTTGTAATTTTTTTCCTGTAGTCATTGTATAGGATTCGGCATATGGCACATATGATGAGGAATCAATATAAAGGGGCGCCACATCAGCGAGAATAGTGTGTGAATAAAAAAGAAGCAGCGAAAATATGAAAAAGAAAATGATTGCTTGTGAATGCTGCTTTATCCTAATCATACAAATTTTTCTCCTTATCAAAAAAGGAAAAGACGATAGCGGTCTTTCCCTTTTTGTAGTGAAATTATGGCGCAAAGGTATTCAGAGAGATTTCACCAATCTCGTCAGGAAGTGTGTCAGGATTAGAAGTTGCACGGCCAGAATAAGAATCGCCTGTATTGATATAACCAGCGACACGGCTTTCAGTTAAATAATACATATTATTTTTTATCATCCCGCCGTCTTGCTCAAATTTGTACTTTGGTGTGACACGCTTGCCGCTTTCGTTGTGTCGAATATAAAATAAATATGGCAGACCACTTTCGATATAAATGCTTTTAATGGTAACATAAGGTTCGTCAAACATGGCAAATTTATTTGCGGTAGCCAGTGTGACAGTTACATTCGGTCCCACAATTCTTGCTGCGAACGCAGAGATGGCGATGCATAGCAATAGGGCAATCAGGGAAATGCAAATGATTTTCTTTTTCATTATAAAAATCCTCTTCAAAACCTGAAACAGCCGAGCCTGAGATTTGAAATCGTGCACACTTGCTGTAATGATGTGATTCAGAATCGGAATGCACGGCCAAGACTTTAGTAGCCCAACGGAGACACCCTCTTAAAATAATGAAGTGAGAAGTAAACGCAACCCCTTATTTGTTTCCAATATATACTAAATTTATTTGAATGTCAATACTGAAAATGCATAAAATGTGAAAAAATATTACAAATCCGACATGAATGAGAACGGAAGAAAACACGTTAATCGCCGATCGAGCAACGAGGGCGCATTTCAGTGAAAACGCGGAGAAAAACTGAAAAAATCAGGAGAAACAGCCATTTTTTTAATTGACAATTAGCGCATTGAATGGTATCATGTTATAGTTGTCAGTAATGTGCGGCAATAGGGCTTTTTTAGCGCGGCCGCATATGGGACACAAACCGGCAGATATCCAAACGGTATGGGGGAGCGGGCATGGGCAACAAAATGGTTGCGGGCGCGCGGCAAACGCTGCGCTTGATCGCTTCCGGCAGGGCCAGGCAGGTGTTTATCGCTGGCGACGCGCCGCAGCGCGTGACGCAGCCGGTGCGGGACGCCGCCATGGCCGCGGGCGTTCCCGTGGACGGGAGCGAGAGCATGCAGTCCCTGGGGCGCAAATGCCGCATCGCCGTTTCCTGCGCCGTGGCTGCCGAACAAAAATGACTATAGCTTCCGGGGGTTGCGGAAGTTTTATAGGAGGAGAACGGGCAAAAGCCCGCTCCGATCAATTATCAGGAGGTGCTTCCATGCCTACGATCAACCAGTTGATCCGCAAGGGAAGAGAAGACGTCGTCAAAAAGTCGACTGCGCCCATCCTGCAGGGTTGCCCGCAAAAGCGCGGCGTATGCCTGAGCGTCAAAACCACGACGCCCAAGAAGCCGAACTCGGCTCTGCGCAAGATCGCGAGAATCCGTTTGACCAATTCGATCGAGGGTACTTGCTATATCCCCGGCATTGGCCACAATCTGCAGGAGCACAGCGTGGTGCTCATCCGCGGCGGCCGCGTTCGCGACCTGCCCGGCGTGCGTTACCACATCATTCGCGGCGCGCTCGATACCGCTGGCGTAGCCAAGCGCGGCCAGGGCCGTTCGCTCTACGGCGCGAAACGCCCCAAGAAGTAATTTATTACCGCAGGGGTTCCCTGCGTCACACGACCGCTGCGCTCATGCGCCGCAGCGCTTTCACCCTTCCGCTTGGAACGGCGGATGCGGCCGGAAAGCACGCAGGCCATGCGGCGTACTGCGTTCTCAGAACGGCATGATGCTGACATGCCGCCGCCGGTCAGACGCAAGGACCGCAATCAAGGAGGGAACAAAATGCCCCGTCGTGGATTTATCCCAAAACGTGAAATTCTTCCCGATCCCGTATACGGGACGGTTGTCGTCGCCAAGCTGATTAACCAGATCATGCTTGACGGCAAGCGCGGCGTAGCCCAGCAGGTGTGCTATTCCGCCTTTGAAATGATCGCCGAGAAGAGCGGCAAGGACGCCAACGAAGTGTTCCAGCAGGCGCTGGCCAACGTCATGCCCCAGCTGGAAGTCAAGGCCCGCCGCGTCGGCGGCGCTACCTACCAGGTGCCTATGGAAATCCGCCCCGAGCGTCGTCAGACCCTGGCGCTGCGCTGGATTGTGGACTTCAGCCGCACCCGTGGCGAAAAGACCATGGCCGAGCGCCTGGCGGCCGAGCTTTTGGACGCTTCCGCCAACACCGGCAACGCCGTGCGCCGCAAGGAAGAAATGCATCGCATGGCCGAGGCCAACAAGGCTTTCGCCCATTACCGCTGGTAAGGGTCTGCGCCTTTGGCGCGGCCCGAGCCTGTTTCCCATAACGCTAAGATAAAAGGAGATAACGCTTTCCATGCCCAGAAGCCATCCGCTTGAAAAGGTACGCAACATCGGTATCATGGCGCACATCGACGCCGGTAAAACGACTACTTCCGAACGCATTCTGTTTTATACGGGGCGTGTGCACCGCATCGGTGAAACCCATGAGGGCAGCGCTACCATGGACTTTATGGTGCAGGAGCAGGAACGCGGCATCACCATTCAGTCGGCCGCTACCACTTGCCAGTGGCTTGGCCACCGCATCAATATCATCGACACCCCCGGCCACGTGGACTTTACCATGGAAGTTGAGCGCGCGCTGCGCGTGCTGGACGGTGCCGTGGCGGTCTTCTGCGCCAAGGGCGGCGTAGAACCCCAGAGTGAGACGGTGTGGCGCCAGGCAACCAAGTATGGCGTGCCCCGCATTGCCTACGTCAACAAAATGGACATCATGGGTGCAAACTTCATGCGTGTCGTTGACATGATGAAGGAGCGCCTGAACGCCAATCCCGTGCCGATCCAGCTGCCCATCGGTTCCGAAGCCACTTTCCGCGGCATTGTTGACCTGATCCGTATGAAGGCGGAAGTCTACTACGATGACGAGGGCAAGGATATCCGCGAAGAGGAGATCCCCGCTGACCTGCTTGAGCAGGCGCAGCTGATGCATGACGAGATGGTGGAAGCCGTCGCCGCTGAAAACGACGAGCTGATGGAGAAGTACCTTGACGATCCCGAGTCTCTGACGATGGATGAGATCAAGGCCGGTATCCGTTCCGCGACTGTCCGTAACCGTATGACCCCTGTGCTTTGCGGCACTTCCTACCGTAATAAGGGCGTTCAGCCGTTGCTGGACGCGATCGTGGCGTATCTGCCCTCGCCGCTGGATATTCCGGCAATTGTCGGTACCAATCCCGACAATGGCGAAACGGTGGAGCGCCATCCCAAGGATGACGATCCCTTCTCCGCCCTGGCCTTCAAGATCATGGTGGACCCCTTCGTGGGCAAGCTGGCCTTCCTGCGCGTCTATTCCGGCCATATCGCCGCCGGCCAGGTCGCGTACAACACGGTCAAGCGTAAGCGCGAGCGCTTCAACCGCTTGGTGCTGATGCACGCGAACCACCGCGAGGAGCTGACCGACGCCTACGCCGGCGAAATCGTCGCCGCGGTCGGCCTGAACAACACCACCACGGGCGATACGCTGTGCGACGAGAAGAATCCCGTCATTCTTGAATCCATCGATTGTCCCGATCCCGTTATCCAGGTCGCTATCGAGCCCCGCTCCAAGGCCGGTATGGATAAGATGTCCATTGGCCTTCAGCGCCTGGCTGAAGAGGATCCCACCTTCCGCACCTGGACCGATCAGGAGACCGGCCAGACCATCATCGCCGGCATGGGTGAATTGCATCTGGAGATCATCGTTGACCGCCTGATGCGCGAGTTCAAGGTCGAGGCGAAGGTCGGCAAGCCCCAGGTTGCCTATCGCGAAGCGATCGGCCGCGCTGCCAAGGGCGAGGGCATTTTCAAGCGTCAGACCGGCGGTCACGGCCAGTACGGTCACTGCCTGATCGAGATCAGCCCCGTCGAGCCCGGCACCGGCTATTCCTTCAGCAACGATACCGTCGGCGGCAGCATTCCCAAGGAATTCATTGCGCCTATCGACAAGGGTATCCAGGCGGCCGCCAAGAACGGCCTGCTGGGCGGCTATGAAGTGGTTGACTTCCATGTATCCGTTTATGACGGCTCCTATCATGAGGTTGACTCTTCCGAACAGGCCTTCCAGATCGCCGGCTCCATGGCCTTCAAGGATGCCATGGCCAAGGCCGATCCCAAGCTGATGGAGCCCATGATGAAGCTTGAGGTCATCGTTCCCGAGCAGTATCTGGGCGATGTCATCGGTGACCTGACCTCCCGTCGCGGGCAGGTTCAGGGTATGGATTCCCGTCTGACCGAGCAGGTTGTGCATGCCGTGGCGCCGCTGTCGGAGATGTTTGGTTATTCTACCAGTCTGCGCAGCCGTACCCAGGGCCGCGGCGTGTTCACCATGCAGTTTGACCACTACGCCGAGGTTCCCAAGTCCATTGCGGAAAAAGTAATCGGCAAATAATCAGTTTTCCTGAATTAGATTAACGAGGAGGATTTTACTCATGGCTAAGCAAAAGTTTGAGCGCAACAAGCCGCATGTAAACATCGGTACGATCGGCCACGTCGACCACGGCAAGACGACCCTGACCGCTGCCA
>JAHZHX010000022.1 GCA_019420065.1 Clostridiales bacterium | reverse complement strand
CAACTCCGCCGAGGCGAAGAAGATGCTCGACGCCGCCAAGGAAACCGGTAAGATTCTCACCATCGGCTATCAGGGCCGTTACCGTCCCGACAGCCAGTACCTGAAAAAGGAATGTGAGGACGGCGTGCTGGGCGAGGTTTATTTTGCCCGCGCCAACGCCATCCGCCGCCGCGCTGTGCCGACCTGGGGCGTGTTCCTTAATGAATATGAGCAGGGCGGCGGTCCGCTGATCGATATCGGCACTCACGCGCTGGATCTGACCCTGTGGATGATGAACAATTACAAGCCCAAGTATGTTGTGGGTACGGTATATCATAAGCTGAACAACGACACCGAGACCGGCAACGCCTGGGGCGACTGGGATCCGGCGAAATTTACGGTGGAAGACAGCGCCTTTGGCTTTATCGTGATGGAGAATGGCGCAACGATTGACCTGAACGCTTCTTGGGCGCTCAACACCCTGGATGTGGAGGAAGCCAGCACCATGCTGTGCGGCACCAAGGCGGGCGCTGATATGCATGGCAAGGAGCTGCATATCAACGGCGTCAAGCATGGCAAACAGTATGTGACCACGCCCAATATGAAGAAAAAGGGCGTGGACTTCTACGAGGGCTCCAGCGACGATCCCAAGGTTTTTGAACAGCGCGTGTTTACCAATGCCGTGCGCGGCGAGGGCGAGCTGGTCGTCAAGCCCGAGCAGGCCTTCGTGGTCACGCAGATCCTGGAAGCAATTTATGAATCCGCCAAGACTGGCAAGCCCGTCTATTTCAACGATTGAGCAAGGGAGAAACAGACATGAAGCAAGCACCGGTTGCCTATCAGCTGTATTCCGCGCGAGAGGAAGCGAGCCGCGATCTTCCCGGCGTATTGGCGCAGCTGAAAGAAATGGGCTATGACGGCGTGGAATTTGCCGGTTTTTACGGCCATAGCGCGGCGGAAGTCAAGACTATGCTGGAAACGGCCGGCCTGAAGGCGATATCCAGTCATGTTCCGCTGGTGGATATCGAGGCGGACATGGACGCGGTGATTGCCTATCATAAGGAAATTGGCTGCGAATACATTGCCATTCCTGCTTTGGGATCCGATCGCCGTCCCGGCACGAAGGGCTTTGCCAGCGTGATTCATACCATGTATCGTTTTGGCAAACAGTGCCGCCAGAACGGTATACAGCTGCTGTATCACAATCATGACTTTGAGTTTGTAATGCTGAGCGGGATGTACGCGCTGGACTTTATCTATGAGGCGGTATGCGAAAACGTTCTCAAGACGGAAATTGACGTGTGCTGGGTAAAATATGCCGGAGAGGATCCGGCGGCTTATCTGCGCAAGTATGCCGGTCGGGCGCCGGTGGTGCATTTGAAGGATTACGTTGGCAGGCGCGAAGGCAGCGCCGCTCCCTATGGCCTGCTGGGCGAGGGTGAGGCCAAGCAGAACGCGGGCGTTCCCTTTGAATTCCGTCCCGTCGGATATGGGAGCCAGGACGTGGTCAGCGTTGTGGAAGCGGGCTTGGATGCTGGCGCGAAGTGGTTTGTGGTGGAGCAGGACCGCTCCGAAGGCCGCACGCCCCTGGAGGCCGCAGCCATGAGCATTGACACGCTGAGAAAAATTGGCCTGAAAGCATAATAAAACGCATTTTCCCCGAGACGGGCGAACCGTCCCGGGGTTTTTGTACAAAAATGGCCCGCGGGTATTTTTCCTGCGGGCCATTCAGAGTGCTGATAAAGCCTGCAAACGTAAAAATTCCTTCAAAGAAAGAGAAAATCGAAAGAATTTTTGCTTGCTGCGTCAACTTCACTTGCAGATGGCGGTCGCTTATGTCTGTGTAAGCTCCCTGATCTGCAAGCTCGTTTCCTTGCCTTGCGGACTTTCTCAGCCTCTGCCAGTCTGTTGACTTTGTCAACAGACTGAATGGCCCGCAGGTATTTTCCCTGCGGGCCATTTGCAGCATTTTTTACAGGATATATTTTTTACTGCGTTCGGGACGGGCAGCCATTTCCTTCTGCTTGGCTTGATATTTTTCGGCCTCGTTCCCCAATACCGCATAAGAGGCAACCTTGCTCTCTTCCACGCCGGGCTGGTTGAAAGCGTCGATGTTGAGCAGCTCGCCTTCATAAGCCGTAGCCAGTTCAAAGAAGAAGATCAGCTGGCCGATGGTGTGGGCGTTAACGCAAGGGAGCGTGATAGTCTGGCTCATGCGGCCGGCCTTGAGCAGCGCATACTCGGTGCCCTGGCGCTCGGCCTCGATCAGCTGATTGAGCGTTTTGCCGCCCAGGAAGGCAACGTCGTGGAACTGTTCGCAGCCATGGGGGATCTCCACGGTTTTGTGGAAATTGGCTACTTTCATGAGCGTGATTACCTTGTCGAAGGGCCCCTCGGTATACAGCTGAAGCTGGCTGTGCTGATCGGTCACGCCCAGCGCCTTGGTGGGCGTTTGCCCCACGTTGCAGGGCTTGCCGTCGCGGGTCACGTTTTTGCCCAAGCTTTCAGCCCACAGCTGACAGAACCAGTCCGCCATGTATTTCAGACTGTCGGAATAGGGCATTACGGCCTGAATGTTCATGCCCTTTTCCACGGCGATGTATTGCAGCACGGCTTCAAGCAGGGCTGGGTTCTGCCACACGTCGCTCGAATTGCAGCGCTTGTCCATGCACAGCGCGCCTTGCAGCATGGCGCGGATATCAATGCCGCAGACCGCGGCAGGCAGCAGGCCTACGGGGCACAGCTCGCTGAAGCGGCCGCCAACGCCGTCGGGCACCACAAAGGTGCGGAAGCCGTTCTCGTGGGTCAGGCGGATCAGGTTGCCTTTTTCCTTGTCGGTGGTAGTGATAACGTGCTTGCTCCAGTCCTCGCCTACCGCTTTTTTGAGCAGATCGGTCACGATCAGATACTGGCTCATGGTCTCGGCCGTGCCGCCGGATTTGGTGATGACGTTAAAGCAGGTTTTGCGCACGTCAATTACATCCAGCAGCGCTGACATGCGCTCAGGATCAATATTGTCTTCTACATAGAAACGCGGGCCGCCGCGCTTTTCGGCCGGGAGCTCATTGTAATGCAGGTGGTTGAGCGCCTGCTGTACGGCGATGGGTCCCAAAGCGCTGCCGCCGATGCCAAGCACCACATACGTTTCAAAATTCGCCCGGACATAAGCGGCGGTTTCCTCGATCGCGGTCAGTACTTCGTCCTGGTTGGTGGGCAGCTCGGTCCAGCGCAGCCAGCCCTGTCCGCGATTGGCGCGTACCGCGTCAAACGCGGCAATGGCGCGATCGTTCAGGGCGGCGACTTCGCTTTCGTCAATGCCGCGCGCGCCCAAGGCGGAGGACATCATATAGTTTACATCCAGTTCAATCTGGGGCAGAAGGCAATTCTCCATACGTTCAACTTCCTCTCTGTGCAAAAATCCTTGAACAGTATATCATAAACGCGTTGGTTTTTACAGCCTCTTTCTGAAAAAAACGGCATGAAAACGGAACATTTTGTCTGCGGGAATAGTAATTCGCCGCAGAGTGTGCTATAATAAACGGGGAACGGCGCTGCGGGCGGGCAAATGCCGGGATGAGAGGCGCGGGGGAGACGAAGCGAATGGATAGGGGTCCTGACAGCCGCGGCACATGCGTGCGGGTGGATTTGGGAAAAATTGCGCATAATGCGCGCGTACTGAAAGCGATGGCGGGCGGCGGAACGCACATGATGGCGATCGTCAAGGCCAACGCATACGGGCATGGATTGGTTCCTGTGGCGCGCACGGCGCTGGAGAACGGCGCGGAGTATCTGGGGGTTGCGATTCCCGAAGAGGGCTTGGCGCTGCGAAAAGCCGGTATTGAGGCGCCTGTGCTTGTGCTGGGGAATGCCAGCGCCGCGGGCGCGGAGATTTCGGCAACGGCAGGTTTGATCCAGACGGTGTGCGACGCGGCGGGGGTGAGGCGGCTGGAAAGCGCGTGCGCCGCTGCGGGGTGTGACGCGCAGGCGCATTTGAAGCTTGATACCGGCATGAACCGTATTGGCGCGCGCAATGAGGAAGAGGTAAGACAGGCGCTTGGCGCCTTGGCGGATGCTCCGCATGTGCGTTTGACAGGCGTTTTTACGCATTTTTCCGACGCGGAAAACCCTGATGATGCATTTTCGAGGGAGCAGCTTTCCCGTTTTGAATCGCTTTGCCGTCTGCTGCCCAAGGGGCTGACACGGCATGCGGCGGCCAGCGAGGCGTCGCGGCGCTTTCCGGACGCGCGGCTGGATATGGTGCGGGAAGGCATCGCGCTGTACGGGTATGGCAATGGCGCGGCCGAGCTGGGGCTTGAGCCTGCCATGCAGCTTGAAACGCGCGTCGCCTATGTAAAAACCATTCATGCGGGCGATAGCGTGGGATATGGCCGGGCGTTTCGCGCGCAGGGAGAACTGCGGGTGGCAACGCTGCCGGTAGGCTATGGCGACGGATATCCGCGCGCCTGCTCCCAAAAGGCTATGGTTTTGATTCATGGCGCGCTGTGCCCGGTGCTGGGCAACGTATGCATGGATCAGATGATGGTGGATGTAAGTCGGGCCGGAGAGGTAAAAGAGGGCGATCAGGCTGTGCTGATGGGCAGACAGGGCGAGAGACGGATTACCGCCGATCACCTTGCGGCGTGGGCCGGGACGATCAGCTATGAAATTTTGCTTTCATGGCATGTGCGCGTGCCGGTGATTTATGAACAATTTGGGGAAGGAAAGTAAAACGGATGCAGAAGAATGCAAAAAAGAAAAATGCCTTGAAACCGGTCTATAAGCCCTATTTGCGCGGCGTTCCGTTTGGCCGGGCTGCGGCGAAGCGCGGCTGGCGCATTCTGGGATACACGGCGCTGTTTGCCTTTTTGTATGTCATGATAGGAACGGCGCTGAGCGGCAACAATACGTTTTTGCGCGTGCTGATGAATACGGCGCTGATTGTGGCCTGTGCGGGCATGCTGTATAACGAGGGCGCGCGGCAGGGCGAGGGAGACGTCGCTTTTGCTGAAATTGCCCAGAACAGACTCGACGGCGGGAAGAAGGTTCCCGACAGCGAGAAGGTCGTTTGCTATCATCCGGCAAAGGGATTCATTACGGCGGCGGTGGGCATCGCGCCCGTCTTTCTGCTGACGCTGGCGTTTGCCTGCATGGCGCACAAGCAGACCTATACGCTTGGGGTGCTGCCTTCCTGGGTGGCGGCATACGAGGAACAGGCCGAGATCGGTCAGGCGCTGGCGTATTACCAGCAGACTGCGGGCATGGGCGTGGAGGATGTTCTGCGCGTGATTGTGCGCGTGCTCCTGTTCCCCTTTGTGAATATGGCGGGGGCGGACAATTATAACGCGATGTATCTGGTTGACAAGCTGTCGCCGCTCTTGTGCCTGGTCACGCCCCTGTTTTATGGCATTGGTTATCTGCGCGGGCCGCATCTGCGGGCGCTGGTGCACGGAAATATCCGGATGAACCGCCGTAAGCATAACAAAAATGAGCGCAAGGCGCGCGAGAAGCGCGCACAGCGGAACAATAAAGACAACAAAAAGGAACTGATTTAAGCTACAATGCGGATCATTGCCGGAGAAATGCGGTCGCGCACGCTGCTGGCGCCCAAAGGAACAGAGACGCGGCCGACGCTGGACCGCACGCGCGAATCGCTGTTTAATATCATTGCGGCGGAGTGCCCGCAGGCGCGGGTTCTGGATTTATATGCGGGCAGCGGCGCGCTGGCGTTGGAGGCGCTCAGCCGCGGGGCGAAAAACGCGGTGCTGTGCGATGTGTCGCGTGAAGCGGCGCGGGTGATCGCGGCCAATATTGCCGCGCTGCATGTGGAAGACAGGGCGCGGCTGCTGCATATGAATGATATGCAGGCTGTTTCGCTTCTTGCGCGCGAGCAGGCGACGTTCGATCTGGTGTTCCTCGATCCGCCCTATCGGCTGGATACTGCGCCAGTGTGCGGCGCGTTGGCGCAGGCGGGAATCCTTGCGCAGGATGCGCTGGTGATTATCGAGCACGCGGCGGCGGCGGCGCCTGTGCTGCCAGGCTGCTTTGTCCAAACGGATCGGCGCAAATACCGCGATACCATGATTACTTTCTATCGGTACGAGAGGGAGAAGGAAAATGGCGGGACTGTGGATTTTTCCGGGCAGCTTTGATCCGGCAACGCGGGGCCATGAGGATCTGATCCGCCGGGCGGCGGCGCTGTGCGATCATTTGATTGTAGCGGTACTGATCAATCCGGACAAGCAGGGCTTTTTGCCGCTGAAAAAGCGCATTGAGCTGTTGGAAAGGGTGTGCGGCGACATTCCAAACGCTACGGTTGAGTCGCATAACGGACTGCTGGCGGAGTTTGTGCGCATCAAGCAGGCAAACGCCGTGGTGCGCGGCGTGCGTTCCGCCAATGAAATGGAAAACGAACTGCCCTGGGCGGCATTCAACCGCGTGCTTTACGACCGGTTCGAGGTGGTTTATCTTCCGGCGCGGCCGGAACTGCGCGACGTCAGCAGCAGTATGGTGCGGCAGCTGGCGGCCTTTGGCGGAGATGTTACGCCGTTTGTTCCCGCGTGCAATGCGGATATCATTAAAAAATACATGGCTCACCGGGTGTGAGCAGGGGAGGATATGTATGGCAGAGATGCGGGTGTATGAAGTGATTAACGAAATCAGCGCTCTGATGGAGAACAGCAGAAGGGTGCCGCTGAAAACGAATCTCATCATGCTGGAGCACAGGCGCATGAGCGAGCTGCTGGATAAGCTGGAGCAGAGCCTGAATCCCGATCTGGAGCGGGCGGAAAAGCTCCTTGCCAATGAGCGGGAGATCATCGACCGCGCGGAAGCCAGCGCCCGTAATATGGGGGAAAAGTCTTCCGCGGAGGCCAAGGCGATCGTTGACAAGGCCAACCAGAGCGCCAAGGAAACGCTGCAGAAGGCGCGCGCCGAGGCGGATGAAATGATCCGTCAGGCGAGTGAAAACGCGAACCAGACCACGGCGGGCGCTGCCGCGCAGGCCAATCATATCCTGGCCGCTGCCCGCGCCCAGGCGCAGCATATGATCCAGGAAAGCGAAATCACCCAGCGCGCCCAGGCACGCGCCGCCGAAATGGAGGAAGAAACGCGCCAGCAGTGCGCGCAAAGACGCCAGGAAACCATGGATGCGCTCAATCAGATGCTGGAGCATTCCGATCTTGCGCTCAGCGCGCAGCTCAACGCCCTGCGCACGCTGCGTCAGCAGCTGGATAACGGCTATGAGCAGAATCTGCAAGGCGAATATCCCTCCTATCCGGACGGCGGGTATGCGGAGCGCGTGTAATTGGGGATAAAATCATTACAAAAACACTACATCTGGGAAAAATGCTTGACATATGGCGACCCCTTTAGTATAATGGTAAGGCTGTTTGCAGGGCTTCTGTGCAGTAAAACGCCGTGATATACGCGGGGTCGCGTGATGTCATAAAGTAAGGAGAGAAAAAACATGTTCCGTACCTATCAGCCTAAAAAGCGTCAGCGCAGCAAGGTGCATGGCTTCCGTGCACGTATGTCTACCAAGAACGGCCGCAGAGTGCTTGCCGCCCGCCGTCGCCGCGGCCGCAAAGAGCTGACTGTGTAATTCCGGCCGCGCTTTGGCGCGTCTGACTGACGAAGCATGGCTCAACCCGCCCCGTTGCCTGCCATCGTGCAATCTCCGGGGCGGGTTTTCCATGCGCTATGGGTGAAGAGTTGTTATGCAGCAGGCGTACCGCATTCGTAAAAACGGGCAGTTCCATTATGTTTTCCGGAAAGGAAAAGGAAAGGGCTGCCGGGAGATGTCGCTGACCTATGTGCGCGCGGGTCGCATACAGGTTGGCTTTTCCGTAAGCAAAAAAGTGGGCAACGCGGTCACGCGCAACCGCGTGAAGCGCCGTATGCGCGAGTGCTTCCGCCTGCAAATGCACAGGCTCAAAAATGGCTTCTATGTTTTTGCCGCACGTCCCGAGGCGGCGGATGCTTCCTATGAGCAGCTTGAAAAGGCGATGAACGGCCTTTTGCGCCGTCATGACCTTTACCGCGGCGAGTAATGCACAGGACTGGGGTGAGCAGCGTTGATGAAGCGGGCAATGATTGCTTCTTTGCGCTTCTATAAGCGGAATATCAGTCCGCACCTGCCGCCCGCGTGCAGATATACGCCGACCTGCTCGGAATATGCTTTGATTGCCGTGGAGCGCTACGGCGCTGCCTACGGCGGATACCTTGCAGCCAAACGGCTGCTGCGCTGCCATCCTTTTGCCAAGGGCGGCTATGATCCTGTGCCGGAGGGGCCGCCGACAATTATCAGGAAGGACGAAACGTGATAAGATGACGAGTATATTAAGAAACATCCTGGAGTGGATTTATTCGTTTGTGAATAACTACGGCGTTGCCGTTGTGCTTTTCACAGTGCTGGTACGCTTGATCCTTACGCCCCTGGAAGTAAAATCCCGTAAGGGCATGCGCAAAATGACGGAAATTCAGCCAAAACTGAATGCGCTTCAGGAAAAGTACGGCAAGGATCAGCAAAAGCTTCAGCAGAAGCAGTCCGAGCTGATGAAAAAGGAGCATTACAATCCTTTGTCCGGCTGTCTGCCGCTGCTGATTCAGTGGCCGATTCTTTTTTGCATGTTCTACGCCATGCGCGATGTTGCCAATGCCAAGCTGATTGAACAGGCCTTTGCCTTCCTTCAGGGAGAAACACCGGTCTATGAAAGCTTTTTGTGGGTCAAGAATGTTTTTATGCCCGACTCGCCTTTTAAGACCATTGCCGTGGACGCCGGGTCGCTGATTGGCGCGTCCGCCAAGGCCTGGGAGAATGTGTTTGCCACGCTGAACGAATCGCAGATCGCTTTGATGGTTGAACATATCAAAGCGGCTGTGCCCGCTGCCGCGGAACTGACGGCGACAGAAATTTTTGACTTCAGCAGCAATTCCGCGCTGCAAACGGTCATCAATACCTATATCATGCCCACCATGCAGCAGATGCCGGAATATATCGCCCAGACGGCTGCGGTTCCCGGCTGGCAGGGCGTAAGCTTCCTGCTGTTCAGCGTTACGATTTACAAGAACTTTAACGGTTTGCTGATCCTGCCCATTCTGTCCGGCGCAACGCAGATGCTCATGACCAAGATGAATCCTGCTACCCAGCAGCCTGCCGACGCAAAGCAGCAGGGTGGCGGTATGAATGCGTTCATGAAGTATTTTTTCCCCATATTCTCCGTGGTTATCTGCTTGACTAGCAATGCCGGTTTTGCACTGTACTGGGTTGCCATCAACCTGTTTGCTACGGCGCAGACGCTCTTGATCAATCAGTATTTGGATAAAAAAGCCGCCGAAACTGCGCGGCTGTCTGCCGGGGAGGGCAATGTAAAATGAGAAAAACCTATGACGCGGAAGGCAAAACGCGCGAGGAAGCAATCGAAAAAGGTCTGAATGAGCTGAATTTGACGATCGGCGAAGTAACACTGGAGGTTGTGCAGGAAGGCAGCAAGGGCCTGTTCGGCTTCTTTGGCAGCCGCAACTGGATTGTACGCCTGACGGCAATTGACGAAGGGGAAGACGAAGAGGAATTTGACGCGCATTCGCTTTTGACGGCTGAGCCAGAAAAAAAAGAAAACAAGCCTCAGCAGCGCCGTTCGCAGCCCGCTGAGAAGAAGCAGCCCGCTGAGAAGAAGGCGGCGGTGCAGTTGGATAAGGAAGAACGCAGCGAAAAGAAGCCCGCTGAAAAGAAAAATCCTGAAAAAAAGCCGGCGGAGAAAAAAACGCCCGATAAAAAGGCGGCGCCAAAGCCTGCCGCGGAAAAGAAGCCCGTTGTTCCGGCAGAGCCTGCGGATCCGGCCACGGTTGCGGGACAGGCGCAGGCGTTTTTGCAGGAGTTGACCCGCCTGATGGGTGTGGAAGTAGCGGTTAACGTCAAAGTGGATGAGGAAGGCAACGTGCGTGTCAATATGGAAGGCGATACGCAGGGGATCCTGATTGGCCGCCGCGGCGAAACGCTGGACGCGCTGCAATATCTGACGAGCCTGAAGGTCAATAAGGGTCGCAGCGAATATACCCGTGTTACGCTGGATACCGAGGGCTATCGCGCCCGCCGCGAGGAGGCGCTGATCCGCTTGGCCAACCGTATGGCGAACCGCGCCGTCAAAACAGGCCGCCGCGTATCCATGGAGCCGATGAATCCCTATGAACGCCGTATTCTGCATGCGGCATTGCAGGGCAATGAAGCGGTAACGACCCATAGCGAGGGCGAGGAACCGAATCGCCATGTGGTCATCACGGTCAATAAGCCGCAGCGCGCGAAGAAGCCTGCCGGACAACCGGCGGAAACCGCTATGCCCGAGGCAGACGCTGTGGAAGAAACGCAGAACGCCTGAGTTCATTATGTAGACAGCGCCGGAGAACTGCTCTCCGGCGCTGTTTTATAGGATTTATTGCTGCTTGTCGCAGCCGCAATCGCAGTCATGGTCGCAAGGCTTGTCCTGACCGCAGTTGGCATTGATGCAAATGCGCTTGGCGGATTTGGTCGGTTCGGTTTTTTCTTTGGGAAGCGTAATGTAGAGGATGCCGTTTTTATGGCTGGCAACAATATGCTCCTGATCGATGCTCTCCAAATTGAAGGAGCGCGTTACATGGCCGTAGCGGCGTTCGCTGTAGCAGTTACGGTCATCCTTGTGCTCTTCGTTCAGATTGGCGCTGATCGTCAGCGTGTCGTGATCGACGGTCAGCTCGATGTCTTTTTCATCCACGCCTGGCAGCTCGGCTTCCAGCAGATAGTTGGAGTCATTTTCGCGGATATCCACGCGGAAGCCCACATTGCCTACCCAGTCGTTCATGTCAAAGAGGGAACGCAGAAAACGGTCGTCAAAGATGGAACTGGAGCTGCGGTCGCGGCTGAGATCACGATGAGAACGGAAGGGAATCATTGTATACATATTTATTGCCCCTTTCAAAAAGAGAGAAATGCGCAAGGCATGGATGCCCTGCGTGCATATTTTCTCCCGAAAGGGGCATTTTTTATGCGCGTATTTACGAAGGCCGCTCAAAAGCCCGTATCGCCAGGCTCAAGCACCTCGCGCAGAAAAATTTTCCGTTCAAAACCGCCGCGTTCTCGAGCCTTTTCTTGCTGAACCCGCTGCAAAACGGCTGAATCAAAGCCGCGTGCTTTGCAGATGGCGGCAATGACTTCAAGAATATCCGCCATTTCTTCCATGGAAGGTTCCTTGCGGTATTCGGCGGTTTCCTCGCTGAGCTTTTCTTCCAGCGCGGTCAGGTAGGCGGTGTTGTCCAGCGTATAATATATGGGGCGGTTGCCGCAGCCAGCAATGATTTCGGGAATGCGGTCGCGGACAAGCTTATGGTACTGTTTCATCAAAAATCCCTCCATCTATATTATATCAGGCGCATCGGAGGCTGTCAACTTGCGCGCAGACGTCAAAGCGATTGCAAAAATGCTGCATTTTCATACATAATGCTTGTTTCAGATGGAAGAAATGTGGTATAATATACTAAATACCGAGGCAGGTTATGGCCCATGGCTGCGGTTGGCAGGAATTGTCGCACGCGTCAGCGGTATTTGTCGGGACAGCAGGGGAATGCTGCTGCGGAAATAAACCATATTGGGAGGTAAACATGCTGGAAAAAAGGATTGCGCAGGAAGTTATTGACTGCGCGCTTTCAACGGGCGGGGATTTTGCCGAGATTTTCTATGAAGATCGCCGCAACAATAGCATTGCCATGCGTTCTGGAAAGGTGGAGGGCGTGAACAGCAATCGCCTGCATGGCGCGGGCGTGCGCGTGTATTTGGGCTTCCGAGGCGTGTATGTATATACCAACGATACCAGCCGCGAGGGTTTGCTGGCCTGCGCGAAACGCGCTGCCAGCGCGCTGCGTTCCGATGTGCGGCTGACCGCGCAGCCCTTGCGCGCGACGGAGTACGCGAATAACCATGCTATCGCCATGATGCCCTCTGCGGTCAAGGCGGCGAAAAAGATCGAGAAAATGCGCGCGGCGCAGAACGTGCTTTCCGGTTACAGCGAGATTGTGCAGGGCGTTATTCGCTATCAGGACAGCGAACAGAACGTGTGGATTGCCAACAGCGACGGGCTGTATACCAGCGATACGCGCGTGTATACCCGCATGTCGGTTTCCGCTGTGGCCAGCAACGGCTCTGAGAACCAGACCGGCTTCTTTGGACCGGGCGCCATGCAGGGCTTTGAAATTTTTGACAGCCGTATCGATCCGGAAAAAGCGGCTCGCGTAGCCGCCGAGCAGGCTACCACTATGCTGCACGCCCCGGTATGTCCGGCGGGCGTGATGCCGGTTGTCATCGATAATGGTTTTGGCGGGGTGATTTTCCATGAAGCCTGCGGCCATAGCCTGGAGGCGACCAGCGTTGCCATTGGCACCAGCGAGTTCAGCGGCAAGTTAGGGCAAAAGATTGCCGCGGACTGTGTGACGGCCATTGATGATGGCACGATTGCCAACGAATGGGGCAGCGAGAATATTGATGACGAGGGGACGCCGACCACAAAGCTGGTGCTGATTGAGAACGGCGTGCTGAAAAACTACATGATCGACCGGCTGAATAGCCGCCGCATGCAGATGCCCGTGACGGGCAATGGCCGTCGTCAGGATTATTCCTTTGCGCCGACCAGCCGCATGCGCAATACCTATATTGCCGCCGGCAATGACGATAATGACGAAATCATTTCTTCAATGGGCGATGGCTTGTATGCCAAATCCATGGGCGGCGGTTCGGTCAATCCCTCTACCGGCGAGTTTAATTTCTCTGTCAAAGAGGGTTATCTGGTCAAGGGCGGAAAAATTGTGCATCCCGTGCGCGGCGCGTCGCTGATTGGCCGCGGCAGCGAGATCCTGACCAAGATCGACCGCGTTGGCAAGGATATGCAGATGGCGCAGGGCATGTGCGGCTCGCTGAGCGGGAGCGTGCCCACCAATGTGGGTCAGCCCATGATTCGCGTGAGCAGCATCACCGTGGGCGGCGGCCGTTAAGGAGGAAACGAGCATGGAAAAAGAATTGTTTATCAAAGAGCTTCTCAAGGCGGCGCTGGCGCAGGGCATTGAGGCGGCCGAAGTATATACCGTCAATAACGATAGCTTTCGCGCGATGGCCAATGGCGGCGAGGTGACAAATTATGCCGTTTCCACCCGCAGCGGTTTGTCTTTGCGCGGCCTGTATAACGGTAAGATGGGGTATGCGGCGACCGAGGCCTATGACGAGGAAGCCATTGATATGCTGGTGCATGGCGTGATCGAAAGCGCGGAGCTGGTTGAGGATGACGCCGTTCAGGAAATATATCGCGGCGCGCAGAGCTATCCCCAGGTGGATAACTACCAGCCGGCGCTGGACGCAGTCGATGAGGATGCGAAGCTCAAACTCCTGCTTGCGCTGGAAGACAAGGCGCTGCATTGCGGCGATGAACGCATCAAGCAGGTGGACTATAACGCGGTCAGCACTGTTTCGTCTACCGTGGAACTGGTCAACAGCTACGGGCTTAAGCTTGCGCGGCGCGACAATATGATTGTAGCCTATGTGTCTGCCGTGGCCAAGGAGGGCGAGCGCGTGGCGACCGGCATGGGCATTGCCTGCGGGCGTGATTTCAGCCAGATCTCCGCCGACAAAATTGCCAAGGACGCCGTGGAGGAAGCGCTGTTCAACCTGAACGCCGCGCCTGTTCCCAGTGGCTCCTACCGCGTGATTATTGACCGGCGCTGCATGCCCGACCTGCTTTCGACCTTCTCCGGTGTATTCTCTGCCGATGCGGCGCAGCAGGGCATGTCGCTGCTCAAGGACCGCGAGGGGGAAATGATTGCAGCCGAGTGCGTTACGCTGATGGATGACCCGCACATGGCAGGCGGTCTGGACTCCAAGGCCTTTGATGATGAAGGCGTGCCCACGGTCGTTAAGGCCGTGATTGAAAACGGCAGGCTGACTACGCTGCTGCATAACCTCAAAACGGCGCGCAAGGCGGGCGTGCAGTCTACCGGAAACGCCAGCAAGGCGGGGTATGCTTCTTCGATTGACGTGGAGCCGAGCAATTTTTATTTCAAACCCGGTGAAAAAACGCTGGCCCAGCTGATGGAGGATGTGAAGGATGGTCTGGTGATTACCGAGGTGAGCGGCCTGCACGCGGGCGCGAACCCGATCAGCGGCGATTTTTCGCTGCTGGCCAAAGGCTATACCGTGGAGAATGGCAAAAAGGGCCGTGCCGTGGAGCAGATCACCGTGGCGGGTAACTTCTATACGCTGCTTAAGAACATTCGCGCTTTCGGCTGCGATCTGGAGTTTATTGGCTCTCCGGTGGGCAGCCCCTCCGTGGATGTGGGTGAGATGACGGTGGCCGGCAACTGATATGTATTATTATGAATTGCATATGCATACCATGGAAACCAGCCGCTGCGCGCGCAGCCTGGCGGCGGATATGGTAGCGGCGTATCAGGCAAAGGGCTTTTCCGGCGTGGTGGTGAGCGACCATCTGATGAACGTACAGTCCTGGGCTCGGGACGAGAAGGACTGGAACCGGCGCGTGGAAAAGCAGCTGGCAGGTTATTATGCGGCGCTCAAAGCGGGCAAACGCTTGGGGATCGATGTTTTTTGCGGTTGGGAGCTGACTTACCGTGACAACGGCGAGGATTATGTCACGCTGGGATTGAGCCCCAAATGGCTGCTTGCGCATCCCTGGTGCGAAACCTGGGAGATCGAGCGCTACCGTGACGAGGTGCATGCCGCGGGCGGGATTCTAATCCGGGCGCATCCGTACCGCCAGGCGTGGTATATCCATACGCCCTGCGTGGAGCGCGAAGGGATTGCCGACGCCATTGAGGTTTTTAACGGCGGCAACAGCACCATGGCCGAAAACGACAAGGCGCGCGCTTATGCGCAGGCGCATCACATGCCCATGACCGGCGGGTCGGACGCGCATCATGTGGATGAAACGGCGCGCGGTTATATCGGCCTTGCCGAAAAGGCGGAAAGCTACGCGGCGCTGTGCGCTGCCATCAGGGAAGGCCGGGCGCAGGTCATCTGCAACCGTTCCTACGAATAAAATCAATCAAAAAAACGGCGGTATCCTGTCAAACGATAGGATACCGTCGCCAGACCATCAACAAAGTGGGTACATCATTGCCGGGATGCAATGAAGGGGCGCAGCTCCTTCATTTTATAATCCGCAGCGGCGGCGTGTACGCCGCGAGGAGCGGCTGGAATGCCGCTTCCTATGTCATTTTCTGGCCGTAATGCGCAGCATTACAAGAAAATGACGCTTCCGATGAAAGTTCGCTTTAGCGAAATTTCATCGCAGGGCATCAAAAAGACTTTTTTGATGCCCTGACGGCGGTATCCTGTCAAACGATAGGATACCGCCGCTTTTTGATGTAAGCTGGAATCAGTACCGGCCACGGCGTACCTGACCCGGACGGGTCAGACGCACGGATGCGTCATAGGAGGCCAGCAGCAAAGAAAGCTTTTTGGAGGCAAGGGCGGGCTCATTCCAGAGGTTATGGTTCTCCTGTGGGTCGTTTTGCAGGTCGTACAATTCTCCTTCTTCAAGGCCATGGTATACGCACAGCTTGTAACGGCCGTCAAAATACATATCGCCATACGTTTCGCCGCCCTCTTCTTCCAGGAGCGTGTTGTAATACTCGGTACGGACAAAGCTGCGCACGGGGGTTTGCAGATCGCCGCGCAGCGCGGGAAGCAGCGAATGGCCGACGGTAGCTTTCAATTCAATTCCGCACAGCGCGGCAATGGTGGGGGCAATGTCCGTCAGCTCGACCGGATGCGCGTAGCGTGCGCCGCCCGGCAGCCCGGGAACGGAAATAATCAGCGGCACATGCACAAGTCCTTCATAGAAGCGGCAGCCCTTATGCGTGTAGCCGTGGTCGCCCAGCATCTCGCCATGGTCAGAATTATAAATGATAACCGTATTGTCCGCAATGCCCAGCTCTTCCAGCGCGCTGATGATGCGGCCGTAATGCATATCCACGATTTCGCACATGGCATAATAGGAAGCGCGGGCATAGCGAACGTAATCGTCCGTGAAGGGGCGGAAACCCAGCTGATGGTAGACGGAAGCGAATTTTTGAGCGCGCTCTTCGTCCTCGGGGCAGAGGAAGGGAGCGGGCAGATCGCGTGCCAGGTACTTTTCTACCAGCTCCTTGGGCGCGTCGTAAGGAGGATGCGGGTCGTAGCAGTTGACGGACAGCAGCCATGGCTCTTCGGTGTGCGTGCGCATGAAGTCGATGGCTTTTTCGGCGCACCAGGCCGTTTGACGAAGCTCAATGGGCGCGTCGTCCCGATACCAGTAATAGTCATGCTTGCCGTCATTGGTAAACAGGGTATGCCAGTCAATGCCCTTTTCGCGCAGCCAGGCGGAATACTGGCTGGTGCCGTCCAGGTGATGCCCAGGTCCCAGGGTGTGGCAGAAATAGCTGTATCCGTCATCCAGGCGGTTTTCATAGTCGCCCCAATAAGCGGAGGTATGCAGCTTGCCGACCAGACCGCAGGTATACCCGCCGTCCGCGAGATAACGGGTGATAAATTTGCAATGCTCGGGCGGGTTATCGCCGCCGTTGATGTTGGCATTGACGGAGGAGGGATAGCGTCCGGAAAGGAAGCTGGCGCGGCTGGGCGTGCAGATAGGGCATTGGCAATAGGCGCTGGTGAAGGCGGTGCCGCGGGCGCACAGCGCGTCCAGATTGGGCGTGTCAATATAGGGATTTCCCAAGGTATGGATGGTGTCAAAGCGCTGCTGGTCGGTGCAGAGCCAAAGAATGTTCGGGCGGTTTGTCATAAAAAACGTCCTTTCTTATAATGTGAGCGACATCAGTATATCGTCGGCAAAGCTGCCGTCCGCGTAGCGCAGTCCGCGGGGGCGCGTGCCGTAGCGGATAAAACCATATTTGCGGTAGAGCGCCAGCGCGGCTTCATTATCGGCGACGGCCTCAAGCTCCAGTTGCATGTATCCAAAGTCGCGGGCACAGGCAATCAGCGTGCGCAGCATCTGCGAACCGATTCCCTGCCGCCAGTAAGCCTTTTGCACGCTCAGGCCCATGACGGCGCGGTGCTGCGCGCGCAGGGTACGGCTGCGCGCGTCCACGCTGGCGTTGGCAACGCAGCGGCCGTCAAGCCAGACCGAAAGCATCACGGCACGCGGCGCATCCAGATATTTCTGCATCACGGCCGCTTCCTGATCCAGCGTATAGTTGCATTCGGAAGGTTCGCGCAGAAGAAAACGCGTTTCGCTGCAGACCTGGATCAAATGTGCCAGCAGCTGCGGCGCGTCCTCCGGCAGCGGAGAACGCAGCGTACAGACGCGTCCATCATGCAAAAGAAACGTCTGAGCGGGAAAATTCATGCTATTCCTCCTTGTCCGGGACGTTATAGAGCGGTCCAAGCGGAGCATAACGACGGGCGATCCATTTGCAGATGCCGTCCAACCCCGGGTAGATCATGCGCTCGGAAATGTTGATATAATCCAGCTTGTCGCGGATTTCCAGCTTTGCCTTCCGGCTGATGATGAGACGGGTGAAGCATTCGCTTTCCGGCAGATCCAAAAGCGTAACGGAAGGGTCTGATACCACCGAGAAAAGCGCATACTGGTTGGCAATGCGGTTGACGGTGGAAGCCGGTTCAAAAAACAGTGCGAAGGGCTTGTCTGCAACGGCGCGCAGGGCGTTGAAATCGCAAGCCAGTCCATCCAGAATATCACGGGTAAAAATTAGCCCCTTTTGCTCGCTCAACCGGTGATAAAACACGGCGGGCAGGCGCGCATTGACGTCCGGAATGTTCACACACCAGATGATTCCGTCCCGATCGTAGGCGGATACGTCCTCCGTGGCAAAATGGGCCGCGACCAGGGGAGAGTAGGTCCAGTCCAGCAGGCGCGTGGGCAAGCCGAACTGCTGCCCCATGGCGACAATTTCCCAGAACGAGGTACAGTTTTGCAGTTCGGCATAGCCGTATTTCTGGAAAGAACGCAGAATCATCTTTTCCAGCGACAGATCCTGCGGGCAGGCGCGGTTGAGCGAGGGGGTCAGCCCCCACTGGCAGTCGGACATGCCGCGATAGACGCGGTTGTTGCGGTAGCGCAGGATGGCAGGATCCCATACGCCTTCAAAGATGGCGCTGTGCAATTCATCCCAGTTATGGATCAGTATCTCTCGCATGGCGGTATCCTCGTTTTGAGATGGTCAAGGGGCCAGGGTAACGTCATGGGCGATTTGACGCAGGATCGCGCCGTCTTTTTCCGCAATCGTATGAGGAATGGTTACCTGGAACTTCTTTTCAAACCAGGACACGTCCATATCAAGCGGTACGGGCAGACAAAGCGGACTCTGCCCGCTCAGCACGGCGAAAAACACGCATGCGGCCAGATAGGTACCGCACGGAGAGGGATGGTACTGATCGCCGGAGATCGTCGCCAGGTCTGGATAAAGCTCGTAGCAGCGGCGGAAGGCATCGCCCACGGGCGCAAGCAGCGCGTGATTCTCCTGCGCGGCCTGACGGTAGGAGGACTGCAGTTTTTCCTGCATTTCCTGGTAGGAAAGCCCGGTGGAGCGCAGCTTCTCGCTGCCGTCGGTATAGGCCCAGGTCTGATAAAAAACAAAGGATTCCTTGCAGCGCATCATGCCGCAAAGCGCCCTGGCGGCCGCCCTGAATTCCTCCGGGTTTGCGGCGGGATTCAGGCTTTGATCCTGCAAAACGATATAGTCCCATTCCTGCTTGGGATATTCCTCGCGCAGCAGGCGGCCCATCTCATCCTCGGGGTTGGCATAGCGGCTCAGATACCAGCCGCCCTTGACCACCTTATGTACTTCCAGCGGGAAGCCGGCGCGGTTGGCGATATCCGCAAGCGTGGCGGGCAGATCGTTGACATAGGTAAAGCTGTTGCCGATAAATAAAATGCGCTTCATACGGACTGCTCCTTAGTGTTGGGATGGTTCATTATAGCATAGATTCCCCCCCCTCGCAAGGCGGCTTGACGGTGAATTGCGCATCCGGTATAATTAAGCTATATTCCATTTTATATGACGGGAGGCAATGAAAATGAGCAATACACCCACTCCGCATATCGGTTGTCAGCCGGGGGATTTTGCCCGAACGGTGCTGATGCCCGGTGATCCGCTGCGCGCCAGATTTATTGCGGAGACCTATCTTGACAACGTGCGCCTTGTTAATAATGTGCGCGGCGTGCAGGGTTATACCGGCGAATACAAAGGAAAAAAAGTGTCGGTGATGGCCTCGGGCATGGGCATTCCTTCTATTGGTATTTATTCCTATGAGCTGTTTCACTTTTATGGCGTTGAAAACATCATCCGTATTGGTTCTGCCGGGATGCTGCATCCCGACCTGAAGCTGCGCAGCGTGGTTGCGGCCATGAGCGCATATTCCAATTCGGATTACGGCGCGCAATTTGGTTTTAAGGGAAATCTGGCTCCTTGCGCCAGCTGGAAGCTGCTCAAGGCCGCTTATGACAAAGCGGTCGGGATGGGCGTTGATATGCCTGTCGGTCCGGTGTATTCCTCCGATTGCTTTTACGACGCTTCGGCTCCCCTGGGCAAGCTGCGCGAACTGGGCGTGCTGGCTGTGGAGATGGAGGCTTATGCCCTGTATCTGAACGCCGCGTATGCAGGCAAAAATGCGCTGGCGCTGCTGACCATTTCGGACAATCCGTTTACCGGCGAGGAACTGGACAGCGATGCGCGCCAGAATACCTTTACTCAGATGATGGAAATTGCCCTGGAGATCGCCTGAAATGCGGATCTTAATCAGCGCATGTCTGCTGGGGATCGGCTGCCGGTATGACGGTCAAAGCAAGGCATGCGAAGCAGCGCTGCGGCTGGCGGAGCGGCATACGCTGGTGCCCGTATGCCCGGAACAGCTGGGCGGCTTGCCAACACCCCGTCCGCCCTGCGAGCGGCGGCAGGGACGGGTGATATGCTGCGACGGCAGCGATCGGACGGACAATTACCGGCGCGGGGCGGCGCAGGCGGCAAAGCTTTGCGAAATCATGCGCTGCGGCTGCGCCGTGCTCAAGGCCCGCAGTCCCATGTGCGGAAGCGGCATGATTTATGACGGCACGTTTTCCGGCGCGCTGCGAGAGGGCGACGGCGTCCTTTGCGAGCTGCTCAGGCAGCGGAAAATCGCGGTTTACCGGGAGGATGAACTGTATCTTCTTCAAAACGAAATATCCAATGATGGAAAATTGGCGAGGACATAAATCCGCAAAAATGCAGAGGTATTCGCTGTACTGCGGACAGGTTGGGGAAGCAAATCGGCCTGTCCGCAGATTTTTTATGCGCCTGCATGCTTTTTCCGAAAAAATGGCCTTGACATTGACTTTTTTGTGTGTTATCATCTATAATTGCACCAGTATTGGTAAGATACCGGTTTTCGGCTCTTTTGAAAGGTTCTTTTGAAAAAAAGAACAAAAAAAGAACAATTCGAAAATGCCGTACCGCACAGCCGATATGCGTTGCAACAGTAAAGGGGTGATTGCTTTTTATGGTGCACGAGGTTCAAATGGGGAAGCATTGCAAGCGCATGAGCTTCTCGCGCATCGATGAAGTTCTGGACATGCCCAATCTGATCGAGGTACAGAAAAACTCCTACCGCAAGTTCCTTCAGGAGGATCTGCGGGAGGTGCTTGCCGACGTATCTCCGATTGTTGATTACAGCGGTAATCTGATTCTGGAATTCGTGGATTATTCGCTGGATTCCACGCCCAAGAACACGATCGAACGCTGCCGCGAGCGCGACCTGACGTATGCCGCGCCGCTGAAGGTGTTTGTTCGTTTGAAGAACAAGGAGACCGGGGAAATCAAGGAAACAGAAGTATTCATGGGCGATTTCCCGCTGATGACGGAGCATGGCACTTTTGTGATCAATGGCGCTGAGCGCGTGATTGTCAGCCAGCTGGTGCGTTCTCCGGGCGCGTATTATTCCATGACGGTGGACAAGGTTGGAAAACAGCTGTTTGCCGCCCAGATCATCCCCAACCGCGGCGCGTGGCTGGAGTATGAGACCGACTCCAACGACGGACTGTGGGTGCGTATCGACCGCGCGCGCAAGCTGCCCATAACCATGCTGCTGCGCGCGCTGGGCTATGGCAGCGACGCGGACATCATCGGCCTGCTGGGCGAGGACGAGCGGCTGCTGGCCACCATCGAAAACAGCGACAGCACCAAGACCCAGGATCAGGGTCTGATTGAAATATACAAGCGCCAGAAGCCCGGCGAGCCGCCGACGGTGGAAGGGGCGCGCACACTGCTGAACAATCTCTTTTTTGACCCCAAGCGCTATGACCTGATGCGTGTGGGCCGTTATAAATTCAACAAAAAGCTGGGCGTGGCGGCGCGCATTGGCGGCCAGGTTGCGGCGGAGGATGTAATCGACCCGCGCAGCGGCGAGATCCTGGCTTCCAAGGGCGAAACCATTTCCCGTCAGCAGGCGCTGGAAATTCAGAACGCGGGCGTGAACGTGGTCCATCTGCAGTGCGAGGATCATGTTGTGCGCGTGCTTGGCAACAACTTTGCCGACGCTTCGGGCTATTTGCCCTTTGATCCCCGCGAGGCGGGCATCAATGAAATGGCGCATCTGCCCACGCTGCTCAAAACAATTGAGGGCCTGACCGATCCTGACGAGATCAAGCGCGCCGTGCGCGAGAACATTCAGAACGTGGTGCCCAAGCATATCGTGGTGGACGACATTACCGCGTCCGTGAGCTATCTGCTGGGCATGCCCTACGGCGTGGGCGTGACCGACGATATTGACCATCTGGGCAACCGCCGCCTGCGCAGCGTGGGCGAGCTGCTTCAGAATCAGGTTCGCATCGGTCTGACCCGCCTGGAGCGCGTTGTGCGCGAGCGCATGGCCATCCAGGACGCCAACGACGTCAAGCCCAACGACCTGATTAACATCCGTCCCGTCAGCGCGGCCATCAAGGAGTTTTTCGGCTCCTCTCAGCTGTCTCAGTTCATGGATCAGCCTAACCCCCTGGCGGAGCTGACGCATAAGCGCCGTCTGTCGGCGCTGGGCCCGGGTGGTCTGAACCGTGACCGCGCCGGCATGGAAGTGCGCGACGTGCACTATTCGCACTATGCGCGTATCTGCCCCATTGAAACGCCTGAAGGCCCCAACATCGGTCTGATCGGCTCTCTGGCGACCTATGCCCGTATCAATGAATACGGCTTCATTGAAGCGCCTTATCGTAAGGTGAACAAGGAAAACGGTCAGGTGACGGACGAAATCGTCTACATGACGGCCGACGAAGAGGATAACTACAACGTTGGTCAGGCGAAAGAGCCGCTCAATCCGGACAACACCTTCCAGAACGAGCGCGTGACCGTACGCTGGCGCGATGAGATCATAGAAGTTCCCGCCAGCCATGTTGACTACATCGACGTTTCGCCCAAGCAGGTGGTGTCGGTAGCCACGGCCATGATCCCCTTCCTGGAAAACGATGACGCGAACCGCGCCCTGATGGGCTCCAACATGCAGCGCCAGGCGGTGCCCCTGCTGGTTCCTGAAGCGCCGATTGTCGGCACAGGCATGGAATACAAGGCCGCGCATGATTCCGGCGTGGTAACGCTGTCCAAGCACGCCGGTGTCGTTGACAGCGTGGCGGCCGACCAGGTGACCATCAAAGATGATAACGGCGAGCTGCATCAGTACAAGCTGGTGAAATTCACCCGTTCCAACCAGGGTACCTGTATCAATCAGCGCCCGCGCGTCAATAAAGGTGAGCGTATCGAGGTGGGCGATCTGCTGGCAGACGGCCCCTCGACCGAGAACGGTGAGATCGGCCTGGGCCGCAACGCGCTGATCGGCTTCATGACCTGGGAAGGCTACAACTACGAGGATGCCGTTTTGCTGAGCCAGCGCCTGGTCAAAGAGGATATGTATACCTCCATTCATATCGAGGAATATGAGTCCGAGGCCCGCGAGACCAAGCTGGGGCCGGAAGAGATCACCCGCGATATTCCCAACGTGGGCGACGATGCGATCAAGGATCTGGATGAGGATGGCGTGATCCGCATCGGCGCCGAGGTGCGCTCGGGCGATATTCTGGTTGGCAAGGTAACGCCCAAGGGCGAGACCGAGCTGACGCCTGAAGAGCGCCTGCTGCGCGCGATCTTTGGCGAAAAGGCGCGTGAAGTGCGCGATACGTCGCTGAAGGTTCCTCACGGCGAGGGCGGCATCATTGTGGACGTAAAAACCTTTACCCGTGAAAACAAGGATGAGCTCAGCCCCGGCGTGAACAAAATGGTGCGCGTCTATATCGCGCAGAAGAGAAAGATTTCCGTTGGCGACAAGATGGCAGGCCGCCACGGCAACAAGGGCGTTGTAAGCCGCATCATGCGCGAGGAGGACATGCCCTTCCTGCCCGACGGCACGCCGCTGGATATCGTGCTGAACCCCCTGGGCGTTCCTTCCCGTATGAACATCGGCCAGGTGCTGGAGGTGCACCTGGGCATGGCCGCCAGCCGCCTGGGCTGGCATGTGATGACCCCAGTCTTCGACGGCGCCCACGAAGAGGATATCCGGGAGTGCTTCCGGATGGCCGGGCTGCCTGAGGACGGCAAGAGCGTCGTCTATGATGGCCGTACCGGTGAGAAATTTGATAACCGTGTTACCGTCGGCTATATGTACTACCTCAAGCTGCATCACTTGGTTGATGATAAGATCCATGCCCGTTCCGTTGGCCCGTATAGCCTGGTCACCCAGCAGCCCCTGGGTGGTAAGGCGCAGTTCGGCGGCCAGCGCTTTGGTGAGATGGAGGTTTGGGCGCTGGAGGCTTACGGCGCTGCCTACACCCTGCAGGAGATCCTAACCGTGAAATCCGATGATGTGGTGGGCCGTGTGAAGGCGTTTGAGTCCATTGTGAAGGGCCAGAACATTCCGGCGCCCGGCATCCCCGAGGCGTTCCGCGTAATGGTGAAGGAGCTGCAGTCCCTGGGCCTGGATGTCAAGATCCTGGATAAGGACAATGAGGAGATCGACATCAAGCAGACCTACGATGAGGACGAGAACATGCCCATGGCCAGCGACTACTACGATGAAAGCGATGTAGCCGTGGATTCCGAGATCGAGGACAACTACACCATGGAAAACCCCGATGAGGACAGCGATTCCTATGACGATGCCGACTTTGACGGCAGCGAAGATGAGGACGACGACGGATTTGATTTTTAATGATGGAGGGGAAGAACTTTGGATAATAAATCTTTTGAATCGATCAAGATCGGGCTGGCTTCCCCCGATGCCATTCGCTCCTGGAGCTACGGCGAAGTAAAAAAGCCTGAGACCATCAACTACCGCACCCTGAAGCCGGAGCGCGACGGCCTGTTCTGCGAGCGCATCTTTGGACCCACTAAGGACTGGGAATGCTACTGCGGCAAGTATAAGCGTATCCGCTTTAAGGGCAAGATCTGCGACCGCTGCGGCGTGGAAGTGACCCGCGCCAAGGTGCGCCGCGAACGGATGGGCCACATTGAGCTGGCTGCGCCCGTTTCCCACATCTGGTACTTTAAGGGCACCAGCAGCCGCATGGGCCTGCTGCTGAACCTGAGCCCCCGTGTGCTGGAAAAGGTGCTGTATTTCGCATCCTATATCGTCATCGATCCCGGCAACACCAAGTTGAAGAAGTACGCCTTGCTGAGTGAGCGGGAGTATAACGAGTACCGGGAAGCCTATGAGGATGAATTTGATGCCGGTATGGGCGCCGAGGCGGTAAAGAAGCTGCTGCAGCAGCTGGATATCGAGGCACTTTCGGTAGAGATAAAAGAGGAGCTGGAAAAGGCCACCGGCCAGAAGAAGGCCAAGCTGCTGAAGCGTCTGGATGTGGTGGAAGCCTTCCGCCAGAGCGGCAACAAGCCCGAGTGGATGATCCTGGATGTGTTGCCTGTTATTCCGCCCGATATCCGCCCCATGGTACAGCTGGATGGCGGCCGCTTTGCCACCAGCGACCTCAATGACTTGTATCGCCGGGTCATCAACCGCAACAACCGCTTGAAGAAGCTGCTGGAGCTGGACGCCCCCGATATCATCGTCCGCAACGAGAAGCGGATGCTGCAGGAGGCGGTGGACGCCCTCATCGATAACGGCCGCCGCGGCCGCCCGGTGACCGGCCCCAACAACCGTGCTCTGAAATCCCTAAGCGATATGCTGAAGGGTAAGCAGGGACGCTTCCGCCAGAACCTGCTGGGTAAGCGTGTAGACTACTCCGGCCGTTCCGTTATCGTAGTGGGCCCCGAGCTGAAGATGTACCAGTGCGGCCTGCCCAAGGAGATGGCGCTGGAGCTCTTTAAGCCCTTTGTAATGAAGCGTCTGGTAGATTTGAAGGTCGCTGAAAATATCCGCAAGGCCCGCAAGATGGTAGACCGCGGCTCCCCCAAGGAGGTTTGGGACGCGCTGGAGGTGGTCATCAAGGGCCACCCCGTGCTGATGAACCGAGCGCCTACCCTGCACCGTCTGGGTATCCAGGCATTCGAGCCCATTCTGGTGGAGGGCCGCGCCCTGAAGCTGCATCCGCTGGTTTGTACCGCCTTTAACGCCGACTTTGACGGCGACCAGATGGCGGTACATGTACCGCTTTCCGCCGAGGCGCAGGCCGAGGCCCGCTTCCTGATGCTGGCGGCCAATAACCTGCTGAAGCTCTCTGACGGCCGGCCCGTGGCTGTGCCTTCTCAGGACATGGTGCTGGGTTCCTATTACCTGACCACCATCATCGATAAGAACTATGCCACCGATGAGATCCGCAATCCCGGCGTGTTTACCTCCATTGCGGACTGGGAGAAGGTCTATAAGGAAAATCCTCACGAGCTGAAGATCTACCGCAGCCCCGATGAGGCGCTGATGGCCTATCAGACCGGGGTGCTGGATCTGCACGAGCCGATTCTGGTGCGTACCACCAAGACACTGAACGGCAAGACATTTACCGGCAGCATCCATACCACCATCGGTATCAATATCTTCAATAATCCCATCCCGCAGGATCTGGGCTTTGTGGACCGCAGCATCCCCGGCAATGAGCTGATCCCTGAGGTTGGCTTCCAGGTGGGTAAGAAGCAGCTCTCCAAGATCATTGACAAGAGCATAAAGAAGCATGGCACCACCGATACCAGCGAGGTATTGGACGCCATCAAGAGCCAGGGCTACAAGTATTCCACCCGGGCGGCCCTTACCGTTGCCGTCTGCGATGCCACCATTCCCCCCAACAAGAAGGAGGTGCTGGCCGCTGCAGAAGAAAAGGTAGCCAAGGTCCGCAAGAAGTACGACCGCGGTTATATTTCCGAGGACGACCGTTACCAGCAGACCATTGCTATCTGGCGTGACGCCACCAACGAGGTAAAGGCATCGCTGAAGGAGAACTTCGGTAAGCTGAACCCCATCTACATGATGGCGGATTCAGGCGCCCGTGGTTCGATGGACCAGATCAACCAGCTGGCCGGTATGCGCGGCAACATCGCCAATACCTCCGGCCAGACCATCGAGATCCCGATTCGTGCCAACTACCGTGAAGGCCTGAACATCTTGGAATATTTCCAGTCCAGCCGCGGCGCCCGTAAGGGTCTGGCCGATACCGCTCTGCGTACCGCGGACTCCGGCTATCTGACCCGCCGCTTGGTCGATGTATCCCAGGAAGTGATCATCCGTGAGGAGGACTGCGGCACCCACGAGGGCATTGATGTGGAGGCCATCACCGACGGCAACCGCGTCATTGAGGAGCTGGCCGAGCGCCTAACTGGCCGGTATCCCTGTGAGGATGTGATTGACCCCAAGACCGGCGAGCTGCTGGCCAGCCGGGAGGAGATGATCACCTACAAGACCGCTGAGGAGATCGTGGCGGCCGGTATCACCAGCCTGAAGATCCGCAGCGTCATCAACTGCCGTGCCAAGAACGGCGCCTGCAGCCGCTGCTACGGCGCCAACCTTTCCAATAACGCCCCTGTTGCCATCGGCGAGGCCGTGGGCATCATCGCGGCGCAGTCCATCGGTGAGCCGGGTACCCAGCTGACCATGAGAACCTTCCACACCGGCGGTATCGCCTCCGCCAGCGATATTACACAGGGTCTGCCCCGTGTAGAGGAGCTGTTTGAGGCCCGCAAGCCCAAGAGCGTGGCTGTTATCGCCCATAACGGCGGTCTGGTCAGCTTTGATAAGGACAACAAGGGCGTGGATGTGGTAAAGGTGGACGATCCCCAGACCGGCGACCACTTCGAGCATCAGATCGTATTCGGCAGCAAGGTGCGTGTGCATGAGGGCGACCTCATCGAGAAGGGCACCATGATCACCGAAGGCAGCGCCGACCCCAGCGAGGTACTGCTGGTCAACGGCGAGCTGGCGGTGCAGGAATACCTGATCCGCGAGGTTCAGATGGTTTACCGGACGCAGGGCGTAGATATCAATGATAAGCACATTGAAGTCATTGTCCGTCAGATGATGAAGAAGGTGCGCATTGAGGAGCCGGGCGATACCGACTATATCCGCGGCATGATGGCCGACCGCGCTGAGGTACTGCACCTCAACGAGCAGATCGACCGCGAGAACGCCGAGGACGGCGGCAGCCGCCAGAAAGCGACCTATACAGCCATTCTGCAGGGTATCACGAAGGCCTCCCTTGCCACCGACAGCTTTATGTCCGCAGCATCCTTCCAGGAGACCACTCGTGTACTGACCGAGGCGGCCATCAAGGGCAAGGTAGACCCGCTGCAGGGCCTGAAGGAGAATGTCATCATTGGTAAGCTGATCCCCGCCGGTACGGGCCTGGTGACCTACACCGAGGAGGAAAAGGCCGAGGAAGAAGCCGATGAGGCCAACCTGGAGGCGCTGATGGCAAGCACCAACGCCATAGTGATGTAAGCAAAAAGAAAAAGTCAAATTCCCCAAAACGGGACTGTAAAGTTGGTGAAAAATATCCAAATCACCGCTTGACAATCCCGGGGGGAATTTGGTAAAATATTTAACTGGGCGGGCATTGTTCCGCAAGCTGAATCCGTCATGCAAGCACAACCCGGAAACCCTCCGGGTTTGTGCCCATGAATAAATACTTTTTGATGAAAGGAGGACAACCATGCCAACCTTTAACCAACTGGTTCGCAAGGGCAGAGAAACCGTAGAGAAGAAGGCGACCGCGCCTGCACTGCTGAAGGGCTGGAATGCCAAGAAGCGTGTAATGACCGATCAAAATTCTCCCCAAAAGCGTGGTGTTTGCACCGCTATCCGTACCTCTACCCCCAAGAAGCCCAACTCCGCGCTGCGTAAAGTAGCAAGAGTACGGCTTTCCAACGGCATCGAGGCTACCGCTTACATTCCTGGTATCGGCCATAACCTGCAGGAGCACAGCGTTGTTCTGATCCGTGGCGGTCGTGTAAAGGACCTTCCCGGTGTTCGTTACCACATTATCCGTGGTACTTTGGATACCCAGGGCGTCCAGAACCGCAACCAGGCCCGTAGTAAGTACGGTGCCAAGCGGCCTAAGAAGGCTGGTGCCGCGAAGAAGTAATCACACCCGTAATAAGTGCCAAGAAAGACGGCTTTTTAACATAGCCTCTGGACTGGCCGACGGGAGTGGGGACTTACTTTCGAGTACCGAAGATCTCATTTTATTATGAAGGAGGGAAGCGAAGTGCCAAGAAGAGGTAATATCGCAAGACGCGACGTTCTGCCGGATCCGCTTTATAATTCCAAGCTGGTCACCCGTCTGATCAATAACATCATGCTGGACGGCAAAAAGGGCGTTGCACAGAAGATCGTCTACGGTGCATTTGACATCGTAAAGGAAAAGACCGGCAAGGACCCGCTGAAGGCTTTTGAGCAGGCGATGGAGAACATCATGCCCGTTCTGGAGATCAAGGCTCGCCGTGTCGGCGGCGCCACTTATCAGGTACCCATGGAGGTACGCCCTGAGCGCCGTCAGACCCTGGGTCTGCGTTGGCTGACCACCTATAGCCGCAACCGCAGCGAAAAGCTGATGGCTCAGAGACTGGCTGGCGAGATCATGGACGCTATGAACGGCCAGGGCGGCGCCTGCAAGAAGCGCGAGGATACCCACAAGATGGCCGAGGCCAACAAGGCTTTTGCCCATTTCAGATGGTAATTCCGGCGACTACTGCATTTTTACTGTTCTTTGCCCCTGTGGGCATGGAATTCGCAAACTTATTAGGAGGGCATTATGCCAAGAGATGTATCCTTAGAGAAAACGCGTAATATAGGCATCATGGCACACATCGACGCCGGCAAAACCACCACCACCGAGCGTATCCTGTACTACACAGGCGTAAACTACAAGCTGGGTGAGACCCATGACGGCAGTGCCACCATGGACTGGATGGAGCAGGAGCAGGAGCGTGGTATCACCATCACCTCCGCC
>JAHZHX010000021.1:7265-30098 GCA_019420065.1 Clostridiales bacterium | reverse complement strand
GCGCCCCTTCATTGCATCCCGGCAATGATGTACCCACTTTGTTGATGGTCTGAGGCCCGTGGATTATCCACGGGCCCTTTGTGTGCGCTTATTATCAGCTTACTCGACGGCGTAACCCATAGCAATCAGCTGTTCGGTGCAGATGTCCATGAAGCGCTGGAAATCATACATGTCATACAGTTCCTTGATGAAGGCGTCATACTCTTCGATGGGACGCTCACCCAGAACAAAAGCGGTCAACTGCATGCTCACGTAGTCCTTCAGGTCGGCCAGATAGAAGTCGTCCGGGAAGACCACAGACTTGTTGTACATGAAGTAGCGGGGAGTATCCATGCAGTAGGCAACGACGTCAGCCGCTTCGGGGAACTTGAGAGCCAGGTAAACCAGGTCGTTGCGGCCCAGAATCTGATAAACGTAGGTGTAGTTGGTTTCACCGCTGCGCTCGGTCAGCTTGACAGTACCGGTTTCATCATAGACCCAGTGTACATTTTCCTGACCAACGTAAACCAGCTTAGAACCTTCGTCGGTGCACAGATACTGAACAACCTTGAAGATGGCTTCCAGCTTTTCATCGCTGATGGAACCGCTGATGGCGTACTTTTCGCCGGTGTTCTGCTCATAATCCTTGATGCCGTATACGCCAGTCGCGCCTTCTTCACCGGTAGTAAGCGGGCCGAACCAGCCATATTCGATTTCAGGATTGATTTCCTTGGCCTGCGCCACATAAGCGCCCTTGGACAGGTCAGACCACTTCATAACGGAAACACCAAAGTTGCCGCCCACGGTAGTAGCTTTGACGTTGGGGTTGCCCAGCATGATGTCAGAGTCCATCAGGCCTGCATCGTAGAATTCACGAATCTTAGCCAGGGCTTCCTTCATACGGGGCTGCAGCAGGCTGTTGGTCACCTTGCCATCGCGAACGATTACATAATTGCCAAGAGCTACGTCATAGGCGTTAGCAATGGCGTCCAGACCCTGCATTTTGATGCCGGTGAAGGCCTTGGTATCCTTGATGCCGTTGCCATCCAGGTCGGCTTCCATGATGGTCTTGCAGAAATTGAACAGCTCATCCACGGTGGTGGGAGGAGTCAGCTGCAGTTTGTCAGCCCAGTCCTTGCGGTAGTACATGGTGTAGTAGTCGTTGTTGTCGTAGTTGGCGGCGGGGATCAGGTACATCTTGTCATTGTAGTACAGACCCGGTACATCAGTACCAGCGCCGAAGGTGTCAAACACGCACTGCAGTTCGTTGTTCTTGTAGGGCGTCAGATCCTTCAGCATGTCCTGCGCAGCGTAGGTGCGCATGGTGTCGGCGTTGATGACGAACATATCCGGCGCATTATCGTTGATGATGCGCAGGTTCAGCGTCTGGGAGTAGTCGTCCAGCGCTACCAGCTTGAAGGAAACGCCTGTCTTTTCCAGAATCTGCTGATAGATAAAGTCTTTGTCCAGACTGTCCGGCCAGCCAGTGGGATAGCTGCTGCGAGCCACAATGATTTCAATGGGCTCTTCCGCTGTTGCGGAGAACGTCGCCATCGTCATAAGCATGACGAAGAGCAGAAGGAGAGATACGAGCTTTTTCATAGTACAGACCTCCGTTTTTTATTTTCATATGCGAAATGGCTTCGCATATGTGAATCGAATCAAGCAGTCTCAGCCTTTGACTGCACCAGCCAAAGTACCTTTGACAAAGTACTTCTGAATAAACGGATATACAACGATGATGGGAGCTGTGGCAAAACAGACGGCTGCCATCTTAAGCGTTTCATTGGGGAGGAATTCTACGTCATCCTGGTTTTTCGCTTTATCCAGCAGTCGACGAAGAATAACCTGCAAAGGTTTGAGATCCTCATCCATAATATACAGAACGGCCGCCATGTAGGTATTCCAGTGGTCAACGGCATAATACATGCCGATAGTCATAACTATAGGCAGCGACAGCGGCAGGACAAGGTTTATCAGTACGCGCGTTTCACTTGCACCATCAATACGTGCAGCCTCAAACAGTTCCTCCGGTAAACCTTCAAAGAAGGATTTCATAATTACCAAATTATAAACGCTCACCAGACCGGGGACAATCATAGCCCAAAATGTATCAATCAATCCCATCTTGCGCACTACCAAATAGGTAGGCACCGTTCCTGCGCTGAACAACATGCAGAACATGATGATGCGCATAAAGAATCCGGTCAACGGCACATCGTGGCGGCTGAGCGCATAAGCTAGCAGCAGCGTTACAATCAGATTGCATGCTGTTCCCACAATCGTCAGTCGCACTGTTACACCCATGGCATTATACAATGCGCCGTCTGCCAGGATTTCCGTATAGGCGATTGTAGTAATCTTGCTAGGAATAAGCACAAAACCGCCATGCTTGAGCAATTCAGAATAAGGCGTGAATGAGGCTGAAATTACGAACAGCACAGGCACCAGGCAAACCAGTCCTACAAGAGCAATAATGAAGTATACAACACAGTTGAATACAATATCGTTCTTTGACTTTACCATATTGCACACTCCCACTTTCTGGCCAGTTTATTAGTAGCAAAAACAAGCACGAAGCTAATTACACTTTTCAGCAAACCAACTGCAGTGGACAAACTGTAATTAAGCTTGCCTAGGCCCTGTGTATAGATCCACGTATCAATAATTTCGCCGCTGGCACGTACAGAGTCGTTCATCATTACATATACCTGTCCAAAGCCAGCGTCAAGAATTTTGCCGACCTTCAGAATCATCAGCACAACGAAAATTCTGCGGATGCCAGGCAGTGTGATATGCCAAATCTGGCGAAAACGTCCACAGCCGTCCATGGTGGCTGCTTCATAGAGCGATGTATCCACGCCCTGAATAGCCGCGATGTATGTAATCGCACCCCAGCCCAGGCCCTTCCACAAATCCGAACCTACCAGTACGCCCTGGAAATACTTATTGCTAGTCAGAAAGGGAATCGGCGTGCCGCCCATGCCTTTGATCCAGTTGTTGACAACGCCGCTGCTTTCTGACAGCATTGTCAGGCAGATACCGTATACCACCGCCCAGGAAAGGAAATGCGGTAGATAGCTGATTGTCTGTACCAACCGTGCGACTGTACGTCTGTGGCACTCTGTAACTGCTAGCGCAAAGATCAGCGGCGGCAGCATGCCAACTGCCAGTTTCCACAAGCTTAATGTAATGGTATTAGTGATGATTCGTACATTGGCAGGGCTGCGGAAAAAGTAGCGGAAGTGATGGTACCAGGGATTCGCCCAAGGGCTGCCAAAGATGCCTTTTTTGATTGTGAAATTCTTAAAAGCAATCACGGTACCGAACATAGGCGAAATCTTATACACGGCGAAGTATATAAGACCAGGAATCATCATCAAATAGATTAGCCAGTAGCGCTGAATAGAACGAATGATCTTCTCCCCCAGCGACAAACGCCGTCCATTAATTACAGCTGCACGCTTCACCAGAGATTCCCTCCATCCTCTTACTTAATGCGCACCTCATACACGCGCGCACAATCAATTCCATTAGTTTTGAGCACTTCCAGTCGCACTTCGTCAGCCTCGATACCATCAAAGGCCAAGCGGTTGAGACGTTGGTAGTTGCCGCGAATCTCTTTGCGGGAGATTTCGCTACCAGCCTTGTACAGCGCCACATTGTAATCCTTTACCAGCTCGGGTGGCGTTCCGATCAGCTGCTCCGCCTGTCGCTTGGGCGACATGGTGATTTTCAGCGGTCTGGAAAGATCGGGATCAAACACCAGTTGTACCTGCCGGATGTCATGCGCCGCGTCCAGTTTGAATGTCACAAACTGCGTTCCATCCGTCAACGGCGCGGACTGCCATACGTGGGTTTTGCCGTTTTCCGTACGAGTGATGCCGCTGACAAGGTTTTGTGCCTCGCAGCCCGGCACTTCGCTACTAGCAGTAATAACGGCTTTGCGCGCAAGGTTGTCAGGATCATTTTCCTTCAACCCTGGCAGATAGCAGTCGTCATACAGCAGCTGCTGCTGGACTTCCGTAATACGCTCGGAAGCTACCGCAGCGGGGTCGCAATCATGCTTGACAGCAACAGCCGCAGCAGTACCCATCGCCTGACCGCCCACCGCACAGGTAGCAATCACACGCGCAGAAGACATGGCCATTTTGCTTGCGCCCAGCGCACGGCCGCCCGCCATCAAGTTGGGCACGTTTTCCGAAATATAGGAACGCAGCGGAATGGTATAATAACCAGGAAAAGCAAACATGGAGGAGGGCGGCGCATCGAAATTGAACAGACCGCCAATATGCATATCCATCGGCCAGCCCCCATAGGCTACCTGATCTTCGAAAATTCGATTAGCAACAATGTCGTTTTCGTTGAGCATGTACAGTGCCTTCAATCGACGGCTTTCGCGCGTGCCAGGCAGCATACCAACCCAAACCAGTTCGTAATTCTCAGCGCCATGATCGCCTTCGTTTTTGATATGATTCCAGATACCGTACACACATTTGAGCACGTCATCACGAATACTTTCATATTCAGAAATGATGTCGTCCTCTTTGCCGACCACTTCAATCCACCAATAGCCGTATTCCAGGCAATATTTTTCCAATGCTTTACCACTTGACACATGTTTTGCATTGTTGGAGAAAATATCACCCGTTTCATCCTTGCCCATGCTATAAATGGAGGCGCTATTACCGTGCGGACGGAAACGCAGCTGCTCTTCTGTGAAATGATACACATCAATGGGCGGCGTGAAGGGCACAGGATGATCGCGCCTGACCGCCTGGAAGAACAGTGTATTACCCATGCGATGCTGGTCGGCCACGTCCTGCGCATGGGGCTCGTTATAGGCAGCCTTATCCTCGCGCCCCGTGGTATATTCCGCGCCCGCCATGTAACCCAGAGTCAAGTTGCCTGTACAGTCAATAAACTGTTTGGCAGTCAAATGCCAGTGAATCTCAGTCGTTCCCTGATAACAGGTAATGCCGCAGATCCTGCCGTCCTGCACATCGCAATCATACATATCCGCATTCATAAACACCGTCAGATTCTTTTCGCTCTTGACGCTATTAAACAAAACAGCATCCCAAATAGAAAAGTTATATGTATCATTTACATGTTTATTTTCCAGCAAAATCTCCTGCAGGATACCAGTTTCCTCCAGGTCAGGTTTGATATTATTCGCCGTTGCACCGCAAATACCCACGCGGATTTCGCTGCTGGCATTACCGCCCAATACAGGACGCGCATGTACCAGGGCCGTTTTCACGCCCATTCTTGCGCATGCTTTTGCAGCGCAAATACCCGTCATGCCGCCGCCAATAACAACCACTTCAAAAGCTTCGTGTTTGCATTTTGATCTTATAGCCATATTTTAAAGCCTCCCTCTGCATTGCAAAGTTTTTATTTATCAGGATTCCTAGCAAAAGATTAGCACCGCCAACACTTGAGTGTCAATATATCCTCAATTTTAGGCAAGCTTGTATCCTTATCGTTTTATAAAACAGATACATACGATATGTATGTATTTTGACTTTCATCTGAGTTTATGGTATATTTTCATCAACCTCAAAAAGGAGAAAAAACGATGGCTAAGCTATATCAAGAAATTTTGGAATATATGGATCAAAAGATTTCTATTGGTGAATGGCCAATTGGTTTTAAGCTTCCTCGTGAAATCGATTTATGCGAACAATTCCATATAAGCAGAACCACACTGCGGCGTGCACTTGCCATTCTGGCCGAAAAAGGGCGACTTCAAAGGATCAAGGGAACCGGCACGTTCGTTATTGAACCGAAAATTATCGAAAGTATCACATTATTTATCGATAGCTTTGCTGAAGAACTGAAGGAGCGCGGTCAATCTGTTGTCACACAGGTGCTTGAATTCCATCCTACTACTGCCAATAGTCACATTGCCTCCTGCATGGGAATTAATGAAAATGAGCCGCTGATTAAGCTTCGCCGGTTGCGCTTTGCTGCCGAACACTTTGAAGAAGGGCCGGTTGTACTAACTACCTCTTATTTTCCCCATGATATCGGGCAAATTCTTTCGAAATATAATATGGAAAAGGAATCAGTACGTCAGTTATGCCGAAAAAACGGCATCATTCGTGATCATAATACCAAGCAAATCAGTGCCGTACATTTACCGCAACTTGAATGTCGCTTATTAGGTTCGGCTGACAACGATATTTTCTTGTCAATTCACACCAGGATTTATGATGCTTCTCACCGTTGTATCGAATACGTAGAGAGCTATTATCCCGTTGACCGAAATGAATTCTCGATTACCACAATTTCTCGTCCTGCAAAAGACTAAGTTTTCTCTCCAAAAAAGCCCATAAGCCAAAGAGGTGTTTTAGCATGGCAGAGTATGTACTCGGTTTGGATTTCGGTTCCCTTTCAGCCCGTGCTCTCATCATGGATTTGAAAACGGGAAAAGAACTTGGAGCAGCGGTATGTCCATATCCCCATGGGATTCTTGATCAGGCTCTTCCCGATGGAACGGAGTTGCCACATGGTTTTGTGCTGCAATTGCCGGAAGATTATTGGCACGGAATGAGGGTATGTGTTCGGGAAGCAATTGCAGCAGCAGGCGTACCAAAGCACAAAATCAAGGGAATCGGCATATGTACAACAGCCAGCACCATTTTGCCCACACTTGCAGACGGAACGCCGCTCTGCGAATTAAAAGCATTTGAGCATAATCCGCATGCGTATATGAAAATGTGGAAGCATCACGGCGCCATAGAAATTGCCGAACAAATGAAACAACTCGCGGCAAAACGAAATGAAAAATGGTATAAAGAATACGGTCATGTCATCACTTGCGAATGGTTAATACCAAAAGCCCTTGAATTAGCAATGCATGCACCGGAAACCTATAAAAAAGCCGCTCATATTTTCGAGGTGGGCGACTGGCTTGTATACCGTCTGACAGGCACTTGCAGCCGCAGTATTGCAGTTGCCAGATGCAATGGTATGATGCGCGAAAAAGAACGGCCTTCGTCTCAATACTTTTCGGAAATCTGCCCTTTTGCCGCTAACATCGTACAGGAAAAGCTTTCAGGGATTTATCAACCCATTGGTAGCGTTGCAGGATATCTAACGGAAGATGCGGCAGAATTCTTAGGACTGGAAAAAGGAACTCCTGTTGGCCCAGCTGTAGTTGATTGTTATGCTACGGTATTGGCTTCAGGCGCTTGCCAAGCCGGTGATTTGACAATGATCGTAGGCACCAGCGCAATTGAGATTCTTCTGACAGATAAACCCAGATTTGTTGAAGGAATTCATATATCCGCGCAGGATTCTGCCGTGCCGGGGCTGTACAGTCTGGGCGGCGGACAAAGTTGCGTTGGCGATGGATTCGAATGGTTTATCAACAATTGTATACCTCCGAACATATGGAATAATGCGAAAAAAGAAAACAAGAATATCCACACATACCTCATGGAACAAGCCGAAAAACTTCAGCCCGGCAGTTCTGGATTATTAGCGCTGGATTGGTGGAATGGATTGAGAAGTCCCAGTTTCCGTTTTGATCTTTCTGGCTGTATCTTGGGCTTCACACTGCATACCCGTCCGGAAGAAATCTATCGAACAATGCTGGAAGCCTCTGTCTTTGGCGCTCGTCGTGTAATTGACCGTATGCTCTCTGCGGGCTGTGCAGTAGATCGCATTTTCGCAGGCGGCGGTATTTCTCAGAAGAACACTCTAATGATGCAGATTTACGCAGATGTATTGCAAAGAAGAATTGACGTCTGCGAAAGTCAACAGACAGGGGCCCGCGGCAGTGTCATGCTGGGTGCTATGGCTGCAGGATGGTCCCTTGATCATGTTTTAGAAAACATGTCAAGCACCATTTCCAAAAGCTATATACCTAATAAAGACGTTGGAGAAAAATACGAAAAGCTCTATCAAGCATATCTTAAAGCCGCAGAATGGCTCGAGAGTGATGAAAGCCCAATATATAAACTAAGAAGAGCATAAAACGTATCGCAGGGCACAGCGACATCCGCATGACGATGGATAGATATGCACATGCGATGGAGGACAAAGTGATCGCGGCCTCAGCGCAAATTGAGCAATCCTTTATAGCGCGTTGACAAATGCAAACATCAAAAAAGCCCGAAATCTGGGCGAATTTCGGGCTTTTTTACACCTTCGCGGTGCCAATGTGTAAAGAAAAAGGATTTGGCAAGAACCAAACCCCAAAACACAAAAAGAAAAAACCTTGATTTCTCAAGGTTTTTTACTGGCGCGCCCCGCGGGATTCGAACCCACGACCTTTTGATTCGTAGTCAAACACTCTATCCAGCTGAGCTAGGGGCGCATCACTGTCGCTCTGACAGCTTATACAGTATAGCGCACTTCAGAAAAAAATGCAAGTGTTTTTGGAAAATTTTTTTACTTTTTTGTATGCTGCCGTTTTACAGGATCACCTGCGCATTTTCACGGATTCCATAGGCGGCAAAATAGCTTTCCTCCATCGGAATCCAGCGCGTTTCAAATTGCGCCAGCTGCGCCGCGCCATTGCGGCGAAAAATCCGTTCTTTCTGCTCCCGGCTGTCTATGTCGCTGAAGGCGCGCACATCCATATAGGCCTGCAAAGCCGGATGACAGCTGTATGCCCCCTCGACCAGATAAATACTGCTTCCGCGTACCGCCCGCTCGCCCCGCAGCTCCATGCTTGCGCAGTCAAAGCGCCGGTAAGCAAAATCCGCGGTGCTTTTCAGCCGCGGCAGCACCTCGTCCATGAACCGTTCATAATGCACGTTCCCGCCCGGCGTTTGCAGCCGCTGCGGCGTGCGCAGCGCAGGCGGCAGAAAAAAGTCGTCCATATGAACGATCCCCGCCTCCGTTACGGCGGCAAAATCCTCCGAGAGCGTCGTCTTGCCGCTGGCCGCCCTGCCGTCCAAAGCAATCACCTGCGGCCCATTCCGCCGCAGCACGCCCAGCAGCGGAAACATGCGCGCAAGCCGCCCGCTTACCAGCCGATAGGCCGGCTTTTCCGCCGCGCGGTAGCGCTCCGAATGATGTACCGGCCGCAGCCCGCCCTGCAAATAACCATTCTTTGCTTCCATCCACGCCTGCATGGAAAAAGGAGCCTGTCCCGCCGCGCACAGCACCGTTACCGCCTCCAGAGCCGCATCAAACGCCTCTTTTCCCGGCGCTTCCGGCGCGCATGAGCGCTCAAACAGCCGCAGCAGCCATTGCTCCGGCCACATACGCGCTTTCCAGGCGCGCAGATTGACCCGGCAAAGCAGCGGCGATATCCACTCATACAGCGGTTCGTCCGCTGCCACCGGGCAGGCGGCCAGCTCCTCACGCAGAAAGGCAGCCGCCTTTTGCCGTTCCTTCAGCAGATGCTCCGCGCCAAAGGCCGCCTGATAACACAGCTTGATGGCGTCCTGCGGCTGCATGGCGGGATGCCGCCGCGCCTGCTCGCGCAAATAGTCCTGCATCATTTACCGCTTGATGCGCGGCACGATGATGCGCGCAAGATAAATGACCAGGCACGCGCCCGCCACGGAAACCAGAATGCTGCCCAGCGTATTGGTCGCCGTCAGCCCGATCAGCCGCGCGGCAAAGGAACCGATCATGCCGCCTACCAAACCCAAGATCACATTCCACAAAAGACTCATGCTGCTCTGCATCAAACGCGAGGCAATAAAGCCCGCCAGCGCCCACAGGGCAATTTTTACAATCAGCCAAAACATTACGGGATACCTCCTCAGGGATGATTTCCCGCTTATTATATCGGCTGGACCGCTGAAAAGCAAGCGCGGATTGATTAGGAAATCATTAAGATTATCGAACGAATGCCTTTACGGCGCAGCTTTTCTCCGACTTATGTGATCAGCATATCCGCGGGCGTGTCGCCCTCGTAAATTACCGCCGGGCGCGCCCCGGAAAAAGGCACGCGCAGCACCTGTCCCGAAAGCGGGTCGGCGCACAGCGCCGCATCCGCGCCGCCGCGCAGCCTGCCCGGAAGCGCGGCCGAAAACCGCTGGGCAATACGTCCGTCCGCCCGCAGGCGCAAAAGCGTTCCCAGCACCCCCACCAGCATGCCGCCGTCTGGCAAGGGCAGCAGCGCGCCGGGCAGCCCTGGCAGACACAGCGCCTCGCTGATTACGCCGCGCGTCGAAATGCGGTACAGACGGCTTGATACCTCGTTTTCCTCCACCGCGCACAGCGCCGCCAGTCCCGCGCCGCAAAAGCACGCCGCATAGACCACGCCCGGCAGCATCACGCGGCGGGAAAGGCTCAGATCCTCGCTGCGGTACAGGTACAGCGTCCCCGACGCGCCGCCCGCCGCCGCCAGCAAACGGCGGCAGGGACTCAGGCATAGATCGCGCGGGTAGCACCCTGCCTGCACGCACAGCCGCAGCCGCCCCGTCAGGGGGCACAGCAGGCTTACGCTGTCGGCCTCGGCGCTCAGGCAGTAGAGCGCTCCGGGCAGCGCGCACATGCGCCGCACCTCAGGCGGCAAAGGGTAATCCGCCAGTTCCTGCGCCGTATCGATGGCAAACACGCGCGCGGTGTTGCGCTGCGCGCATACCACGGTATTGCCGCTGGCGCAAAGGCACAAAGGCGCGCGGCACAAGTTCCGCCTCCTGCTGCTCGTCAGGCAGAGCAGCCCATTGTTCTCATCTGCGATCCACAGCCCCATGACCGCACCCCCTCTTTCTCCATGCTATGACGAAGAAAGGCAAAGGTGCCGCCTCAGCGCCGCATATCAATTCTGAACGTTATTTCTCCCTTGTCGATCACCTCGCCATACTCGTCGTCCGCAAACGTGCGGGTGCTGAAGGGCAAACGCAGATGCAGCCAGCCCTCGGCATCGGCATAGCGGGCAATATCCTCCCAGCACTCCAGCAGGATCAGCACCCGGCCGTCCTCGCCGCGCACAACATCGCAGCCGCCGGAATAAGCAAGCATGTCGCCCTCCTCCTTCCCGTCGTCCACGCCGGGAACGTAGAGCGTTTCCCCTTCGTAAAGCAAAAGCGTTTTTCCCGGGTCGTCCATGACCTTCTCGGGCACGCCAAAGCCCTTTTTCGTCCATAGCCAGTGCAAGTCGTGCTCTTCGCCCAGCGCGCCGTCCACATCCATGTTGAACGCGGGATGCATTTCATACTCCGGCCGCAGGTTCTCCACCTCGATCTCCACATATGTTTTCCCGGATTCCGCCAGGTAGGCCGCCTCGGCAACGATCACGCGCAGCCCATCCGTTTCCAGGCTCGATTCCTGCGGGATATCCGTTTGCAGGCAGTTCATTACCTCCCGGTAAAGCGCGGGATACAGGCGGCGGATATAGGACCAGCGCCCGGTAAACCACCAATCCATGCCGTAGTTATTGACCGCCGCCAGCGCCGCGCCGCACAGAAGCGCCAGCGCCGCCGCAATAACGATCATTTTGGCGGGCGCGCGGCGTGCGCTTTTCTTGGGTCTGGGCTCGCATTTCGCAAGCGCCTCCTGCATGGCCTGACCAAACGAAGCAGGCGTTGTTCCAAACGCGCGGTCCATTCTTTCCCTGTTCCAGGTCATATTAACGCCTCCTCCCGGCATAATTCTTTCTTGAGATGCTGACGGGCGCGGAATAGGCGGTTTTTCACCGTTCCCTGCGGCAGATGCAGAATACGGCTGATCTCGCTGATCTCGTATCCGTCCCGATAAAACAGCACCAGCATAATGCGGTATTTTTCATCCAGCTCCGTTAAGGCTTCCCACAGCAGGCCGTCGCCGTCCTGCGGCGGCGCGGGACGCTCGGGCACCTCCCCGATTATTTCCCGCCTGCGGCGGCGCAGCGTCTCCTTGCAGCAGTTGATCAGAATGCGGGTGATCCAGGTTTTAAAGTATTTTTCCTCTCTCAAGCTGTCCGCCTTTTCCCAGGCGCGCAAAATGGCGTTTTGCAGCGCGTCCTCGCAGTCCGCCTCGCTGTGCAGATAGGCGCGCGCCACGCAGTAGAGCGAGCGCTCCATCGCCGTCACCTGCGCCGCAAACGTATCGCGTTCCACGCACAACCGCCTCCTTCCATCGTATATTCATTAGACGCGGCGCTCCGGCCAAAGGTTGCATGTCATTTTCTATATTTATATCGTACCAGATCATAATTGTCAAACCGGTTTATGCATCTTCTATATTTTTTCATGTTAATTTTGTAAAAATAGTTGACATATACAGCATGTTATTATACAATTATAACAGCAGTATGTGCGGAATACCGTTTTCTGCACAACAATATAGCAAAGGAGCTTGTCCCATGAAAAAGTTTTTCGCTCTCGCACTGGCTCTGTTGATGCTGACCAGCATCTCCGCCGTCTCTTTCGCTGACGAAGTGAATTATGACGTAACCGAGCCCACCAAAGTTATTTTCTGGAACACCTTGAACGACGAGGATGACATGGCCGTCATCAGCCGCATCATCGAAGAGTTCAACGCTACCCATGAGCTGATTACCGTTGAAGAAGTTTTCATGACCAGCTACAACAACATCAACACCGCTTTGGCCGCCGCCAACGCCGCCGGCGTGGACGTTCCCGGCTGTGCTTTCATCAATGTACCCCGTCTGAAGGCCTATGCCGACAGCGGCATCATTGAGAACCTCGATCCCTACATCGAGCACTACGGCCTGGATATGACCGACCTCGTAGGCGGCTTCCTGGATGCCATGCAGGTGGACGGCCATCAGGTGGCGCTGCCCGTGATGCAGTCCGGTCAGGTTGCTTATTATAACACCGAGCTGCTGGCCAGCCTGAACGTGACCTTCCCCGCCACTTGGGAAGAAATGCCCGCTTACCTGGAGACCGTGTACAACGCCACCCAGAAGCCCGTCATCACCATTCCCCTGTGGGACAACGCCTATTTCTATCCGATCTACAGCAACCTGAACGCCTCCATGATTACCGTGGACAAGGATGGCAAGGAAGTCACCGGTCTGGATACCGAGGAAGCCCTGGCCGTGACCAAGCAGCTGCGCGAGTGGACGGATAACGGCTGGATCAACTGGGTACAGGATTCCTCTACCTGCCAGGCCGTGTTCACCAGCGGCGACAGCGCCGGCGTTATGCTCTACACCACCGCCAACTACAACAACCTGCAGAACAAGTCCAACTTCACCGTTGGCATCGCTGTTCCCCCGGCCATGAGCACTGGCAAGAACAACCAGCTGGTTGCCGGCGGCACCTTCATCCTGCCCTCCAACAACCCGCAGCAGGTCAAGAACGCTGCCTTCCAGTTCATGCAGTGGTTCACCAGCGCGCAGTACACCATCGACTTCGCCATCGCTACCTCCTATATGCCCACCCACCTCTCCGCTCTGGAGAACAAGGCTGACATGGATCGCTTCTATGAAGCGCTGCCGGCCATGGGCAATGTGATCGAGAACATCACCAGCTTCGAAAAGAAGCCCCAGAGCGCCTACTTTGACACCTGCGGCGACATCTTCGAGAGCTATATGGGCCAGATCATGGTCGAAAAGCTCGACGTAGAAGAAGGCTGGGAGATGCTGATCGAAGAGCTGAACGAGTACCTGGCTGACCAGCAGTAATTCCTGCATCGCTACCTAATGCATCCCGGGGGGCTTCCCCCGGGATGCGGATCCCGGGAAACATCAGAAATTGAGGGGCATTTTTTTATTTGCGCATTTTCTGATGTTTCCCGAGATCACCGGCATACCTACCGCAAAATTCTTTGAATATGGTGACGAGAATGGGTAAAAGAAAGAATCGAAATATCGTACAAATCGGCGATCATTATGTTAAGCTCAAGGAGCGCCACTCCTGGTCGGATATGGCCTGCGCCCTTCCCGCCGTGCTGCTGCTGGCTCTGCTGACCTACTATCCGCTGTGCAAACTGGTGCAAATCAGCTTCACCAACTGGAACCTGCTCAAGCTGGATTACCAGTATGTCGGCTGGAAAAACTGGAACTGGCTCTTTACCAGCTCTGTTGGCAAACGCTATCTGTTCAATACGCTGCGCGTAACGGGGATTTACACGATCGGTTACATTGCCATCGTGCTGATCCTGGGCCTGGCGCTGGCGCTCTTGTTCAACAAGCTGAACAAGCCCTTTTCTGCCATGCGTGCCATCATCTTTATGCCCCGCTATATCGCCATGTCCACCTGCGCCATCATCTTCCTGTGGATGCTCAACAAGGACTACGGCATTGTCAACGTCGCGCTCAAAGCCCTTGGACTTCAGCCCGTCAACTGGCTGGAAGCGCGCGGCATGTCCATGGTGTCGGTGCTGATCCTGACCGGCTGGCACGGCGTGGGCTACGGCATGATGATCTACCTGTCCAACATGCTGGGCATCTCTCAGGATTATTACGAGGCGGCCGAGCTGGACGGCGCCAACGGCTTCCAGCGTTTCCGCTACATTACGCTGCCGCTGCTCTCCCCCACCACGCTGTTTTTATTCATCACCACGTTCATCTCCTCCATGAAGGTCTTCCAGTCGGTTGACGTACTGACGCAGGGCGGCCCCTACAACTCCACGGAAGTTTTCGTGTACTACATCTATCGTTTGGCCTTCCGCGATTTCCGCATCGACCGCGCGGCCGTCAACGCGCTGCTGTTCTTCGTGATCCTGCTGGCGGTTACCGCCTCCACGCTGCGCATCACCAACAAGAACGTCCATTATGATGCGTAAGGAGGGAATGACGATATGACGCAGAAATCAACAGCGCTCAATACCCATGTGCGCACCGTGCGCCGGGTGAAAAACGTGATCCGCTACTTTTTCGCCATTCTGATCACGCTGATCTTCCTGTTCCCCATTTTCTGGATGATCTCCACTTCCCTCAAGCCTGAGGACGAGGTGCTGGCGGCAACGCAGACGCTGCTGCCCATCAAGTGGCAATGGTCCAATTATGTCACCGTCATGCAGAAGGAACCTTTCCTGCGCTACATGTTCAATACCGCGGTCGTCACTGCGGGCACCATGTTCCTGGAGCTGACGACCGGCATTCTGGCCGCTTATTCCTTCGCGCGCGGCAAGTACCGCGGCAAGCATGCCATGTTCCTCTTTGTGCTGGGCGCCATGATGGTTCCCATTCAGATCACCTTCGTTCCCCTGTACATCCTGATCGCCCGCGCTGGATTAAAGAACACCTTCTTCGGCATGATTATTGTCGGCGCGGTATCGCCCTACACCATTTTCATGCTGCGTCAGGCCTTTATGGGTGTGGACGAAAGCTACCTGGACGCCGCGCGCGTGGACGGCATGGGAAAAATCGGCGTCATCACACGCATCCTGGTTCCCATGTGCAAGCCGACCATGATTACCATGATGCTCATGTCCTTCATCAGCGGCTGGAACGTATACTTCTGGCCCAATATCATCGCCAACGACAGCATAAACGTGCGCGTGCTGACCTTGGGTCTGATGCACCTGAAGCAGTCCTTTGCCGGCGAGACCGTGCGCAACTACCATGAGATCATGGCAGGCGCGCTGATCTCCATTGTTCCGGTGCTGGTCATGTTCCTGATCTTCCAGAAGCAGATGCTCAGCGGTTACACCAAGGCCGCAATGAAGTAATTATCAATCAGCCTTAAAACGTCCAAATCTAAACAGATTCGGACGTTTTTTTCTATACAATATGCTTGCCAACCCGCCGGTTTTGTATCATAATAGAAGCAATCCGATTTGCTGAAAAGGAGTCCGCTCACCGTGACTGAGATCCTCTCTCCCTTTTTTCTCGCTTCCATCCAAAGCCAGTATGGCGACGAAACCGCGCAGCAGATTCTAAGCGGCATGCAGGGTAAACGCGCTGTTACCTTGCGCGCCAATACCCTGAAGACCGCGCCCGAAGCCATTGCCGCCCTTCTTGCGGAGCAGGGCATCTCCTTTGAACGCGCACCCTTCAGCGCCGCCGCTTTTCTGCTGCCCGATGCGCGCGAGGAACAGTTCTGGAAGCTCCCCTGCTATGAGCGGGGCGAAATCTATCTGCAAAGCCTGTCCTCCATGCTGCCGCCCATCGCCCTTGCTCCCCAGCCCGGCGCGGACATTCTCGATATGGCTGCCGCCCCCGGTGGAAAAACGGCGCAGATGGCTGCCATGACCGGAGGGCGCGCCGCCATCACCGCCTGCGAAATCAACAAAATCCGCGCCGAAAAGCTGCGTTATAATCTGGAAAAGCAAGGCGCCTCGCGCGTAAACGTGATGGTATGCGACGCGCGCAGGCTGGAGGATTTTTTCCGTTTTGACCAGATCCTGCTCGACGCGCCATGCAGCGGCAGCGGCACCATGCTGTGCGCTCAGCCTTCCACCTGCCGCGCCTTTTCGGAAAAGCTGGTACGCACCTCCGCTGCCACACAGCTCCAACTGCTCAGAAAAGCGCTCGCTCTCCTCAAGCCCGGCGGCAGCATGGTCTACTCTACCTGCTCTATTCTGGAAGCGGAAAACGAAGCCGTCGTGCGCGCCGCGCTCAAGGGATCGCAAGCCGCTGTCGAGCCCATTTCCTTCCCCGGCATGGAGGCCCTGCCGCTGCTGCCCTGCAAATTGCCCGGCACGCTGTGTATTCGCCCAACCGCGCGGTATGAAGGCTTCTTCATGGCGCGGCTGCGCAAGCGCCATTAACATTTATCTTGCCGTTTTCTCTTTTGTCCACTATAATGAATCTGCAAAGGAGGCTTATGCCATGGCTGATATGAAAAAAGCCGTCGTCACCGTGCTGGGTATTGACCGCAAAGGAATCATTGCCCGCGTCGGCGCCGCGCTGTATGAAAACGACGCAAACATCCTCGATATTTCGCAAACCGTGCTTTCCGACTATTTCAACATGGTACTCATCGCCGATATCTCCGCGTCCGGCTGTTCTTTTGAGAAGCTCTCGGCCGCGCTTGGCACGCTGGGCGAAGAAATGGGGCTGCAAATCCGCATCCAACGCAGCGAGATCTTCGAAGCTATGCACCAGGTTTAAGGGAGGCGCTCCATGGTAACCACCTCAGAAATTCTTTCCACCCTTCAGATGATCGACCGCGAAAAGCTGGATGTGCGCACCATCACGATGGGCATTTCCCTTTTTGGCTGCGTGACCGACGACGAAAAGCGCCTATGCGATAAGGTGTACGACCATATCGCCTACACGGCGCGCGATTTGGTCAAGACCGGCGAAGCCATCGAGCGCGAGTTCGGCGTTCCTATCGTCAACAAACGCATTTCCGTGACCCCCGCCGCCCTGATCTCCGGCGGCATTCGCAACCCTGTTGCGCTGGCCAAAGCACTCGACCGCGCCGCCCGCGCCACCGGCGTGAATTTTATTGGCGGCTATTCCGCCCTGGTGCAAAAAGGAATGACGGCTGCCGACCGGCGGCTGATGGAATCCATTCCCGAAGCGCTTTCTGAGACCGAATTTCTCTGCTCCTCCGTCAACGTTGGCTCCACGCGCGCGGGAATCGACATGGACGCGGTACGCCTGATGGGGCAAATTGTCAAGCAAAGCGCGGAAAAAACCGCCCAGGCCGGCGGCCTGGCCTGCGCCAAGCTGGTCGTATTCTGCAACGCAGTGGAGGACAATCCCTTCATGGCGGGCGCTTTCCATGGCCCGGGCGAGGGCGACTGCGCCGTGAGCGTGGGCGTATCGGGACCGGGCGTGGTCAAATGCGCGCTGGAAGCGGTGCGCGGCCAGCCCTTTGACGATGTGGCCGACACCATCAAGCGCACTGCCTTCCGCATCACGCGCGTTGGCCAACTGGTGGCGCGCGAGGCCTCCCGCCGTCTGAACGTGCCCTTTGGCATCGTTGACCTGTCCCTGGCCCCCACCCCCTCGGTGGGCGATTCGGTAGCCGCCATCCTGGAAGAAATGGGCCTGGAATCCTGTGGCACGCACGGCACCACCGCGGCGCTGGCGCTGCTCAACGACGCGGTAAAGAAGGGCGGCGTAATGGCTTCCTCTCATGTGGGCGGCCTGTCCGGCGCGTTCATCCCCGTCAGCGAGGACGTTGGCATGATCGAGGCGGCGGAGCGCGGCGCGTTAACGCTGGATAAGCTGGAAGCCATGACCTGTGTATGCTCGGTAGGACTGGATATGATCGCGCTCCCCGGCGATACCACTGCGGAAACGATTTCCGCCATCATTGCGGACGAAGCCGCCATCGGCATGGTCAACAATAAGACCGTGGCCGTACGTGTAATCCCCGTACCCGGCGCGAAGGTGGGCGACAGCGTGGAATTTGGCGGGCTGCTGGGGCATGCGCCCGTGATGCCCGTTCATCCCTTCTCCCCTGCCGCTTTCATTGCCCGCGGCGGACGCATTCCCGCGCCGCTGCACTCCCTGCGCAACTGATACGAAAGGAGCCTTTATATGATCCTTCGTGAGCAATATCCGCTGCCTGACGGTCGGCATATGAACGTTTTTATCACCCAACCCGATGACGTCGCCCCTGACGAGCGCCTGCCGCTGATCGTTTTTCTGCACGGAGCAGGCGAGCGCGGCGATGATTACGACCGTTTATGCCATCATGGCGTGCCCAAGCTGTTTGGGCAGAATCCGGAATATGACGGCATCCGCGCCGTCACGCTCTCGCCGCAATGCCCGGAGGGGACAGTCTGGACCACGCTTTCGCTATTTGTACTTGATTTGATCCATACGATCGCGGATTCTTTCCCGGTCGATCACCGGCGTATCAGCCTGACAGGGCTGTCTATGGGTGGCTTTGGCACGTGGCACATTGCCTGCGAGGCGCCGGAGCTTTTCAGCGCCATCTCTCCCTTGTGCGGCGGCGGCATGTCCTGGCTGGCCGATCAGCTGCGCGAGACGCCCATCTGCGTTTTTCATGGCGACGCGGATGAATCCGTGCCGCTGGCTTACTCGCAGCTGATGGTAGACGCGGTGCGCGCCGCGGGCGGCGAGGTGGATTTCCGCGTACTGCCGGGCGTTGCGCACAACTGCTGGACCTACGCCTACGAAGAAACGGGGCTGCTTCAGTGGCTGAGCGAACAGACGCGCAGTGAATGATCCTTACGTAAAAGGGGCGGATGCTTATGCACCCGCCCCTTTTACGTTCTCACTCTTCCCTGAATCGCAGTTCAAAGCTTTGATATGTGTTGTTTTTGCTGCTGTCATACGGCAGCACGATTACGCCCTCCTCAACATGAAGCGGAGGCACCGCCGTCATTACGGTATAATGCTTCCACTCGTCCCCGCAATCCTCGGCCAGATACAGTTCCGCAAACTGCGTGGGATATATATTGTCTGCCGTATCAGCCAGATGCGTCCAGTAAGAGCCATGCAGCGGCAGCGTCAGGGTGCTTACCTCATTGCCGTCGGGCGTTCGGACAAACGACGCGTCGTATTCCGCCTGATCGTAGTTGTCCTGCACGTCCAGATACAAATAGCAGGCCATGTCCGTGCGCACGACGCGCGCGCTGTTGACGCGGTAGTTCTCCAGCTCTATGGGCATATTTACCGCCGTATATTCCTTCCTCACGGCATGCTGCACCGGCATTTCCACGGTAAAGGGCAGCGATTCCACCTCCTGATCCTGCGCGTCGAACAATTCGAGCTCCGTTGACAATATCAACGTATCGCCCAATGGTTCCAGCTCCCGCAGACCGAAGCTGATATCCAGAATCAGCTCGTTGTCCCCATTGTAATGCCAGTTCCAGCTATCCCAGATCGAGGCGATGGAGGTGCCGCTGCTCATATACTGCGTGACCATGTTCGCGTAATAGACCGGCTTTCCCGCCGGCAGCCTCTCCCTGTCCACAGCCATGCGCAGCACGCCCATTTCCGGACGCAGGGTACAGCGGATCAGAAGATGCGCAGATATGCCGTCGCACACCGTCTCCTCCACAGTCAGGCTTTCCAGCAGCTTCATCTGCGTATAGCCCGGCGTGAATTTGGGCTGTTCCACCCTGATCTCACCGATATTGTCCGTATGCAAAAAATCGAAGATTCCGCTGCTCGCCGCCAGGGCCATGCCCATCAAAGCCAGCAGCAGTGCCGCAGCAATGATTGCCATCCTGGGCAGCACCCGTTTGGTTTTCACATTTTCTTTCTGTTTGGCCGCAAGCGCGCGCTGCACGCACGCCTCAAACTGTGCCGGCGCAGGCCCAAAACACCGGTCCCATTCCTGTTTCGTCATGCCTTACACCTCCCTTGCCAGTGTGTCCTTCAGCTTTTTCCGCGCCTGCGTCAAACGGCTCTTGACCGTACCTTCCGGAATGCGCAGCGTATGCGATATTTCCCGAAGAGAAAATCCATCGATATAGAAGAGGATCACCGTCAGCCGCAGCTTTTCCGGCAGACGCATCACGGCCTGATGCAGTTCTTCATCCCGCAGCCTTTCCTCATGCGCGTCCGGCACGCTTTCTTCCCTGATACAATCGCTTACCGTTTCGCGCCCCAGGCGACGGCCGATCGTGCGGCATTCATTGATGAGGATGCGCATCAGCCACGCTTTGAAAAACGTCTCGTCCCGCAGCTTCGGCAGACCGCGCCAGGCGCGCCACACACACTCCTGCACCGCATCCTGCCTGTCCTGATAGCAACGCAGCAGGCCTGAAGCCGTAGAGTACATCTCCTGTGTCAAAGCAGTCACCCGCTGCTCAAACTCTTTTTCGGTCATCGCTTTCACGTCCTCTTCCGTATTCACCGGTATATTTTATAGACGGCGCTGAGGCGCAAAAAGTTCGCCTTCCCATAAAAAACATTTTTTTGTGCATACTAAGGCTGCGGCTGGGAATATTCCCCTGTGAACAAGCTGTAAATATTTCACGTTTTTTACGAATTTATTGCATTTTATGTCGTTTCGCGTTATACTGAAATGGAAAATCAATCATCGGCAAAGGAGCTTACCATGCAGCAAGAACAGGCTCGCTCTATTCTATACGCGCTCCAGCAGAACATCCGCCGCGTCATCGTGGGCAAGGACGAGGCCATAGAGCTGGCGCTCATCGCCCTGCTCTGCAAAGGCCATGTGCTGATTGAGGATGTGCCCGGCGTAGGCAAAACCACGCTGGTAGCAGCACTGGCCCGCTCGCTTTCCTGCTCCTTCAAACGCATTCAGTTCACCCCCGACGTGATGCCCAGCGACATAACGGGCTTCACCATGCCCTCGCTGCAAACCGGAGCGATGGAATTCAGACCCGGCGCAGTCATGAGCCAAATCGTGCTGGCGGACGAAATCAACCGTACCTCGCCCAAGACCCAGAGCAGTCTGCTGGAGGTCATGGAAGAGGGTCAGGTCACCGTGGACGGCGTAACGCATGCCCTGCCTCGGCCCTTCATGGTGCTGGCCACGCAAAACCCCGTTGATTTTGTCGGCACCTATCCGCTGCCCGAGGCACAGATGGACCGTTTTTTTCTGCGCATCAGCATCGGATATCCCTCCGTCGAAGAAGAAATGGACGTGCTGGAGCGCTATTCAGGCGCGGTTTCCCCGCTTTCCACGCTGCAAAGCGTTTGCGGCGCGGAGGATGTGATTGCTATGCAGGCGCTGACTGGCGCGGTTTATTGCAGCCGCGAGGTGCTGTCCTACGTGGCGCAGATCACGGCGGCCACCCGCAAGCATCCGGCGCTGGCGCTGGGTGCCTCCCCGCGCGCAAGCATTGCGCTGCTGCGCGCCGCGCAGGGCTGCGCCGTGCTGGCCGGACGCGACTATGTGCTGCCTGACGATATTCGCCGCATGGCGCTGCCCGTGCTTTCCCACCGTCTGATCCTCACGCCGGAAGCGCGGATGAAGGGGCAATCCGCCGGGCAGATCCTCTTGTCGCTCCTGGGCGCGCTGCCCGTGCCCGGGAGCCGCGTATGACGCAGCGGGGACGCGCGCTGCTGCTGCTCTCACTCGGCGCGCTTTTCAGCGGTTTATCCCTGGGCGGACGGATTTTTTATCTTTCCGCCCTGTTTGCGTGGCTGGCACTGGGGTACGCCCTGCTGTCCGTTCTGCTGGTTCGCCGGCGGCTCTCTTTTTCCAGCCGGCTGGCCAGCACGCGCACTCCGCGCGGGGAAGACACCACGCTCGCCGTTACGCTGCCGCGCCGTGGCCTGCTGCCCACGGGCGCATTGACGCTCCATATTCTGATGGGCGAAGAACGCTCGCTGGTCTATGCCAGCCTTGGCAAACGGCAAACGCAGCTGACGCTGCCCGTCCCCGCGCAGCATGTGGGCGTTTTCCCCTGCGGTGCGGAATCGGTCTCCTTTTCCGACGCGCTGGGGCTGTTCGAGCTGCATGTACGCGCGCGCCAGGCACTGCCCGCCCTGCTGGTGCTGCCCCGGCCCTTTGAGGTAGCGCCGCTGCGCTTTCTTACCGGCGAGGACGGCGCCGCGCGTCCGAACCGTACAATGGAAGACCTGGCCTTTCCGGAGGACGTGCGCGCGTACCGCTCGGGCGACGCGCTCAAGCGTGTTCACTGGAAGCTCTCCGCCCGCAAACGCGAGCTGATCGTGCGCAAGTTTGAGACCCCCGCCCCGCCCGACAGCCTGATCCTGCTGGACTGCACGCCGCCCGCGGCTGAGGATCAGGCGGCGCTGCCCGCCCTGCGCGACGCGCTTTGCGAAACGGCGCTCTCCGTTGCCGCCATGCAGATGCGCGGCGGCGCGCCCGTGCGCATACCCTTCTATGGCAGCCAGGCGGGCGAGTTTCTTTCCGACCGCAGCGCCGGCACTGCCCTGCTCGAAGAGCTTTTGGCTCGTCAGCGTTTTTCAGAAAGTGACGACTTTGCCCGCATTTTGCAGTTGGAGCTGCGCCGCATGCGCCGCACGGGCGCAACGGTAATCATCACCTCGCGCCTGAGCGCGCCCGTCGTCGAGGGGGTCAAGCAAATTCGCCGCATGGGGCCCAGCGCGCGCGTATATCTGATTACCTGTACGCCCGACGCGCCGCAGGATCGCCCCTATGTTGCGCAGCTGCA
>JAHZHX010000021.1:0-7255 GCA_019420065.1 Clostridiales bacterium | reverse complement strand
TATGCTATGTCACTCCTGCGTAATTCCTTGTGGCGTGTCCTCCTGCGCGCGCTGATCGCCACCCTGTTCGCCGCCGGTTTTGGTCTGCCGCTGCTGCTTGGCGCAGGCGCAGGGCATCTTGCCGGGCAATATGTATTGCTGTGCGCCGCGGCGGCGCTGGGGCTCGTTTCCGCGCAGGCACTGCTGGGCCGCCTTCACCGGGCGCTGTTCCCGCTGGCCCTGCTGACGCTCATTGCCGTCCAGGGCGCGCTGCTGCTGTCCGGCCGGGGCTTTTTCCGGCAAACGCTTACGCTTCTGCGCGCCCTTGCCATGCTGATGCAGGATCTGCCGCTGGCGCTTTCTCTGTACAACGATATCCTTTGCAGCCAGTTGGCCGTATGGATGACGCTGCTGTGCTTTTTTCTGACGGCGCGCGATACGGGCGTTATGCCGCCGCTGCTTTTGAGCACCATCGTGCTGACCCTACAATGGGAAGCAGGGCTGCAGCACGAATCGTTTTATATGCTCCCCGTGCTGCCCGCCTTGTTCCTTGTCTATGCCCTGGCGCACAGTGATGAAGCCGACCTGCTTTACAATACCCGTTCCAGCGTATCGCCCGCCCTGCTGCCGCTGGCTGCCGTGCTGCTGGCCGTTTCGCTTCTTCTGTCTCCGGCCGAAGGTACGGCCTATGAGCCCCTGGCGCAGTTGGCCGAGCGGCTCCGCGATGCGATCAACGACCGCTTTTTCTTCCAGCAGGAACGCACGCGCTATACCCTGGAATCGGATGGTTGGATGCCGCAGGGCGAATCGCGCCTGGGCGGCCCGCCCGATCCCAGCAGCGCGCTTGTCATGCAGGTTTCCGCACCCGAAACCGTTTATCTGCGCGGCGCGATTCTGGATACCTACACCGGCGCTGCCTGGTATGACAGCATCAGCGCCCAGCGCTACTATTGGCAGTCCGCGCGCACACGCGCCCTGCGCGATGAAATCACGCAAACCGCCTATCCGCTATCAGGCAATTTTGCGGAGCAAAGCGTACAGATACAGATGCAGTCGACCAGTTCCAGCACGCTTTTTACCCCGCAGCGCATCCGCGAGCTGCAGACCGGCGAGGGCATGACGCCCTATTTCAATGCCGGAAGCGAGGTTTTTATCACCCGCAACCTGCGTCCGGGCGACCGGTACGGCGTCCGCTTTCTTTCCATGAAGGCGACCGATCCTGGCATGGCCGCGCTTGCCGAGCAGAACGCCCGGCTGACCGACCCCGCTTTTTCGGCGCTGCCCGCCGCCTATCTCGCCTTGCCCAGCCATATCCAGCAGGAGATTTATGATATTGCCTATGCCGCGACGGCAGGCTGCGTCACCTCCTGGCAAAAGGCGGTAGCGCTGCGCGACTATCTGCAAACGCACTATACGTACAGTCTGGACGTGGAATATCCGCCGCAGGACGTGGACTTCGCCGCCTGGTTTCTGCTGGCTGAGCGCAAGGGCTACTGCACCTATTTTGCCACCGCCATGACGGTTTTGTGCCGCATTGCCGGGCTTCCCGCCCGCTATGTGGAAGGCTACGTGGCCCGGCCGGGCCCGGACGGCATGGCCCAGGTACACGGCACGGACGCACATGCCTGGACCGAGGTATATCTAAGCGGCTTGGGCTGGATCGCCTTTGACGCTACGCCCGGCCGAAACGAGCCGGATCAAAGCGGCAGCAGCATTCCCGAGCCGCCTCCGCAGCCGCCCAGCGCTCCTCCATCTCCCTCGCCGTCGCCCTCGCCCTCTGACACACCCGGCGCGGAGGCCACGCCCACGCCGCCGGACGGGCCGACGCCTTCCGACGCGCCCACCCCCTCCGTCCAGCCAAGCGAAGCGCCGGACAAACCGGATCGTCCTTCCTCCCCGCGTCTGCCCTGGCTGTGGCTTCTTCTGCTGCTATTGCTTGTGCCGCTGCTGGCCTGGCGTATTCGCGTGACCGGGCCGCTCTACCGCGCCGGCATTGCGCCGGATGACAACGCCGCTCTGGCGCTGCTCTGGCCCGCCATTCTGGAATGTGCCGCGCTTCTGAAAGCGCCCTGCGGCGCTGCCGAAACGCCGCTGCATTATGCCAAGCGGGCCGAAGCGCAGCTGGGCACGCCGCTTTTCGAAGCCGCAAACGCCTTCAGCGCCATGCGCTATGGCCGCCACGCCGTATCGCCCGCCGCGCTGCGCAGCGCCAGGGAAGCCTATCTTTCCCTGTATGAACGCCTGAATGCCGGACAAAAGCTGCTTCTTTCTCTGCGCCGGGCGCTGAAATTCAAAAAATAATCATAAATCAACGCCGCCGTCTGCTTTTTTGGGGCATACTTCAAAAAAGAACGGCGGCTTTTTTTGATTGCTGTGAGGAGGCTATTTTTTTGATCCTGAAACCGCTTTTTACAGGCGTCTGCACGGCGCTGATTACTCCTTTCCGCCAGGGAAAGATTGATTTCGCGGCGCTTGACCGTCTTATTGACATGCAGCTGGAAGCGGGCATTCCGGCGCTGCTGCCCTGCGGCACAACGGGCGAAGCCAGCACGCTCAGCGAAGCGGAATGGCGGCGCGTGATCGAGCATACGGTGGATAAAGCGCACGGCCGCGCTTGCGTGATCGCCGGAACAGGCAGCAACAACCTGGCGCTCACCACGGCTCGCGCCCGCATGGCGCTCTCTCTGGGCGCGGATGCGCAGCTGGTCGTGACCCCCTATTACAACAAGACCACCCAGGAAGGGCTGATCGATTATTACACCCGCGTGGCCGACGCCTGCGCACTGCCGCTGCTTTTATACAACGTACCTGCCCGAACAGGGCTGAACATGCTGCCCGATACCGCCGCGCGGCTAGCCGCGCACCCGCATATGATCGGCATAAAAGAGGCCGGCAATAACCTGAACCAGCTGGCCGCGCTGCTGCGCCGCTGTCCGCTGCCCGTATACTGCGGCAGCGACGAGTTGACCGTGCCCGCTTTGCAGCTGGGCGCCTGCGGCGTGATTTCCGTTCTGTCCAACCTGTATCCGCAGGCGGTGATGCAGCTTTGCGCCGCCGTTGAAAAAAACTGCACGCAGACCGCCAACGCCCGCCAGGAAGCGTTGGCGCCGCTTATTGACGCGCTGTTTGCTGAAATCAGCCCCGCGCCCGTAAAAGCCGCGCTGGCGCTGCTCGGCATATGCAGCGACGAGGTGCGCTCCCCGCTGGTCACGGTACAGCCGCGCACGCTCTCCCGCCTGCGCGAATTATTGGAGGGAGCAAGCCATGAAGCAGTTGCTGATCTGCGGCATTGACGGCCGCATGGGGCGCGAGGTAGCCGCCCTGGCCGGCGGCTATGGCTTTGCGCCGCTTCCCTTTGCCGAAAGCGCGGCAGGCGACGCGATCATCGATTTTTCGCACCCGGACTGTCTGCCCGCCCTGCTCGCCGCATCGGAAAAGCACCGCGTTCCGCTGGTGCTGGGCACAACGGGCTATACGCCCGCGCAGCTGTCCCGGATCCAGGCGGCAGCCCAAAGCACGCCCCTATTCCTGTCCGCCAATTTCAGCCCCGGCGCGTATCTGCTGGAGCGCCTTGCCGCACAGGCCCGCGCCTTTGTTCCCGCTTGGGACTGCACCGTGCTTGAGCGGCATCACCGGGATAAAAAAGACCGTCCCGGCGGCACAGCCCGCAGGCTGGCCGGGGCGGTGTCGCTCCCGTCAGAAGAAATCCTCTGCGTGCGCGCGGGCACGCTGCGCGGCATTCACGAAATTACCCTGTACGGTCCGGAGGAAACGCTGACGCTGACACATGCCGCCGAGAGCCGCGCCGTATTTGCGCATGGCGCGCTGAAAGCGGCGCAGTTCCTGCTCTCCCGGCAGGCCGGGCTGTATGGCATGGCGGATTTATTCGCCGTTTAGAAACGCCGCGACCAGCGCCGCCGCTTCCGTCTCGGGAGCAGCGCCCATATCCAGCCAATGGATGGCCTTATCGCGTCTGAACCATGTCATCTGCCGCTTGGCAAAGCGTTTGATCGCCCGCGAAAGCTGTTCAAGCATATCCTCTCTGTTCTTGATTTCGCCCAGCAGATACTGGCTGATGAAACGGTATTCCAAGCCCAGACGGTAGAGGAAATCGGCGCTCACGCCCGCGTCCAGCAGCCCCTGCACTTCCTCGATCATTCCTTCCCTGACCCGGCGTTCCAGCCGCTCGTCAATACGCGCGCACAGCTCTTCGCGCGGCCAGGTCACGCCCAGCTTCAGCGTTTCATAGCGGCTCTCCCGCCGGTCGCCCGCCGTATCGCCATCGTGCAGTTTCTCCAGCGCGCGCATGATGCGGTTGCGGTTGTGCGCGTCGATCTCCCGTCCCGGCTGCCGCTGCTGCAGCAGCTCATAAAGCCGCCCGGTCGGCAGCGCTTCCAGCTCCCGGCGATAGGCAAGGTCGGGCGCGATCTGCGACATTTGATAGCCCTCGCATACCGCATCCACATACAGTCCCGTACCGCCCGCCAAAAAGGGCGTTTTTCCCCTGGCCAGCACGCCGTCAATCGCCTCGTAGGCCAGGCGCTGAAAATCGGCCATGGTAAAAAACGCGCCGGGCGCGCATACATCCAGCAAATGATGCGGCACGCCGCGCATTTCCTCCCGCGTCACCTTGCCGCTGCCCAGATCGAGCCCGCAATACACCTGGCGCGAGTCGGCCGAAATCACTTCCCCGTCAAAACGCGCCGCCAGAGCAATGCTTAGCCCGCTCTTGCCCGAGGCGTTGGTACCGACAACAGCAATCAGCCGCGGCTTATTCATGTGCATTCTTCCTCCATTATAAATACTCAAACGCGAGCTTGACCACAAGACCGGCCATCACCAGCAGCATGGCCAGACGGATCAGCCCCGCGCCGCGGCGAATGGCCAGCGCGGAGCCGATATAGCCGCCCAGCGCGGAGGCCAGCATGGCGGGCACAGCCAGGGCAAGCAAAACATTCCCGTTGCGCAAATGCACCGCCAGCGCCGTGATATTGGAAGCCAAGTTGCACAGCTTGGCGCTGCCCGAGGCCGTGACCGTATCCATACCGGCAATCCAATGAAAGCCCAATATCAGCAGCACGCCCGTTCCCGGGCCGAAAAAACCGTCGTACAGCCCGCACAGCAGCCCTGTCAATGCGCACAGTCCCAGGCGCGCGCCGTTCATTGTCCGGGCGCGGTCAGGCGCGCCGCGGTTCAAAACGGTCAGCAGCGCCATCAGCGGCACCAGCACCAGCACAATGGTACGGTATATGCTTTCGGGCATAGCATTTAACAATCCCGCGCCCAGATACGCCCCGGGAATAGCCAGCGCCGCCGCGCACAGCGCAGGCAGCAGCAATACCCTGCCGCTTTTCAAATACCGCGCAGCCGCCACCACCGTGCCTACCGATGCGGAAAGCTTGTTGCTGCCCGAGGCCAGCACCGACGGCATCCCCGTCACCATATAGGCCGGAAGCGAAATCAGCCCGCCCCCGCCGCTGATCGCATCAATCAAGGATGCGATAAATACCAGCGGCAGCACGATCAGGTACATCCGCGCCGTAATCACCATGCTTCCTGATCGTCCCTTCCTTCAAGCGACGCCTGTTCCCGGGCAATGTCCTGCGCGATCCAGCGCACGGCCGACAGCTTTTGCAGCTGCTCGCGGCTGACCACCGTGTTGGTGCCCAGGCACGCGCTGCACCGGCGTCCGCACTCCGGACACACGCAGGCCTCGCTGCCGTCGGCATGGATCATAAACGCCCCGCACTCAATACATCCGCAACGCATCATTCTTCCTCCCCGTCGTATACGCCAAACAGGCGCAGCATCCGCTCCCGATCGCTCAGAAAGCGGCGCAAAAAAGCAACATTTTGCAAATCGTCATAGGCGCACACGGCCAGCCTGCCCTCGTCCAGCGCCAGGATCTCCGCCTCCGGACAGGCCATCATCACCGGCGAATGCGTGGCCAGGATGAACTGGCTGCCCGCCGCCACAGCGCGGCGGAGCAACGCCAGCATGACCATCTGGTTTTCATAGGACAGCGCGCCTTCCGGCTCGTCAAGCAGGTACAGCCCGCCAGGATGCAGCCGGGCGGCAAAAAAATCCAGGAACCCCTCCCCGTGCGAGCGCATGGCGATATCGCCGTACAGGCTTTCGATTTCATCCAGCGCCCGCGCATGCGGCATGGCCGCCAGTCCCCGCGCATAGGCGCTGTGCCCCGCGTAATCAGCACTCACCCGTTCCAGCTCGCGCCTGGCCTCTCTTTTTTGCGCCTGCAGATTATCCACATAGCGGATAAAATCCTCCGCCTGAAAATAGAAGCAATGCCGTGGACGCGGCTGAAGACGAAAATAGAACCCTTCCGCCGCCTTTGCGCACTGCGCGCGCTTTTCCGCCTTGGAGTTTTCCGCGCTGTCAATGCGCAGCGCCCGCACGCCGCATGCGAGGATCTCCATCAGCGTGGTTTTGCCCGCGCCGTTGCCGCCCGCGATCACCGTGACCGGGCTGTGAAACGCCAGTTCTTCCAGCCCTGCCGCCGCCGGCACGCAGCCCGGATACGTCGATTTGTCCATCGCCCGCCGCCGCCTTACGCTGCTGAGAAACATTGCCGCCGCCTCCCTCGCTTTCGTCATAGTATAGCATATTCTGCCGCAATACGTCATTACTTTTGCGCATTAGACGCAAATTTCGCTTTTTCTCCTTCAGGTACTTGACTTTCCCGGCGGCGGCGCATAGGATATAAAAGGTTCATCCGGACTAACCTTATACAGGAGGCACGTATGAAAACGCTCGATCAACTGAAAATCGGCGCCACCGCCACCATTACGGCGGTGGGCGGCGAAGGCTCGCTGCGCTGCCGTTTGCTGGATATGGGGCTGATTCCCCGCACGCGCGTAACGCTGCAAAAGGTTGCGCCCATGGGCGACCCCATCGAGATCCGCGTGCGCGGCTATGAATTGACCCTGCGCGTAGAGGATGCACGCAAGATCGAGGTAACAGAGGAGGCAGACAAAGCATGATTTTTGCTTTGGCAGGCAATCAGAATTGCGGTAAAACCACGCTGTTCAACGCCCTGACCGGTTCCAACCAGCATGTGGGCAACTTTCCCGGCGTAACGGTCGATCAGAAAACAGGCGAGATCCGCGGGCACAAGAACTGCTCGGTGGTCGATCTGCCCGGCATCTATTCCCTGCGTCCCTACACGCAGGAAGAAATCGTATCCCGTGATTTTATTCTGAATCAGAAGCCCGACGGCATCATCAACATCGTGGACGCCACCAACATCGAGCGCAAC
>JAHZHX010000020.1 GCA_019420065.1 Clostridiales bacterium | reverse complement strand
GGCAGAATTGCCATAAACCATATGTCCATCGCCAATATCCACCAATTTAGGCTGTTCCTCGCCCTCGCCGTACTCGTTGGGCGTATAAACAAACAGCTTTTTCTTTTTTTCCAGAATGGGATCCGGAATCGGAATGGCCGACATCAGCGAACGGGTATAGGGATGCAGCGGGTACTTGAACAGTTCCTCCGTCTCCGCAACCTCCATGATTTTACCCTTACCACAATGCGATCGCTGATAAAGCGGACGATGGACAAATCATGAGCAATAAACAGATAGGTCAGTCCGCGTTCGCGCTGGAACTTTTTCAGCAGGTTCAGCACCTGGGCGCGAATGGATACGTCCAAAGCCGAAATCGGCTCGTCCGCCACAATCAGCTCCGGCTCCATCACCACCGAACGGGCCAAGCCTACACGCTGGCGCTGACCGCCGGAAAATTCATGCGGATAGCGGGTCAGATGCTCCGGCAGAAGACCAACCTCGTTGATTACGCTTTCGATTTTCTGCATGCGCTCCTTCTCATCCTTGAACAGATGGAAGTTGTACAGCCCTTCGGAAATGATATATTCAATGGTGGCGCGCTCGTTCAGAGATGCGGCAGGATCCTGAAAAACCATCTGAATCTTGCGGATGACTTCCCGGTCCTTTTTTCGCGGCAGCTTGCCGGAAATCTTCTCGCCCTTAAAATAGATCGCGCCGTTTGTACAGGGATTGATGCGCACAATGGCGCGGCCAATCGTGGTTTTGCCCGATCCGGACTCGCCCACCAGCGAAAGGGTTTCGCCCTTATAGATGTCAAAGCTGACGTCGCTGACCGCTTTGAAACTGTTTTTGCCTTGTTTGAAAACTACGTCCAGATTCTGTACAGAAAGCAGAACTTCCCGGTTGGTATTGCTGTTATTCATGCTCCCCCTCCTCACTCGTCAAAGTCGCCGTAGATCTTGACCATCTTCTCATGCAGGTTCTGGATGGCCTTGGGGGGCTCTGTTTTGGGCGCACGCGGATCCAACAGCCAGGTCTTGGCGCTGTGCGTATCGCTCACCGCAAACATCGGCGGTTCTTCCTTCAGGTCAATGGCCATGGCATACTGGTTGCGCGGAGCAAACGCATCGCCAATGATCTTGTTATACAGAGAGGGAGGCGTACCGGGGATCGAAAACAGATCCGTATCCTTTTCCGTCAGCTGCGGCAAAGAAGACAGCAGCGCCCAGGTATAGGGGTGCTTGGGATCATAGAAAATATCCTCGACCGTACCAATTTCCACAATCTGGCCGGCATACAGCACAGCCACGCGTTCCGCCACATTGGCAACCACGCCCAGATCGTGCGTAATATATACGGTGGTAAAGCCCAGCTCTTTCTGCAGGTCTTTTATCAGGCGAATGATCTGCGCCTGAATGGTTACATCCAGCGCTGTTGTCGGCTCGTCACAAATCAGGATCTTGGGCTGGCAGGACAGCGCGATGGCAATCACGATACGCTGACGCATGCCGCCGGAATACTGGAAAGGATAATCGTCAAAACGCTTTTCCGCATCGGGAATGCCGACCTTGCCCATGATCTCGATCGTGCGGCGGCGGGCCTCCGCCTGGCTGCACTTCTGATGCTTCAGAATCACGGTCATGATCTGCTTGCCGATGGTGATAACCGGGTTCAGGCTCGTCATAGGATCCTGGAACACGGTGGCAATCCGGCAGCCGCGAATCTGCTGCCAGTCCTTGGTATACTTCACATGCGCGCAGTCAAGTACGGCATAGCCTTCAACTACGCCTTTGGCCTCGTCCACCGAGCGATACTGCACATAGAACACCACTGTCTGGAAAATCCGGTTCAGCACGGCACTGCTGCTCAGATCCTCTCCAACCATCATCGCCTCGCGGAAAGCCTTATTCAGCTTAGGAATGAAACCAATCTTGTCCTTGAGCGGATAGCGGCCGATAGAAAGCAGAATTTCATACGCCAGGATCTTGTTGCGCTCCAGCACCGCATCCGACACGCCGTAAGGATTTTCAGCCTTGTCAACCGTCGCAATTTTCTTCACGCGCAGTGCCTTCAGCCGCTGCATCTCATTTTCATCCTGCTCATGCAGCTTGGTATCCGCCTGATACGCCTGGGAATGCTTCTGAATCAGCGCATCACGTTCGGCAAGCAGCGCCTTCTCCTGCTCAGAAAACTTTTTCAGCTTTTCTTCGCACTGGCTGATTTCTGCCTGATCTTCTTTATTCTTATGATCCAGGGTCTGCAAATAATTGTTGGTATCAACAATACTGTCCCGGATTGCTTTAAGCCCATTTTCAAAACGCTCCTCTTCCTCGATGGAGAGCGTTTTGCTATGCTTCATGGCAGACTGTTTTGCCAAGATCTGCCGGTACTCCGCCGCTCCGCGCTCCAGCGTCGCGTTTTTGTTGAGCATTTTCCACAGGTAGGCATGCAAGCGGCGGTTAAACGGCGTCAGCTGCACCTTGGTAACCGAAAGCTCGTCATCGGAGAAAATGATGCTGCCCTCGGATACAAAGCCGTTGGAATCCAGCATCCCGGCAAAGGTTTTGGTCAATACGGATTTGCCCGAACCGCTCTCGCCCACGATCGCGATGGATTCGTTTTCGTAAATATCCAGCGATACGTTGCGAATTGCCGTCAGGATTCTGCCGCGAACGTTGAACTTGACGCTTACGTTTTTCAACGAGAGGAGGACTTTTTTATTATCTTGCGCATTCATTTGTTCTACCTCCTCCTTACATATGCGTTCTGGGGTCGGAAGCATCAGCCAGATTCTGCCCCAGCACATAAAGGATGATGGTAATGGCAGAAGCGATCGCAACCGGCGGCCAGAATTCCCACGGATATACAAGGAAGGCAGACTGCGCCTCCTGAATCATTCGGCCCAGAGAAGGCACCTCGGCGCTCAGACCTACGCCGATATAAGAGAGGAATACCTCCATGGAAATGTAGGAAGGCAGCTCGGTAGCCAGCAGCGTCACCGTAACAGAGGTCAGGAAGGGCAGAATATTCTTGGCAATCATGCGGGAAATCGGCGTGCCCAGGCAACGGGAAGCAAGGCTATACTCGCGGTCGCGAATAATCAGCACCTGCGTGCGGAAGAAATAAGCGATGCTCAGCCAGCCGGTAATCGTCAGCGCAAACACGAAGCTCCAAAAGCCTGCGCCGATAATGTATACCAGCACAGAAATGACCAGGATGTAGGGCACATTGGCGATGATGTTGTAAATTACCAGCATCACCGCGTCAAACTTTTTGGAATATCCCCAGACCGCGCCCAGAACGATACCAATCGTCATATTGATGGCAGCGCAAATGACCGCCAGGATCAAGGAGGTGCGGGCAGACGCCATGATGCCGTAGAAAATCGAGTTGCCCTGGCCGCCCGTGCCCAAAATCCACTTGAAAGAGAATCCGCCGAAATAATCCATGGCCGCCGCCGGGCTGAGGTTATAAGTCGCCGCTGTCGTTACGTTCTCATACGGACTATACGGACAGAACACCGGGATGATAAACGCACCCAGGAAGATGAGCACGAAGATCGTAATCATCACGATATTGATCTTTTTCTTGAAAAATACGCGAAATACCGAGGCCCAATAAGAGTATCGGGGCGCAATGATTTTTTCGGACTGAATCGTATCGCTGTCAATAAAGCGGAACAGGTTTTCATCCTTATTCTTGGCTGCTTCAGACATCTTACCTGCCACCTCCTTTGCTGGATGAGAGGGAAATGCGCGGATCGTACTTGGCCAGCAGCAGGTCGCCGAGAATCAGTGAAATAATTGACAGCGTTGTATAGAATACTGTACAGGCCACGATAATGCCGTTATCATGCGAGTTGATGGCCGTCGTCAGCAGATTGCCGACGCCAGGCACAGCATATACGCGCTCCGTGATGATTGCGCCAGTCAAAGCGCCCAGGATGTTGCCGGGGATGCCGTGTACCAGATAAATCATTGCGTTGGCGGAAATATGCTTGCGGAAAATCTCGCTTTCAGACAAACCCTCCGCGCGCGCAAATTTCACATAGTCAGAGTTCATCTGGTCAATCATGTAGCGGCGCATCCATTTCATCAGGCTGCCGATGGAGGGCAGCGCCAGCGAAACGGTGGGCAGCACATAGGCCAGGATTTTGATCTCCGCGTTGGCAAACTTGTACGGCAGATTAAACAGCGATGTACCGACGGTTGCAAAGAGGAAAATATAGGCCAGCGACGGCACGGCCATGATGAAGATGATATAGCCGTTGCCGATCTTATCCAGAATGCCATCCTTGTAGCGCGCCATCAGGATACCCAGCGGCAGACCCAGGCAATAGGCAATGATCGTTGCGATCAAACCGATGACAAACGAGTTTTCCAGCATCGACAGGCCCTTGTAGCGATAGGTATAGGTCGCGTACTGGTCGGGGAACTGATTCTGCTCGGTCTTGGTCAGGGCATTGGGGTTATAGGTCAGCGAATGGAAATCGATGGCCGTATCCGCATATTCATCCGTTCCCAGCTGCGCCGGATACTGCGTGCGCACCGTGCGGATCTCGCCGCGCGGCTGCGTAATCACTTCGGTAATCTCCTGACCGCGGTACTTCGTAAAGGAGGTGCCCAGGTTCAGGTGCAGGAAGTTCTGGTGAATAAAGGGGAAGCGGCTATCCACATACAGCAGATACTTATGCTGCGTGCCGGAACCGACCACTGCGTAAAAATTGCTGTACGGATCTTTTTCAACACGAATATATCGATCGGTGAGCGCAGGATCCTGCACGTCACGCGTTGTTTCCACAGTGATAATATGCGTAAAATAGTCCCACAAACGGGTAAACACACTTTTTTCGTGGACGGCCAGATAATAACCGTTGCCGCCCGTTTTCACTTTGCCGGAAGCAAAGGTAATCGGCTTGAGGTACAGCATTTGATAGCCCTTCCCGGTATACTGCGCCTCAAATTCCTGGACGGAAGCATTTTCCCGATAGGTTTCCGGATCCTGGATCGCTTTTTTATCCGCCTTATAATCGTCGTTTTTCGTATACTCGTCGCCATAAAGCGCCTGATATTTATTCTTCAGGAAGTTCCCATAATCCGCATATTCAAGGTATCCAAACTTCTGATATTGGATATACTCATACACAGTGCGGTCATTGCCACTTTTCTTATTCCACACGTCGTCCATCTGGAAAATGACGGCGCGGTTGGTGAGGGTATAGACCAGCAGCATCACGCAGGCCACAACCACAACCAGTGATACGATGGAGAACAGGATGCGCTTGGACATGTACGATCTCATGAAAACACCAACTTACTTCTTCACAATTTGCTGGGCGAAGGCGTTAGAAAAATTCCAACGCCTTCGCCGGTAATCCTCGGTATGTGCGGGGAGCAGCAGGAGCCGCTCCCCGCTCCGGCAAAAATCTTATCGAAACAAGTCTATGCCGGCATTTTTTGAATTAGTAATCCAGACCCAGGGTCTTGAGCATGTAGCCGCCGGGGATGAAGGTATCCAGGTAGGAGCAGGGATCGCCGTAGTCCGGACCCCAGCCAGAACCGTAGAAGAAGTCGGAGCCAAGGGACTTGCCGTCGGCAGCGCGGTAACCAACAGCATAGAAGTCCTGAGAGGTCGTGGTCTCAAGCAGGTTCACCACAACGTTGTCGGTGCCCAGGCAATCTTCAACGACCTTCTTGGTCGCCTGCGCCTGCGCGGTGATGTTGGCAGAGGGAGAATAGTACACGATGTCGATCTTGATGGGCCAGGTCACGGTGTCGCCCAGTTCTTCCTTGGCCTTGGCCAGGTACTCCTTGGCCAGGTCGGGATTGTACCAACCATCCTGGCCGTCAGCCACGGTGATGTTGGCTTCCATCTTGTCCAGATAGTGCTGCACCATCTCACCGTACCAGGTGCCGGCGCCAAAGGTGAAGCCCTCAGCATCGGTATAGTCGGCAGACAGCTGCACGAACTCGGGATGGGTGTACATGTTGCGCAGGTTGGTGCTCTTCAGGTCTTCGCCGCGGACAACAGCGTTCTGGGTCGCACGGTCGAAGGCATGGGCAAAGGCCTTGCGGAAGTTGAGGTTCATGATGGCCTTCTGGGTATCGATCTTTTCCTGCTCGGTCTTGGGGGACGCAGCAGCGCCGCTCTCCAGACCGAAGGTGCCGCGGTTCATGTTGAAGCCGCCGAAGTAGGTGGTGCTGGTGGTCTCGGAGATGTAGGAATACTTCTCGAAGTTGCCGTCAGCCTTGGCCAGCGCCAGGGTACCGGAAGCCTCGGACAGGTTGGAACCGGCGTACACGCCGTCGCACACATCCTTGTAGGTCTGCGCCGGGTTCTCGCCGTTATCATAGATCCAGGAAATGGTATCCAGGGTCACAGCGGCAGCATTGTAATAGTTGGGGTTCTTCACAAGCACGATTTCGGAGTCCGCATTCAGCTTCTGCAGCAGATAGGGGCCGCAGTACACCTGGGAGGACACATCGGTGCTCTTGCCATAGGTGTAGGCTTCGGAAGCGAAGGCTTCCTGATACTCTTCGATGCCGTAAGCGCCGCCATGGCCCAGGTACCAGTCTTCGCAGATGGGCAGGAAGCAGCTGTAGGTCAGCATGGTCAGGAAGTAAGAGGTGGGGGCTTCCAGGGTCACGGTCAGGGTGTAATCATCGGTGGCCACATAGCCGACGTCGTCGAAGGTGCCGCCGTTCAGATAATCATGAACGCCCACGATCACGCCGTCAACCAGGAATTCCAGGCCGGCAGCGGTATCGAGCATGTGGTGCATACCGGCGACGAAGTCCTTCGCGGTCACTTCGGCATACTCGGCACCCTCGGAAGTGTACCACTTCACGCCCTTGCGGAGGTTGAAGGTGTAGGTCATGCCATCCTCGGAAACCTCCCAGGTCTCGGCCAGGGCAGGCATCATCTGGCCCAGGTTGTTGTACTGCACCAGACCCTCAACGGTGTTCACCGTGATCTCGGTATCAGACTGAGAAGAGGTGTTCAGCCAGTCCAGGGTGACCGGAGCGGTGGCGAAGGTGGTCTTGTAGGTATTCTGGACAGTGTGGCCCATTTCCTTCAGCATGGCGGCGGGATCATAGGTGCCCTCGCCGGCAACCGCCTTGGCCCACGCATCCAGCAGGGTGTTGCGCTCGTCAGGCGTCAGGAAGGTATCGGCGATCACCATACCAAACAGGCGGTCGTCGTCATTGCCCCACTGCACAAAGGGAACGGTGCGGGGAGCGACGCGGCTGATGGTGTAAGCGCCGTTCTGGGTGGTGGTGGGGACAAACGCAGCGGAGTTGAGCAGGAAGGCTTCCGCCTGCGCTTCCAGCACAAAGCGCTCGTCAACGGTAGCGGCGCCTCTGGCTTTTTCCATCAGCTCTGCGAATTCGCCGAGAACTTCCATATAGATTTCTTCGTCATCACCGCGCTCATAAGCCACGGTTTCGGCGCTGGCGCAAGCAAGGCCCAGCACCATGACGATCGCAAGAAGCATCGACAGGAACTTGGATACGTTCTTCATGGTTCATTCCTCCATAAAAGATTATTTCAAACATCCATAAAGATGTGTGAAACCGGCAAAATTTCCCAAAGAGCGCAATGGTGCTTTGGAGAATTACGTATTATTATACTATCATATAAGCCCGAACGCAACGGCAAAATATGTATAAAACATAATTTGTACAGAAAAAGTGCAGTTTTTCCTGTTATGAAAATTCTGTCATCTGTCATAATGCATAAAGCATCGGCCGCAATTTCAAATTTCAGCGCCTGAATGTTTACAAAAGAATGCGCTGTTATAAAATATCAGCCTGCTGTGTGCCGTTTTTTCATAGCCTTCGTACAGGGATTTTATACGCGCGAAACGCTTTTGTCTTATATAATATGTAGAAAGTATAAATGCATTCAAGGAGAGACGCCCGATGCGCAGATTCTTTTTCTCCCTGCTGCTGTTTCTGCTGCCGCTGACAGCGCTTGCCGCCGGCGTTCCATGGACCGGAACGGAATGGGACGGTTCAACCGCCGGTACCTTCCCCTACCGCAACTGCGATATTGTCTCCATCGGCCGCGAACCCGCGCGGACGGATTCCATCCCCTACGCAATGCTTGATGAGGCCCTGCGCGGCGCGGAGGAATACCGCAGGGAGCTGTCTCCCTACTATTCCCTGCTCAGCCAAACGGAATGGCATTTTGCCTGGTTTGAAAGCCCTGCCGCCTTTGACGCAGGCGGCATGACGGATTTTTTCCGGCCCGAATACGACTGTTCCGGCTGGGATCGGATCTATGTCCCCTCCGTATGGCAGACGCAGGGCTATGACCACCCTATCTACACCAACACCACGCAGAAATTTGCCCGGAACTTTGGCAACGAGGGCGTCGGCTATCCGCGCGACCTGCCCATGGCTCCAACGGTCTACAACCCTATCGGCCTGTACCGGCACAGCTTTTCCCTGCCGCAAGCCTGGGAAGGCAGGCGCATCTATCTGGATTTTGAGGGTGTAAACGCCGCCATGTATCTGTGGATCAACGGCGTTCAGGCGGGCTATGCCGAGGACTCCTTCACCACCCACGAATTTGATATTACCGATTATGTGCGCTTCGGCGCGGAAAACACCCTGGCCGTCAAGGTCTACCGCTGGTGCGACGGCAGTTGGATCGAGGATCAGGACTTTTTCGACCTGTCCGGCATCTTCCGCGATGTCTACCTTTACGCCGCGCCGCAGGTGCGCGTGCGCGACTTTGCCGTCATAACCGATTTTGATAGCACCTTTACCGACAGTACCCTGTGCGTTGACGTGAGCCTGCGCAACTATACCAATCAGGCAGAGAGCGCTGCCATCCGCCTGCATCTGCTGGATGCGCAGCATAACGAGATCCCGCTGGAAGGCGCCGAACGTTCCTATATGATCGCCGCCAATACCGAGGATACGCTGACCTTCCGCGTCCCCGTCGCCGCGCCGCGCAAATGGAGCGCGGAAGATCCTTACCTCTATACCCTGGTGCTGGAAGAGGAGACCTCCGCGGGCACGGTCTACGAGGCGTACCGCGTGGGCTTCCGCAAAATCACCTACAAGCAGAACGCCAGCGGCTGGTACGAGGGCGCGCCGGTCGATCATGATCTGATCCGCATCAACGGCCAGCCCATCGCCTTCCGCGGCGTGGACCGGCATGAAACACATCCCGACCTGGGCTATGCCCTCACACGCGAGGTGATGGAAGAAGATATCCGCATCATGCTGGAAAACAACATCAACGCCGTGCGCACCTCGCATTATCCCAACAATCCCTACTGGTATTACCTGTGCGACAAGTACGGGATCTACGTCGTGGACGAGGCCAACGTGGAATGCCACAGCAACATGACCAGCGAAAACGAGCGGCTGACGGAGTATCTTTCCGCCGCCATCATCGACCGCCAGTACAGCATGGTACGCCGTGACCGCAACCATGCCAGCGTGGTCATGTGGTCGCTGGGCAATGAATGCAAAAACCCCGAGATTCTGCGCACCGTGCTGGTGCAAAGCTATCCCGATCCCGAAGGCGTAAGCCGCGTGCTGCACGAATACGCCTGCGACCGTCCCTGGCATTACGAGCAGGCGCGCGACATGTACGAAACGGGCATCGACGTGCGCAGCGGCATGTACGCATTGCCGGCCGAGCTGATCGCGCACGGGGAAGAAAACGGCCCCGTGCCCATGATCGAATGCGAATATGAGCATGCGATGGGCAATTCGTGCGGCAACTTTGACGAATACTGGGCCGCGTTTGATACCTACCGTAACCTCCAGGGCGGCTTCATCTGGGACTACATCGACCAGTCCATCGCCCTGACCAGTGAAGAAGGCGAACGTTATTTCGGCTACGGCGGCGATTACGGCGAGCGCATCCACGACGGCAATTTCTGCGCCAACGGCCTGCTGCTGCCCGACCGTACCGTGCAGCCCGAAATGGCCGAGGTCAAATATCATTACCAGCAGCTCAAATTCAGCGACGCGGGGATCATGGATGGGCTGGTGGAAATCCGCAATTTCCATCTGTTCACCGACCCGGCGGAAAAATATCTATTCCGCTGGACGCTGCTGCGCAACGATACCGTGCTTCAAAGCGGTTTCATTGACGAGGCCTCTCTGCATATCCCCTGCGTTGACGCGCTGAGCAGCCAGCCCGGACGGGCGGTGGTTCGCATTCCCTATGAGCTGAAGGACGCCGATCTGCTGCCGGGATGCGAATACTTTATCAACATCATCGTTGAGCTGAAGGAAGAAAGCGGCCTGCTGCCCGTCGGGCACATCATGGCCATGGAGCAGTTTTCCCTCACGCCCGCGCTCCCCGCGCCGCAGACGCACTCCGCCTTGCCTCCCCTATGCGTTGAACGCGCAAACGGCCAAACCACGCTGCGCGGCGAAGCCTTCACCGCCGTTTTTGACGAGGCGCTGGGGCGACTTACACAATATGAAGCGCTGGACGCGCACGGACGCGCGCGTGCGCTGATCGTTCCCGGTTTCGGCCCCGCGGGCAGCTTCTTCCGCGCCGGAACGGATAACGACCGCGGCTTCGGCTACGGGCTGTTCGTATTCACGCGGCAATGGAAGGAGCCGGGCGAGTATGCGCTGACCCGATTTGACGTGCAACAGACAGACGACCGCGCCGTCATTACCGTAGAGGGCGGCTACCCCGCCCTGAACGGCCTGCGGCTAGCCACGGTATACACCGTGTATGGCGACGGCATGATCGCTGCCAATGTTACAATCACTCCGCAGTACGATCAGAATTTTGTCTACCTGCCTGTCGCGGGCATGGCGCTGACCGTGCCCGGCGAATATGAGCGGATGGTCTTCTTCGGCCGCGGCCCGGAGGAAAGCTATATCGACCGCTGCCAAGGCGTGATGATCGGGCGCTACCACACCACCGTGACGGATAACTTTGTCCCCTATGTCGAATCCTCCGAAACAGGCAACCGCACGGGTGTGCGCTGGATCGCCCTGACAGATGAGAACGGCTTTGGCCTGCTGGCGACAGCGGGCGGCGCGCCGCTGGAGGCCAGCGCCCTGCACTATACCGCAAACGAGCTTGACCGCGCCGTGCATCCCTATGAGCTGAATCAACTGGACGATACCATCCTGCGCCTGAACGCCGTCCAGATCGGCGTAGGCGGCGACAACTCCTGGTCGCGCATCGTGCCCCACGAGCAGTACCTGCCCCACGACGCGGTATACGCCTATTCCTTCCTGCTCTCCCCGCTGCAAGGGAATGAAGATCCCATGGAAAAAAGCGTTGCCATGAAAAACCGTTTCCAGGCGCAATAGCATACATGAAAAAACGGGAACGGCCAAGCCGTTCCCGCGTTTCATGATATTGTTTATTCAGCATTCCAGGCCCAGTACGCGTTCACCATTTTTTCATAGGTGACTTCGGCGCCGCCGCATAAGCAGCCCATCTTGACATACACCGTTTGCTTTTCATCCCCGCAAACCGCTTGCAGGTGCGGCACGATAAAGCGATAGACCGCAGGCTTATCAGAGGTCATTCGGTTTTCGACCTCAAAGCTCCTTTCCTCGCTGTGAATCACAATATCACTTGCAGCATACACATCCATAGTCACTTCAACCGCGTCTACCATCGTCTCTGTTTGAGCAGTGTAAACGCCATGAAAATGATCTGCCAGACTATTCAAAGCCGTCGTTGCATAGGTAAACAGCGCATCGCTGCCTGCTTCGTCGCTCACGTCAATCACAAAACGGCCAATCGGGTACGTTTCACTGCTGCCGTCACCGAAAAGCAACGTGATACTGTCAAATTCATAGTGTCCCACCTCGTTGAACCGTGCCTTACACATGATGCTGACAGCCGCATAGCCCATATCCGGGAAACCGCCTGATTGCTGCAATTTCACCTCGTAAAAATCAATGCTTTTGTTCCCCGTCAGATACAGCCGCTCCAGCGACCGCCCTCCAAACGGCTTTTTTGTATTGTATATCAAATAGAAACTGATGGGATGCGTATCATACTGCTGCATATACATGTAGCTGTCCATCTGGGCAAAAAATTCGCATGGCAGCGTGCCAGGAGCGATCGTTTCCGCCTGCGCGCATAACGTACAGCAGAGTATAAGCACGATTGCCGCTAAAACCGTTTTTCTCATTATTTTCCCTCTCTTTCCCTACTTATTTTCTCTAGCCTCCATGATTATCCAACGGAATCATCCTAAGTTTTGTCATTCTGCTACAATTTCTATCTGTAATTCATCATGCATTCAAAAATTTGTCAACCTATTTCCATATCAGATTCTCTTTTTTATCCTGGCAAACTGCCAGGCCGCGATCAGCCAGTTTTTCAGCTCCTCGTCGATTTGGGCAGGCGACTGAACAGGCACATGATGCGTCCAGCGACCAGGGTACGCTTCCACCGTCTGACAGATTCGGGGCGAGTTTTCGCGCGCGGGCAAGCTCAGGGTAAGCAGCAGCCCCGGATCGCACTTGCGCCGCGGCAGGGACACGCAGGCAAACATACAGCCGTCAAAAAAGGAAATCTGCGTTTTCCGCACCCGAATTTCCATCCGCGGCATGACCGCCAGCAGCCAGGCTTCCAGCGCCTCATATACCGCCAGCGCCTGCGGCTTTCCCTCAAAAAACAGCACGGTTTCCCCCGTCATATCCCGCTCTCCAGCTGCAGCGCGCGCAGCAAAAAGGCTCGCAGCCGGTTGAAATATGCATTGCGGATCACCGGGTCGTTTCGCGCCGCTGTTTCTTCCACAAAATACAAGCCGGTCGCCCGACTGACCGAAATACTGTCCAGCGGCCAGCCCGGATGTCGCCGCGTATGCGGTTTGTCTACCAGATAAAACGCCGTTTCGCGCGCTTCCTCCTCATCCATATAACAGCAAACTGCGCCATTGACTCCCACGGCAACGCCATCCAGATAATACGCCAGCGTCCGTCCGCCAAGCGAATGCGCCAAAGCGCTGTAATAGGCAATCATTTCATCGTCATCCAGCCGCGTTCCCTGCGGCGTGCGCACATGCAGCCCCGGCTGGCGGGGATCCTCCCGCGAAAGCCCTTCCAAGTACAATCCCGAATCGTTGCAGATCACCCGTTCGCAAAACTTGCCGTAAAACTCCGCTTTGACGCGCGCATTCTCCTCCGGCGTGCGCCCGAGTTCCTCCGGCTCGCCGCTGATATGCAGGTCGAGCGGCGTAACGATTTCCGCTTCCGCACCAGCCAGCAAGGCGGTAAACCGTTGGACTTTAGCTGGATTGGTCGTGCCGATCAATACCCGTTTTTTCATAAGTGCGTTTCCTCCCAAAAAACGGCTGCAAGTTATCTTGCAGCCGCCGACACTGATTTTGTTTTACTGAACGGCGTTGGCAAACGCCTCAAAGAATTCGGGACAGGACCAGGTGCCGCAGGCCATTACGCTTTCATCGCGCACAGACATTTGCAGCACGACGCCGTTGGACAGCTGAATCAGCAGCGACTGATTGGTTTCGCTTGCGCCCGAACGCGCCAGAGTCGCATTTTTCAGCAGCGTGCCATATAGGCTCTGCGCCGTCTGACTGTCCGTTACCGTGCCCACGCCAGTCAGTTCCATCGCGACGACAGACCCGGCGCACAGCGTATCGCCCAGGCCCTCGCCGCCCTTGAGCGCGCTGCTGCCAAAGGATACGCGCTGGAACACGCGCATGCTGCCGTCCACGTTGGCCGCCGCCAGCGCGCCGCTCATCCCCTTCACGGCATACACGTTTTCGCCCTGGCTGACCACATTGCTCACCACGCCGCCGTTTGCCAGCGCGGGTTCGCTGGTATAGGTATCTACCGTGCCCAGCGCCGCGCCCAGCATATCATTGCCAATCTTCGTCGGATTGCTCATCATGCGATAGTAACGGCCATCCACGCACACAAGGGGAAAATTGCCGCCGCTGGCCGCCGCCCATACGCCGCGGTAAGCGGGCTTTTCCCTCTGGGAAATACTGATGCTGCCCTGCGGCACATCCAGCGCCACCGTCTCCCCGCCATCGGGCAAGCCGCCCTGCTGCGTTTCAATCAGCCCGGGCTGATTGGTCGGCCTGGTCAGCGTATAGGGAATGCCCACAAGCAGCCCCAGCACAAAAGCCATTGTACAAACCATGGCCGCGCCGCGCCTTAGGGCTGTGCGCATCTTATTCGGCCGCGCAGGCTTCATCGCCCAGGGAGTATTGCGCTTTACTTTTTCCCCACGCTCCATTGCGGCTGCGGAACGAAGAATCTCCTCCTTCAGCTCCTCTCCGGCGTGAAGCCCTCCCAGCATATCGTTTGCTATTTCAGGCAGATTTTCCAAACGCTTCACGCTTGCACTCCCCTTTCTCCCAATACGGATTCCAATTTTTTGCGCCCGCGGGACAAGCGGCTGGATACCGTTCCCTCAGGCACGCCGGTAATCTGCGCAATATCGCTGATCCCATAGCCCTGATAATAATGCAATATAAATACCTCGCGGAATTCAGGCGGCAGCCCGTTGACCGCGGAAAGGATCTCCGCCTTTTCCAGGTGCTGGCCAATGGTATCCGGCCCGGGCACCAGCTCGAAGGCCGGGCTGCCGGAAATGACACGCCGCATCCATGCCGAACGCCAGATATCGCGGCAGCGGTTGAGCGCCACCTTCAGAAGCCAGGCTTTTTCGTTCCCTTTCTTCAATTCGGGCCTGTTCACAAAAAAGCTGACAAACACATCATGGCACACATCCTCCGCCTTGCCGCGATCGCCCAGATAAAAATAGCTCACGCGAATCACATCGTTGGCATAGCTGGCATAAAGCTCGTCAAAGCGCTGCAAAAACACCTCGTCCTCCGCCTGAGGCTGCTTTTTCTGCCGCTCTTCATCCATATAACGTAATACCCTTCCGTTTTATTGCGCGTATTTCAAAAAAAATTTCTCCGCCGCAAACAGTCTTCAGCGCGTTTTTTATTATACCGCAGCGTAATTTTCCCGTCAAGCATCCCCGGTGATATTGGCATGGGAATACCTGCCATATATACAAAAAGAGCCGGTTTCCCGGCCCTTCAGGTATGTTGCGAATTACTTGGCAGCCTTGGCCGCTTCCAGCAGACCGGTCAGGTAGCCCAAGGTATCCACCAGGGTCGCGCCGGAGACGGCGTCCACCATCTCTTCGGCGGTCTTGCCGGCGATAGCGGCTTCCAGCTCAGCAATGGTCTTGCCGGTCACGAACGCCTCGATCGCGGCATAGTTGTCAGCCAGCGCCACGGTAGAACCGGCCTTGGCCATGTTCGCGCTGTACAGTTCGCTGTTCACGCGCTTGGAAGCCAGCACCTTGCCCTCGGGATACGCTTCGCCAAAGCCCTGGTCGCTGTTGGGCACGCCCACAGCGTCGCCGGCAGCCATGAACTGGAACTCGTCAATATAAGCGGCAACAATGGTATCGCCCTGCACGGCCACAGTCAGCACGGCAAAGCACTTGGTGCCATGAGCGGCAAAGTCCACCTGGCCCAGCTTGATGGGTTCATCCGCCAGGGCGGTCACGGAGCACAGCAGCATCAGAGCAACGAGCAGGAGCGAAACGATCTTTTTCATAACAGGATTCCTCCGTTTGTTATTTCTCTGAAAATATGCTTTTCGGAAAGCCACTGGATTATAGCATATCCTTTATATGAAATCAATAGGTCAAATAAATATATTTTTTTCGCTCAATTCATCTTCATTCATTCAAGCAGCCGCTCGCGGCAGCGCTGCGCCCGCACCCGGCAGCAGGCCATCAGCAGCAGGCAAAGGATACCCGGCAGCGGATAATAGCTGCGCCCCGTAATAATGTACAAAATCAGCAGCAGCAGGCCATAAAGCAGGTATTTCTGCGTTCTTTGCGGAGAAAGCGCCATGCTTTTCCATGTCTTTCCATTATGTCCGTCGCGCTTTCTGCGCCCCAGCGCAACCAACTGCCGATCTCCCGCCGGATTGGCCGCCCCAGCCAAAGCAATCATTTTTTCCCGACCAATAAATGCGACCTGCGGGAAGAGCCGCGCCTGCTCCTCCGCTGCCCGCTGTACGCCGCCGGCGCCGCAGATAACGCCGCGCGCAGCCCCGGCCTCCACGCACCGGCGCTGGAAGGCGGCCACGTCGCGCGGCGTGAGCTTTTCCTCCCGGTGCAGCTGCGCGCAGGCCACCAGCAGCCGCTCGCCGCCCTTTCCCAGCGTGCATACCACGCCCTCCTCCAGCGTGCGCTCCAGCACAAGAGGCGAGGCCTGTGAAAGCAGCAGCGCCGTTTCAAAATGCGCCCGGCGCGGCGGCCGCACCGTCCATTCCTCCATCTTCAGCTCTCCGCCAATGCGCTGCCGCAGCTGCGTTTCCCGGCGGTGCAGACGGGTTTTGCGCGTGCGCGCCCGCAAAATCATCCATAGCGTAAAGGTTGCCAGCCCGGCGGATATCGACGCCGCGTTAAGGCCCCACAAAAGCACATAAAAAAGCAGGCTCAGGGCCAGCAGCGCCGCCGTCGTGCCGATTTCATCCATTACCGTGCCCAACGGCGTTTTTTGCAAATACTCCTGCAATTTTTCTTTCCTCGCTTTCTATTTGTAATTTGCGCCAAAATGCAGTATACTATAAGCGTAAACTTGCACGGAGGAAATGCGATGCGCAGAATCGGTATTTTGGGCGGAATGATGGATCCCATCCACACGGGCCATATTGCTATTGCCCGCGCCGCGCTGGAGGCAGGCGTCTCCCAGGTGCTGCTTGTGCCCTGCAAAACGCCCGCCCACCGGCCTGCCGCTTCCTCCTCCTTTGACGACCGTATTGCCATGTGCCGTCTGGCCGCGGGGGAGGATCTCCGTTTGGCTGTCAGCGCCATCGAGGCCCGTGAAGGAACAAGCTATGCCGTCGATACCGTGCGTCTGCTGCAGCGGCAATATCCCGGCTGCGCTTTTTCCTGGATTCTGGGGGCAGACAAACTCCCCTCGCTGGCGCAGTGGCATAGGTCAAAAGAGCTGTTTTCGCTTTGCGACTTTTTGGTTTGCCCGCGTCCTGGCTTTGACGCGCACCTGGCGGTTCCCGGAGCGCGCCTGCGCGTGCTGCCTCTGGCCGCGCGGCAGGCTTCCAGCGGCCAGGCCATCGCCCTTTTGCGGCAGATGGACGACGCGCCAGCCCTCCTGCCGCATGCTGTTGCCCGCTATATCGCCGCCCATGGTCTGTATCAGCCCGATTTTGTTCCGGCGCTGCGGCGCTACGGCATGGGAGACGCGCGTCTTTGCCATACGCTGGGCGTGCGGGACACTGCCATTCAGTTGGCGGCGCGCTATGGCGCCGGTATGCAGGCTGCCTCCGTTGCCGCCATGCTGCACGATTTGGCCAAGGCGCTTCCGCTTGAAGAAATGCAGGCGCTGTGCCAGCGCTACGGTCTGCATCTTTCCGAGGAAGTGCTTCGCGACGCCAATCTTCTGCATGGCCCTGCCGCCGCCGCGATTGCGGAGCATGAGCTGGGAATCACCCATCCCGGCATTCTGAGCGCCATCGCCTGCCATACGACCGGGAAAGCAGGCATGACGGCGCTTGATATGGTCATTTACCTGGCGGATGTGATTGAACCGGGGCGCCGCCCCTTTCCCGGGCTGGAAGAGATTCGCGCCCTGGCGCAGACAAGTTTACCCGCCGCCGTGCTGCTGAGCATGCAGCGCACGCGCGCCTATGTTTTATCCCGCGGGCTGCATTTCTGCGCCCAAACGGAAGCGGCCATGCGCGAGCTGGCCAAATAACAATTCAGGAGGAAACAGGCATGGACGAACGCACCCTGGCGCTGCGCGCCGCAGAAATCCTCTACGACAAAAAAGCGTTGGATCTTGTTGTGCTGGACGTTAGGCATATGACCGTGATTACCGATTATATGGTCATCTGCACCGGCCGCAATGCGCAGCAGGTACATTCCCTTTGTGACGAAGTAGAGGAAAAGCTGGCGGAGGAAGGCGTCTTTATCCGCAAAAAAGAGGGGCAGAACGAAGGCCGCTGGGCAATTTTGGACTACGGCCATCTGCTGGTGCATATTTTCCACCCGGACGACCGGCAGTATTACCGGCTGGAACGGCTGTGGGACGAGGGCTCCAACCGCGTGGAGCTGCCCTTTGTCAAAGAGTCGGCTGAGGAAAAGCCGTTTGGCGTATGAGTGTGCAGCTATATGTTTTTAAAAAAAACTTTGCCGTGCAGAAGGCGGAGCGTTTTTTCAAAGAGCGCCGCGTTATGCTGCAAACGGTTGATCTGAAAAAGCACAGGCTGGGCCGGCGCGAGCTGGAGCTTTTTGCCCGTGCCGCCGGCGGCGCCTGCGCCCTGGTAGACCGTGAAAGCGTTGCCGCCCTGTCGCATCCCGTCGCGCACACAAACGATGCGGAAACGGTGCTTGATTACCTGCTGGAAAAGCCCGAGTTTCTGCGCATGCCTATCGTGCGCGACGGTCAGCGCGTCGTCATTGGCGAAGATCCTGCCGGCTGGCAAAAGCTGCTCGATCTGCAAAAATAGCTTTACAGGTCGTCCGCGTCCTGCACCGGCTCCCCGCCATCCTTGGGCGTGCCCGTGTAGCTGCCCAGAACGTCCGAATTGCTTTCCCTGCTCTGGTCGGCCAGCGTTTCCGGCGCGGCATGTTTTTTGCGTTTCGGCGTCATACCCTCACCCCCTTTCCCCGTAGTATACCCCGTTCCCCCCGTGATATCGCTTTTTCACAAAAGCTTATCAAACACATTAAAAATGGAGGTTCTATTTCCATGAAAAAGCAAGTTGTTATCCTTTGCGCCGTTGTGCTTGTTGCCGTTGTGCTGGCCGGCGTTATGACCGTGCGCTGCGCCAACCTGAACCGTGATCTGGACGCGGCCAACGCTGTTATCCGTGACAAGGACAATGAAATTGCCGAATTGACCGCGGCCAACGCCGAAAAGGACGCGCAGATTGAAGCGCTGGTTGCTGTCGGCGCCGAAAAGGATGCGCAGATTGAGGAGCTAAGCGCTCAGTCCGAAGCAGCCATTGACGAGCTGAATACCCAGTACGAGCAATCCATTGCCGAGCTGAATAACCAGCATGAGGAAACCGTTGCCGCGCTGACTGCGCAGTTCGAGGAGCTGAACGCTCAGTATGAAGCAGACGTTGCCGAACTGAATAACCAGTATGAAACGACCGTGAACGAGCTGAACACCCAGTATGAAGCCGCCATCGACGAGATGGGCAAGCAGTATGAGGCGACCATTGACGAGCTGAACCAGCAGTTGGAAGCGCTGTCCGCCGCCGCGGCCGAAAAGGATGCGCAGATCGATGCTCTGACGGCTGACCAGGCTGCCAAGGCGAAAGAAATCATCAACCTGAGCGCCCTGAAAGAAGCGGCCGAGCAGAAGTTGGCCGAAGCGCAGGAACTGGCCGCAGATTTCTTCAAAAAGCTGGATGAGCTCAAAACCAACCCCGCCGTATCCTCCTTTATCTCTTCTCTGGAGACCTTCCTGGGCGATACGCTGCAATCCGTCAAGGATTTCTTTGTTCCCGCAGAGTAAATCCACCCTTATTTTTAAAGCAGCGGTAGTCATTGCCGCTGCTTTCTTTTTGGAGGATGCAACATGTTCTTGGATACCGGCTTTTTGCGCAGCGACGAAATCGTACTGCGCCTGGACCATACGGTGGAGGGCAACGACGTGCTGAACTGGGTGCCCGCTTACCACTTTATCATCTGCGCGCCGGACGGCACGCCCATGGGCAAATGCGACCTGCGCGTCGGTCACAACAGCAATACCTATTATGGCGGCAATATCGGCTACGAAATCTTCGAGTCTTATCGCGGCCATCACTATGCCGGCAAGGCCTGCCGCCTGCTCTTTGAATTGGCCAAAGCCCACGGCATGCGGCATGTGTACATTACCTGTCAGCCGGACAACCTGCCCTCCAGCAAAACCTGTGAATATGCGGGCGGACAGCTGCTCGGCGTCAAGCCCATTCCCGAAGACAACGACATGTACAAACGCGGCGAACGGGAAATCATGATTTATCAGATCATGCTGTAATCATAGAAAAAGCGCCTGGATGCAGTTTTTGAACTGCACTCAGGCGTTTTTTAAAAGTATCATCCCTATTTTTTCGGCTGTGGCTATTCCGCGTTTGCCAAGTCGGCAAACTGCCGCAGGCTCAGCGCCTCGCCGCGTATGTCTTCAGGAAGCCCCGCGCGCGCAATCCAGGCGTTTGCCTCCTCTCTGGTCAAATGGAACGCCGAAATCAGGTTATTGCACAGCGTTTTGCGGCGCAGGGCAAAAGCAGCGCTGACAATACGGAAATAGCGCTTTTCATCGCGCACCGCCACGGCGGGCGCGTCCCGCCAGGGCATGCATACAAAGGCGGAATCCACCTTGGGCGGCGGCGTAAAGCAAGCCGCCTCTACAATCCGCGCCAAACGCGGCTGCGTATAATACTGCGCCCGCACAGCCAGAGGGCCGTATTCCGGCGTTGACGGCTGGGCCAGGATACGCTGCGCCGCCTCCTTCTGCACCATCACGTTAATGGAGCGCAGCGGATAATTGCCGCTGAGCAATAGATTCATCAAATCAGTCGTCAAATAATAGGGAATATTGGCCACCACATGATAATGCTGTTTCCCGGCCATGATCTCATGCAGGTTGACCCGGAGGATGTCCCCCTGAACCAGGGTAAAATTCTCCGCCTTTTCCAGCGCCACACGCAGGATCGGCAGCAGCGCTTGATCAATTTCCACCGCCGTCACGCTCCTGCAGCGCGCCGTCAGGCGGCGGGTCAGATCCCCCGCACCGGGACCGATTTCCAGCACGTCATCCGCTGCGCCTACGCCCGCTTCCTGTACCAGACTGTCAAGCAGCGCCTCATCAGTCAAAAAATTCTGCCCCAGACTGTGCTTATGATGAAACTCGCCCGGGCGACCGGGATTTTTTTGCTTTTCAAAGGATCGCTTCACTGCCTCGCCTCCAGCGCATGGCATGTTTTTACCAGCTGCGCAGGCGCTCCGGCGCGCAAAAGCGCCGTACCCATGACCAGCGCGTCTGCCCCAGCCTCTACCGCGATGCGCGCCGTTTGTTCATTCACGCCGCCATCCACCATGATCTGCCCGCAATATCCCGCGTCCCGCAGTGTTCTGATTTTGGGCATCATATCCGCCATGAATTTCTGTCCGCCAAACCCCGGTTCCACCGTCATCACCAGCACCAAATCGCACAGCGGCAGCAGCGGCAGAATCGTTTCCGCCGCCGTGCCAGGCTTGACCGAAAGCCCCGCCTTGCAGCCCAGCGCCCGGATCTTTTGCAGCATAGCCGCCATATCGCCCTCCGCCTCGGCATGCACGGTGATCGCCCCCGCGCCCGCGGCGGCAAATACCTTGAGATACCGCTCGGGCTGCGACAGCATCAGATGCACGTCCTGATGAACGGCCGGGAAGCGCGCTTTAAGCGCCTGCACCACAGCCGGGCCAAAAGACAGATTGGGGACAAAATGCCCGTCCATGATATCCACATGCAGCGCATCCACGCCGCTTGCCAGCATGCGCTCCACATCCGCGCCCATATTCAGCATATCGCAGGCCAGAATCGACGGCAAAATCTCAATCATAACGTTCCCTCCATAATTGGCGCGTTTTCTCCAGCAGCTCATGATAGCGTGCCAGCCGTGCCGGACTGATCTCCCCCGCCTTCGCAGCCTGCCGCACGGCGCAGCCCGGCTCGCTGCCATGATAGCAGGGCTGGAAACGGCAGCGCCCCTCATAGGGAGCAAACTCGGGATAATAGTTCTTCAGCTCCACCGGCTCCATAACCGTATCAAATTCCAGCAGACTGAACCCCGGCGTATCCATCACGCGAACGTCGCCGCAGTCAATCAGGCTGGCATGGCGGGTGGTATGCCTGCCCCGTTCAATACGACTGATCTCTCCCGTTTGCAGACGCAGCCCCAGCAGCGCGTTGAGCAGCGTGCTTTTCCCCACGCCCGACTGCCCGGCAAAGCATACCGTTTCCCCCTGAAAAAGCGCGCGCAGCGAGGATAGCCCCTCGCCCTGCGCGGCGCTGACGCATATGACCGGCACATCCGCTCCGACATAATCGCGCCGGGCGCAGTCGGCCGCCTCGCTCCCCAGGTCGCACTTGTTCATCACCAGCACCGTGCGCATGCCCTGCATGCGCGCCCCCAGCAGCAGCTTGTCCAGAAGCAGCCAATCGGGCGCAGGAGCAGGCGCGGCTACCAGCGCCAAAAGCGTAATGTTTGCCACCGGCGGGCGCAGGCATTCGCTGCTGCGCGGCAGGATCTCCTCCAGCCAGCCATGCTCCTCTCCCGTTCCGGGGGTATACTGCACCCGGTCGCCCACCAGCGGCGTGATATGCTGACGGCGGAATTTCTTTTTTGCGCGCAGCACGCTGATCTGCCCGTCTCCGCCGCGCACGGTATACAGTCCGCCGCGGCCCTCAATAATCTGTCCTTCCGTCATATCCTTACTGTCCCTGCGTATTTTCATTCCCCGTTGCCGCAGGCAAGGGCGGCACATAGATGGCCAGCGTGATCGCCGTTCCCGCCATGACCCGCTCGCCCTCGCGCGGCAGCTGGTCGGCAATGCGGTTATGACGCTCGGCCACGGCGGTTTCCTGCTCGGTAAACACCAGCTCCAGCTCCATTTCACGCGCCAGCACCTGCGCCTGTTCCCGCGTCAAACCGGCAAAGCGCGGCACCGTTACACTACCGCTCACCGCCACCTGAATGATCTCGCCGCTGCCGATGATTTCGCCCGCCTGCGGCGTTTGCTCCAGTACCGTGTTCAAAGGCAAATCAGACTCGCGCTTCTGCGGCTCGGCCAGAAGCATAAAGCCGTATCTTTCCGCCTCGCGCTGCGCCTCGGCCAGCTGCTTTCCCTTGAGATCGGGCGCAGGCTGCTGCTCCGGACCGGTACTGACCGTGACCACCAGCACGTCGCCGCGCTTCATCCGGTATTGATACTCGCGCGACTGCATCATCACAACGCCCACCGGCGTTTTATCGTCACTTTGGCGGATGACCTCGACCTTCAGCCCTTTTTCACTCCCCAAGCGCTGGGCGCTTTCCTCGGTTTCACCCACAAGGTAGGGAGCTTCCGTTTCATTGAGCACATTTTGAGCGATGCGCACTGCCGCCCATGAGAGGCCGGCGATCACCACCGCTGCCAACGCCAGCAGAAGAATTGTTTCCTGGCGCTTTTTTTTGCGTTTTTGCCGCATCAGCCGCTCGGTTTCTCCCGTATGCAGGCGTACCGGCGGCAGGGTATCGGTCACCGTTTGGCCGTCCAGCTGCTGCGGATGCTCGATCGCCGCACGAATGGCCTTGGCCATATCCGCCGCGTCGCGATACCGGTTGCGCATCTCCTTGCTCATGGCAATGAGCACCACCTGCTCCATGGCGGGCGATATCTCCGCGTCCAGCAGCGTTGGCGCCTTGGGCTGGGCCGATATATGCTGCATAGCGATGCTGACCGGCGTATCCCCGTCAAAGGGGACCCTTCCTGTCAGCATTTCATACATGACCACGCCCACGCTGTAAATATCGCTGGCAAAGGTCACGTTCTCCCCCTTGGCCTGCTCCGGCGAAAAATAGTGCACCGATCCCATCACGCTGTCGCTCTTGGACAGCGTATTGCTGCCGGCCACGCGGGCAATGCCGAAATCCGCTACCTTGACCATCCCCTCCGCGTTGATGAGGATGTTCTGCGGCTTGATATCGCGGTGAATGATGCCGTTGTTATGGGCATGCTGCAAAGCGGAAAGGATGCGGATGGCAATCTGCGCCGCCACATTTTCCGGCAGCTTTCCCTTTTCGTTGATAATATCCTTGAGCGTGCGCCCGCGCACGTACTCCATTACCAGATAACGGCAGCCCTGCTCCTCGCCCACGTCCAGCAGGTTCACAATGTTGTGATGGCTCATTTTGCTGGCCGCCAGCGACTCGCGCTGAAAGCGCTCCAGAAACTCTTTATCCTCGTTAAACTCGGGACGCAGCACCTTGACCGCCACGTCATGCCCCGTGCGCAGATCGCTGGCGCGGAACACCAGCGCCATGCCGCCCTTGCCGATAAACTCCTCCAGCCGGTAGCGCTGGGCAAAGATCCTTCCGATCATGCCTCCACCTCCAGCACCATTACGCTGATGTTGTCGCGCCCGCCGTTTTCCAGCGCCGTCTCCACCAGCGCGCCCGCAGCCGCGCCCGGGTCATTCATGGCGAGCAGACGCTCGATCTGCGCATCCTCCACCATGTCGCTCAACCCGTCGGAGCACAAAAGCCACCTTTCTCCCGGCGCTTTGAGCACCTCCGTCACGTCGGCCTGCACGCTCTCGTCCGTTCCCATCGCGCGCGTAATCACGCTGCGGTATGGGTGCGTTTTGGCCTGCTCCTCGGTAATCATGCCGGCGCGCACCATTTCTTCTACCAGCGAATGATCCTCCGTCATCCGGCGCAGCCGCCCGCCCAGCAATAGATAGGCGCGGCTATCGCCCACATGCCCGATGTACACATGCGTTTTTCCTTCCCAGAGCACGGTCAGGGTGGTTCCCATTCCCGCCAGCGCCGGGTCGTTTTGCTGTTTTTCATAAATCGCCGTATTCACCCGGCAGAAGGCCTGCTCCAAACGCTCTGCCGAGGGAACACTGTCCCGAAGCACGGCGGCAAGCGTTTGCGCCGCCAGGGCGCTGGCAACCTCGCCGCCCACATGCCCGCCCATACCGTCGGCCAGAATATACAGCCCGTACGCGCCGGGGCAGACGCAGACCGTATCCTCGTTCTGCTCCCGCACACGCCCCACATGCGTCATCGTATACGCTTTCATTGTTCCTCCAGATAGTGCCGGCGCAGCTGTCCGCACGCGCCGTCGATATCATCGCCCATTTCGCGCCGCCGCGTTACCGAAATATGCCGCCGCGTCAGCTCGTCCATAAACCGCTCGATCGCCTGCTCATCCGCGCCGCGCAGCGTTTTTTCCTCCACAGTATTGAGTGGAATCACGTTCACATGGCACTGCATGCCGCGCAGCCGGCCGGCAAGCTCGGCCGCATGCTCCGGGCGGGAATTCAGCTCCGCCACCAGAGCGTATTCAAAAATCACCCGCCGCCCGGTTTTGGCAATATACTCGCGGCAAGCCGCAAGCACCTCGTCCATGCGGTAAGCGTTGGCCACCGGCATCAGCTGCCGCCGGATCATATCGTTTGGCGCATGCAGCGACAGCGACAGCGTAACCGGCAGGCCTTCGTCCGCAAAGCGGCGCATCTGCGGCACCAGCCCGCAGGTGGACAGCGAAATATGACGCAGACCGATATTGAGCCCCTCGTCATGGCTGACCAGGCGCAAAAAACGCATTACGTTATCATAGTTATCCAGCGGCTCGCCGCTGCCCATGAGCACAAGATTGGAAACGCGCTCCGCAATCAGCGTGTTGGCGCAATGAATCTGAGAGAGCATTTCCGCCGCGCTGAGATTGCGCACGCAGCCGTTCAGCGTGCTGGCGCAAAAGGCGCAGCCCATACGGCACCCCACCTGGGTAGACAGGCACAGCGTATAGCCATGGTGATAATGCATCAGCACGCCCTCCACGCAGTTGCCATCGGGCAGCGCGTACAATAGCTTGACCGTGCCGTCCAGCTGAGACACCCTTTTTTCCAGGATCGCCGCCGGCTGATCAATATAAGCATTTTCCAGCGTTTCCCGCAGGGCTTTGGGAATATTGCTCATCTGGGCAAAGCGCGCGCCGCGGTGCAGCCAGGCAAAAATCTGTTTTGCGCGGAAGGCCGGCAAATTCAGCTCCTTCAGCTCCGCCGCCAGCTCCTCGGGAAACAGCCCCAGCAGTTCCTTCTTTTCCATCCTGTTCCTTACCTGCGCTTCATGCGCGCCACAAAGAAGCCTTCCACTCCGTCCCGGCTGGGCAGAAGCTGCAGACCATACGGCGTGCAGTGCGCCCGCAGCGAGGCGGGAATCGTTTCCGGCAAAGCGTCGATCGCAAACTCGTCATGCTCTTTCAGGAAACGGGCAATCTGACGCTCGTTTTCATCCTTCAAAATGCTGCACGTGGAGTATACCAGCACGCCGCCCGGCTTGACATAGCGACAGCAGGTCTCCAGCAGCTTTTGCTGCGTCGCGCACAGCGCCGCAATCCCTTCGGGAGAATGGCGGTATTTTACATCGGGCTTGTCGTCCATCACACCCAGACCGCTGCAGGGCGCATCCAGCAGCACCGCGTCCATGCTTCCCGCCAGTTCCTCGCGCATGGCCGTCGCGTCCCGCGCCGCCAAACGCACGTTGTCCAGATGCAGGCGGCGCATCGCCGCACGGATCAATTCTACCCGGTGCGCATGCAGATCCCAGGCATACACACGGCCCGTGCCGTCCATGCGCTCGGCCATATAAGCCGTTTTTCCGCCCGGCGCCGCACAGCAGTCCAGCACGTTCATGCCGTGCCGCACGCCGACCGCCTCGGCCGCCAGCATGCTGCCCTCGCCCTGAATGGAAAATATGCCGCCCAGATAATCGCTGTCACGGGCAATCTGCATCGCGCCATAAATGCGATATGCTCCCGGCATCACCGCCGTTTCATGCTCCCACACCTTTTTTTGCAGACAGGCCTCAAACTCTTTTTCCCGCCCATGGGTGGGCCGCACCGTGATACTGTGCTTTTCCGTGCGGTAAGCGGCTACTCTTTCCGCTTCTTCCGCGCCGTAATCCGCCGTCAGCTGCTGCGCCAGCCACTCCGGCAGCGAATACATCACCGACAGATACCGCGTACCCTCGCTGCGCTCCGGCCACTGGATGCCCGCTTTGTTATCCACCAGGCGGCGCAGCACGGCGTTGACCATCCCGGAAAACCCGTCCAGCCGCAGCTCGTGCGTGAGCTTTACGGCCTCGTTGACCGCCGCGCTGTCAGGTACGCGGTCATGCAGCAGGATCTGGCATGCCGCCGTGCGCAGAATCCCCCGCACCTGCGGCTCCAGCGCCTCCGGATCGCGCAGAAAGCCCGCCAAGGCAAAATCGATATAATACAGATTTTCCAGCGTGCGATAAACAATGCTGGCGCACAAGCGGCGATCCAGCTGATTGAGATTGACCGAATTCAGCTTTTCATCCAGCGACAGCGCGGCATACGCCTCGTTGCCCAGCACATCACCCAGCACGTTGACCGCAATCAGGCGGGGGTTAGCGTTGCTGCGCGCCGGACGCGCATCCGATCTGCGCACGGCAGACGGCGCCGGGCGCGCCATCGGTCGGGCGGCAGGGCGCCCCGTTCCCGGCCTGGCGTTTGCGGGGCGGGAGCCGGAAAAATCAGGCTTCTTCTGCATCCGTATTTTCAGGCGCAATCAACGCGCCTGCCTCCATTTTATGTCCGCGCAGATAGTCGCAGGCATTCATGGGCTTGCCGCCTGCCGCCTGCATGCGCTCAATACGTACCGCGCCCTCCCCGGCGCGCACCCACAGACCGTTTTTCGCGTCGGCCCGCAGGATTGTGCCCGGCGCTTCCACGCCGTCATACTCCTCCGCCCGCGCCGCAAGCACCTTGTATTCACCCGCATAAGCGCCCGGCCAGGGCGTCATTCCGCGCACAAAATTGCACAGCGCCCACGCAGATCTGGTAAAATCCATCCTGCCCATTTCCTTCTTCAGCAAGGGATAATAGGTCGCCTCGTCCTCGTTCTGTTTTTCGCGCGGACAATCGCCGCGTTCAATGGCTGCCAGCGTTTCAATGAGGAGCTGCGCGCCCACATGAGACAGCCTTTCCACCAGTTCTCCCGCCGTCTCGTCCGGCAGCACGGCCACCTCGCGCTTCATCAGCATATCGCCGGTGTCCATGCCCTTGTCGGTCATCATGGTGGTCACGCCGGTCACCGTCTCTCCCTCAATCAGCGCCCAGTTGACCGGCGCGCTGCCGCGATATTTGGGCAGAAGCGACGCATGCACGTTGACCGTGCCGATGCGGGGAATATCCAGCACCTCCTGGGAGAGGATATGCCCAAAGGCCGCCGTTACGCACAGATCTGGCGCAAGCGCGCGCAGCGGCTCCACGCCGTCCACCCGCGTGCGGCGGGGCTGAAACACCGGGATCCCGTGCGCCAGGGCGCACTGCTTCACCGGGCAGAAGGCAATCTTTTTGCCGCGGCCGCTGGGCTTGTCCGGCTGACAGAACACGCCCGCCACGTCGTATCCGGCCGCAATCAGCGCCTCCAGAGACGGCACGCCGTAATCGGGCGTACCCATAAACACTACGCGCAGCGCCATCAGCCTTCCCCCTCTTCGTCCTTGATTTCATATTCCTCAACGTCAATATACAGTTTGCCGTCCAGGTGGTCAATCTCATGGCACAGCGCCCGCGCCAGCAGCCCTTCGCCCGTCAGTTCAAAAAACTTGCCGTGCCGGTTCTGCGCGCGTACCGTCACCTTCTGCGGGCGCACCACGTAGCCCGACCGCCCCGGCGCGCTCAGGCATCCCTCGCCGCCCGCCTGCTCGCCCTCGGCGGACAGAATCACCGGGTTGATCAATTCGATCAGACCGTGCTCGTCCTGCACGTCGATCACCACCACCCGGCGCAGAATGCCGACCTGCGGCCCGGCCAGACCCACGCCGTCCGCGTCATACATGGTATCGGCCATATCGCGCAGCAGCAGCCATAACCGCAGGTTGAATTTTTCTACCGGATGCGAGGTCTTGCGCAGCGTGGCATTGCCAAATTTCAAAATCTCTTTTACAGCCATTTTCTCTATCTCCTTTTACGCCATCGAGGCGGGATTGATCTCCAGCTGCACCTCGCACGGCCAATCCTCCTCGCAAAGCGCCTGCATATATCCGATCGCGGGCCGGCTGCCCGCATGCTCCAGCAGCTTCACCAGCACCTGCGCCCGAAAGCGCCCGCGCAGAAAACGGATGGGGGCCTCGTCCTGCCTGATAAACAGTACGCGGCGGCGCAGAAGCGGCTGACCGCGAACAAATTTTTCCAGCCGTTCCTTCAGCTCCACGCTCACGCTCTGCGCAATCTCCTCGCTCTGCGCCGTACATAAAATCCGCGCCATCATGGTAAAGGGCGGATACAGCTCCCGCCGGCGGCGGTCGAACTCCTGGTGATAAAACGCCCGATAATCCTGCGCGGCTGCCGCCCGGATGGCGTAATGGTCGGGCATATAGGTCTGGATCACCACTTCGCCGGGATATTTTGCACGCCCGGCCCGGCCCGCCACCTGCGTCAGCAGCTGAAACGTGCGCTCAGGCGCGCGATAGTCCGGCATGTTCAGCGTGGTATCCGCCAGCACCGCGCCCACCAGCGTTACATCCGGAAAGTCCAGTCCCTTGGCGATCATCTGCGTGCCCACCATCACCTGCGCCTCGCGGGCGCGGAAGCGGGACAAAAGCGTCATATAAGCGTCCTTTTCGCCCGTGGTATCAACGTCCATGCGGATCACCTCCGCTCCGGGATGCCGCTTTCTGACCTCCTGCTCCACCCGCTGCGTGCCAATGCCGCAGGCGCGGATATAAGCGCTGCCGCAGGACGGACACTTGTTCGGCATGGGCGCGCGCGCGCCGCACCAATGGCAGTGCAGGCTGCGGTCGCTTTCATGATAGGTCATGCTTACATCGCAGCTCTGGCAGCGAACCGGCTGTCCGCAGGCGCGGCAGCTGACAAACTGCGCATACCCGCGCCGGTTGATGAACAGCATTGCCTGCCGTCCCTCGCGGATGCATGCGTCCAAACGCTGCGCCAGTGCCGCCGAAAAAATGCTTTTGTTGCCCAGACGCAGCTCCTCGCGCATGTCCACCAGCGTAACCTGCGGCAGCGGCCGGTGATGCACGCGGTTTCGCATTTCCAGCAGCGTATAATCCCCCCGTTCCATGCGCGCAAAGGTCAGCATGGACGGCGTTGCGCTGGCCAGCACCAGCGCCGCGCCCTCGCGCTGCGCGCGCGAGGCGGCGATCTCCCGCGCGTCATACTGCGGATAGTGCTCGCTCTGATAGCTCTGCTCGTGCTCCTCGTCGGCCACGATCAGCCCCAGGCGCTCCACCGGCGCGAACACCGCCGAGCGCGCGCCGATGACCACCCGCGCCGCGCCCAGACGGATGCGCCGCCACTCGTCAAATCGTTCGCCCGCCGACAGGCGCGAATGCAGCACCGCGGCCACGTCGCCGAAGCGGGCGCGAAACCAGGTGACCATCTGCGGCGTGAGCACGATCTCCGGCACCAGCACGATTGCGCCCTTGCCCATCTCCAGGCACTTGCGCACCGCGCGGATAAACACCTCGCTCTTGCCGCTTCCCGTCACCCCATGCAGCAAAAATGCGCCCTCGCCGCGCGCGACGGCTGGCAGCAGCTCGTCAAGTACCTGCTGCTGCTCCTCCGTCAGTACGGGATCGGGCGCCCGATTCAGCGTATCCGGATAGGGGGAACGCAATACCTCGCGTTCAATGAGCTCCGCGTATCCGCGCTTGCGCAGGTCGTTCAGCCCCGTCCGCGCATTTTTGACCAGCTTGGCAATTTCGCTTACCGGCTGTGCGCTGCCGTCGGAGAGCATTTCAAGCAGCAATCGCTGCTTGCTTGCCCGGCGGCAGGCCTCCAGGGCCGCCTCCAAAGCCTCTCCCTGTACGGTGAGCCGCGCAGCCGTTTCAGTCTTGACCTTGACCCGGCCGCCGCGCATCTCTGCCGGCAGCATCA